>PDQT01000223.1 GCA_002747875.1 bacterium DOLZORAL124_64_63
GGACCCTGAGGGCGGTGGTGAGGAACTGTACGGCCTGATGATGTTGCGCGATCCGGCTCAGCACGAGGCCGACGAGGCGCAGCGTGTCCTGCGCATGGCCAAGCTGTCCCTGCTCAACCAGGTGAGCGAGGCCCTGTACGCTTCTCACCTGAACCTGGAGCAGGTGTTGCAGGCGGTGCTGATCTGCATCACCTCGGGGCAGGGGCTGGGGTTCAACCGGGCCTTCCTGCTGCTGGTGGACGAGGGCAGCCTGACGTTGCGGGGCGAGTTGGCCATCGGCCCCAGCAATGCCGAAGAAGCGGCCCGTATCTGGATGGATCTGGCGGACAGCGAGGTGGATCTTTTCCAGATGATGACCAGCTACGATGCCTCCATCAAGGACACGGATCGGGAGGTGAACAACATCGTGCAGGGGTTTCAGGTCAGCCTGGACGAGAGCGAGAACCTGCTGATCAAGAGCATGATCGAGCGCCGGGTGGTGCACATCAGGCCGGACATGGCGCCCGAGGGTGCCGGCTGGGTGCGCGACTGTCTCGGTTACGGGGAGTTCGCCCTGGCGCCGTTGATCACGCGGCGCGGCCCGCTGGGGGTCATCGTGGCGGACAACGCCATCAGCCGGGCGCCCATCCGGAATCTGGATCTGGAATTCCTCTTCCTGTTCGCCAACCAGAGCGCGGGGGCCATCGAGAACAACCGGCTGTATCGGGAGCTGGAAAAGAGGCTGATCGACCTGCGCAAGGCCCACGAGCAGCAGAAAAAAGACCAGACCACGCTGCTGCGCATGGAGCGCCTGAGCGTCATGGGCGAGACCAGCGCCATCGTGGCCCACGAACTGCGCAACCCGCTGGTGGCCATTGGCGGATTCGCGCGCACGCTGGTGCGCGGCCTGGCCAAGGATGATCCCAATCGCGAGTTCGCCCGGATCATCTCCGACGAGGTGAGCCGCATGGAGAGAATCATCCACGACCTGCTGGATTTCATCCGCCCCCGCAAGCAGATGCGCAAGCCCTTGCGCATGGACGAGTTGGTACACGAGGTGGTCAAGGGGTACGCTCTGGAGGCGGAAAAAAGCGGTATCGAGACGCGGCTGGACCTGCAGGTGGGGGGCACCGTGGTGAACGCTCATCCTGGTGAAATACAACAGGTTCTCCAGAATTTCGTGATGAATGCCATCCAGATGATGCCGTCCGGCGGCGTGCTGGAAATTGTGTCGCGCGTGATTGAAGGCGGTGTCAGGGTGGGCGTGCGGGACAGTGGCCCGGGTTTTGCTGGTGAGGCGGAGAAGCTGTTTTCGCCCTTCTTCTCCACCAAGCCCACCGGCTCTGGTCTGGGGCTGACCATCTGTTCGCAGATCATCAAATCCCATGGAGGGGTGTGCGGGGCCGAAAACAGGGCTGAAGGCGGAGCGGAGTTCCATTTCATCCTGCCGTTGCCCAAGTAGTGGCAGCCTGTTGCATCGCCGCGCTGGTTGTGATAGGGTGTAACTAAGGAAAGCCTTATTTGGCGAATCCTGAGCCCGGCATGATCAGGGCATGACCCAAAGGAGGGTCTGAAAATGAGTCGCATTTTGATTGTCGATGACGAGCCCCATCTGAGGCTGCTGTACGAGACGGAGCTGCGCCGCGCCGGTCACGAGACCATGGCCGCCGAGAGTGCCGCCCAGGGGCTGGAGTACGTGGAAACCATGAAACCCGACCTCGTTGTGCTTGACATTCGGATGGCCGGGATGGACGGTATCGAGGCATTGCAGAGGATCCTGGAGCGGGACAACAGCCTGCCTGTGGTCCTCAACACGGCATTTTCCAGCTATCGGGACAATTACCTGACCTGGGCGGCCGATGCCTACGTGACCAAATCCTCGGACGTGACCGAACTTGTCAGCACGGTGGACCGCATCCTGAGCGAACGGGTGGCGGCCGGCAACTGACGGGATGAAGGTGCCCCGAGGGGCCTCACAAGGGTTATTCGGGACCAGATCGGTGTCCCGGCCAACCGGTGGAGGACACAGTGGGCACCTTGGAATTACTGCGTGAGACCCTGGCTTTGGTTCTGGCGGGCGGTCAGGGGGAGCGGCTCTATCCCCTGACCAAGGATCGTTCCAAACCGGCGGTCCCCTTTGGCAGCGCCTATCGTATCATCGATTTCACCCTCTCCAACTGCATCAACAGCGGCCTGCGGCAGATCTATGTGCTGACCCAGTACAAGAGCTACAGCCTGGACAAGCACCTGCAGCGGGGCTGGAATATCTTCAGCTACGAGGCGGGCGAGTTCTGCTACCGCATCCCGCCGCAGCATCGCATCGGCCAGAAGTGGTACGAAGGCACCGCCGATGCCGTCTACCAGAACGTCTATCTCCTGGAAAACCGCAAACCCAAGTACGTGCTCATCCTTTCGGGCGACCACATCTACCGTATGGATTACGGCCGGCTGTTGCGCTTCCACGCCGGGCACGCGGGCAGCATGACCCTCAGCTGCGCCGTGGTGCCGCGCAAAGGCGCCGAGGAATTCGGCATCCTGGATGTGGATGAGAACTGGCGGGTGCGGGACTTCAAGGAGAAACCCGCGGATCCGCCCACCATCCCCGGCGATCCGGACCACTGTCTGGTGAACATGGGCGTCTATATCTTCGACACCGACCGGCTGGTGCAGGAGCTGAGCGCGGACGCGCGCCGGCCCGAGAGCAAGAACGACTTCGGCAAGAACATCATCCCCGCCCTGGTGGCCAAGGAGGAGGTCTACGCCTTCCCCTTCCGGGACGAGGAAACCGGCGAGAGCTGCTACTGGCGCGACATCGGCACCCTGGACAGCTACTTCGAGACCACCATGGAGCTGGTGGACCGTCGGCCCCGTTTCGATCTGTACGACAAGAAATGGCTTTTCCGCGCCTGGCAGCCGCCGCTGCCGCCCTGCAAGTCGGTGGACGGCTTCACCGAGGACGGCACCCTGCCGGGTATCGTGGAGGACAGCATCGTCGGCAGCGGCAGCATCGTTTCGGGCGGCAAGGTGATCCGCTCGGTCATCGGCCGCGGGGTGCGGGTCCATTCCCATTGCCGGGTGGAGGACAGCATCGTTTTCGACGATGTGCAGATCGGCCGCCACGCCCAGCTCCGGCGCTGCATCGTGGACAAGGATGTGATCATTCCCGAAGGCATGCGCATCGGTTTCGATCGGGAACGGGACGGCCGGCTGTTCAAGATCTCCCGGGAAGGCGTGGTGGTGGTGCCCAAGGGCATGGATCTGAGCGGCCACCAGTAGACAGCCACCAGTAGGCGGCTACCAGTAGAATTCCGGACGGCGGTCGGCGAACACATCGTTGGCCGCCGTGATCTTCTTGTCGGTCTGGGCCAGCTCGATGGTGGCCACCGCGGCACCCGTTTCGGTCCGGTCCAGGGACGCCAGCCTCTGGCCCCGGGGTGACATCACCTGGCTGAGGCCGATGAACTCCAGGGGCGTGTCCGTGCGGCACTCCCGTCCCACCCGGTTGGCCGTCAGGGCGAACACGCGGTTCTCCAGGCAGCGGGTCTTCATGGCGTCCGGCGCGAAGGGCAGCACCAGGTTGGAGGGGTGGGCCAGGATCTGGGCGCCGCGCAGGGCCAGGGTGCGGGCCACCTCGGGGAAGATCCAGTCGAAGCACACCATCATGCCCAGCTTCACGCCGCAGGCCTCGACAACCTCCAGGGGTCGATCGCCGGGATCGAAGAGGCGCTTCTCATCCAGGAACAGATGCAGCTTGCGGTAGACCTCGCGGCTGCCGTCGGGCCGCACCAGCAGCGCGCTGTTGTAGGCCTTGTCTCCGTCCCGTTCGGCCACGCCCGCGACGATGGTGGTGCCGGTGGCGCGGGCGGCCTCCAGCAGGCGGGTGGTGATGGGGCCCGGCTCGGAATCGGGCAGCAGGCTCTCGGCCAGGTCCATGACCTCGTCCCGGTCGCGGAACTGGTAGCCGGTGGCGCACAGTTCGGGCAGGAC
This sequence comes from bacterium DOLZORAL124_64_63, assembly GCA_002747875.1. Taxonomy (GTDB): domain Bacteria; phylum Krumholzibacteriota; class Krumholzibacteriia; order LZORAL124-64-63; family LZORAL124-64-63; genus LZORAL124-64-63. Next base: position 3,967 of record PDQT01000223.1, read on the forward strand.
GGCCAGATCGCATTGGGGCGGCAGCAGGCCCAACAGGTCGTGCAGGTTGTGGCGGATTTCTCCGAAGACGGGGTTGTTCTGGATGCTGGCCACTTGCAGTTTTTTCATGGGGAAGGCCTTTCGCCGGTTGAGGGGGACGGGGCCAGGCCCGTCAGGGCGGCCAACCGATCCAGGGTTCGTTCACGAGAAAAATTTCGCGCCACATGGGCGCGTCCCGCCGCACCCAGGGCGCGCGCGGTGGTGGGATCGTCGAGCAGCTCACGCATGGCCGCGGCCAGGGCCGGGGCGTCGTCCACGGGGACCAGCAGGCCCGTCCGGCGGTGCAGGACGATTTCCGGCAGGCTGCTGGCGCGGGTGGCCACCACGGGGACGCCACAGGCCAGGGCCTCGGCGGCGGCCAGCCCGAACCCCTCGCTGAGCGAAGGCATGACCAGCAGCCGGCAACCCCGCAGGAAGCGGGGCATGTCCTCGACCTGCCCCGGAAGCTCCACCTTGTGGGGCTGGGGCAGTTGGGCGCGCCACCGCTCCAGGTCCGGGCGCAGGGGGCCCGCACCGGCCAGGCGCAGGCGGGCTGTGGGGCGCTCTCGGGTCAGGGTGGTCCAGGCGTCCATGAGGGTGGCCAGCCCCTTGCGGGGGATCAGTTGCCCGGCGAAACCGACCACCGGGCCGGGGTCCCGGCCGTTCTGCTCTTGCTCCTGGTCTTGCTCCTGTTCCTGCTCCTGTTCCCGGGGTCGGAATTTCTCCAGATCGATGCCCTTGTAAAGCAGGTGCACCCGCTCCGCGGCCAGCCAGGGAGCGCTTTGCAGGACCGTCTGCCGGGTGGCCTCGGAGTTGACCAGCAGCCCACTGGCCAGGCGGGTGAAATACCAGCGGTAGTAGGGCTTGTTCTTGAGGGGGAAATCGCTTTCACGGCTGGCCAGGATGGTGCGGACACCCGCCAGACGGCCGGCCACGGCGGCGGCCTTCAGGTCCTTGGTCAGGTTGGCCACCACGGCGGTCACGCCGGCGCGCCGGAAGTGGGCCCCTAGGCGGGCCAGGGTCCACGGGGCGGCGTCGCAGCGGATGGGGATGGCCCGGACGGGCACGCCGGCGGCCAGGGCGCGCCGGCGCAGGGCCGAATCGGGTTGGGCCACCAGGCTGACCCGGTGCCCGCGCTCCCGCAGGCCCACCGCCGTGTCCAGGAACCACAGCTCCGCCCCGCCCCACGCGCGCAGGCTGTTGACAAGGCAGAGATGGGTATCGGGCATGGGGCACCGCCTGGTTAGAGGTGTCGCGGACACCCCTGATGGTAGGCCTCCGGCCCGGCGGGGCCAAGGAGCAATATTGCCAAGGTCAGGGCTTGGGATTTATCATTCGGGTCAGCCCCAGAACCCGATAGGAGCCGATTCTTGAGTGAAACCCAGCCGCAGCCCCACTCCCGGACCCCTGTGATGACCGAACCCGGTCCCCTGGGGCGCAAGCCCGTGCGCATCGACGCACGGGTGCCCTGGCTGGCCGGCGTGCGCCGCATGCTGTCGCCCATGGCCGGGGTGACCGACCGCCCCTTTCGCGACCTCTGCCGCCCCTTCGGCGTGGACATGGGCTTCTGCGAATTCGCCAGCGCCTCGGGCCTGATGTTCGACAGCGAGGCCACCTGGCGTCTGGTGGATACCGGCCAGGAGGAGGGCCGCGTCGGCATCCAGATCTTCGGCGCCGATCCCGAGCATATGGCCACCGCCGCCCGCCTGCTGAACAAGCAGCACAAGGACGTGCTGGATCTGAACTTCGGCTGCCCGGCCAAGAAGGTGGTCAAGAAGTGCGGCGGCAGTGCCCTGCTGGCGGATGTTCCCCTGTTGGAAAAAATCGTGCGCGATGTCATGGCCGCCAGCGACGCGCCCGTCACCGCCAAGATCCGCACCGGCTGGGATGACGGCTCGGTGAATTACCGGGAAGTGGGCCTGTTGCTGCAGGAAGCGGGCGTGCCCTGGGTCACCATGCACGGCCGCACCCGCGCCCAGAAGTACACGGGCGTGGCCAACTGGGACCACATCGCCGACCTGGTGGAGGCCCTGGACATCCCGGTCATCGGCAACGGTGATGTGGTCGATGGCGCCGGCTACGAGCGCATGACGCGGCACACCCGCTGCCACGGGGTGATGGTGGGGCGCGGGGCCATCGGCAACCCCTGGATCTTCGCGCGGATGCGCGCGGTGGACGAGGGCGTCCCGCCGCCGGTCATCGATTTTGCCGAGATGTGCCGCGTGACCATCGACCACATCCGCCTGGAGGTGGCCCTGCGCGGCGAGAAGACGGGCGGCTATGTGGTGCGCAAGCACATCGCCAAGTGTTTCAAGGGGTATCGGGGAGCGGCCCATTTGCGGCGGCGTCTTTTCAGCACCGAGGATCCCGAAGCCATGATCGCCACCCTGGAAGAGGCCGCGGCCGCGGGGGATCCGCGTGTGCCCGACGAAAGCGCGTTGCCCCCGGTGGGAGAAGGATGATGATGACGAAGCGTTCCGGGCTCCTGCTGACGGCCGGTCTGATGCTGGCCCTGATCCTGACTGCGGGTTGCGCCAAGCGGATCGACACGCGATCGACCGGACAGCCGGACCCGGGGACCCGCACGGTGCGCCACACGGTGGCCGCCGGCGAGACCCTGAGCCGCATCGCCGAAAACTATTACGGGGATCCGGCCCTGGCCGACCGCATCGCCCGGAGCAACGGGATCAGCGACCCTGCCCGCATCCTGCCGGGTAGCGTGCTGGTCTTGGAATTCGGGCGGGGGGAATACCAGGATGCCCGCCGGCGGGCCGTGGCCCTGGAAGCCTACAACCGGGGCGTGGAGCGGATGCAGCAGGATCGCCTGGCCCAGGCCGAGAAGCAGTTCCGCCTGGCCCTGGAGACCTGGCCGGATATGCCCTCCAGCAGTTACAACCTGGCTCTGGTGCTGTCGCGCCGGGGGCGGCAGGCCGAGGCGGTGGAGATTCTGGACCGCATCTGCGCCACCGATCCCACCAACATCGATTTCCAGTACGCCCGGGGGCACTCCCTTTTTTCCATGACCCGGTTCGCCGAGGCGGCCCGGGCCTTCGAGGCCGTCCTGAAGGAGGACCCGCGGCACAAGCGCGCCGTCTTCAGCTTGGCCCGCTGTCGGCAGGAGGATGGCCGCACGGCCGAGGCCATCGCCGCCTGGAAGCGTTACCTGACCCTGGACAAGGCTTCCAGCTGGGCGGAAACCGCCCGCCGCAACCTGAAAGCCCTGCGCCATGGAGGCTGACCCGGGTCTGCTGCTGGATCTGCCGGGCTGGTCGCTGACCCGCCGGACCCCGGACGGGCTGCGGCCCATTCTGCGGGACATCCACCTGCGCATTCCCCGGGGCGGCTGGCTGGCTGTTCTGGGCGGCAACGGCTCGGGCAAGAGCAGCCTGCTGAAGCATCTGGCCGCCGAGGAAAGCCCCCTGCGGGAGTCCTCCGCCATCATGTTCCAGGATCCGGACGACCAGCTTGTCGCCGCCACCGTGGCCCGCGAACTGACCTTGGGGCGGCCCGACGCGCCGGTGGCGGAACTGCTGGCGGGCATCGGGTTGCCGGGGCGGCAGGAGGATGACCCACGCCTTCTTTCCGCGGGCCAGAAGCAGCGGCTGGTCCTGGCCGTGGCCCTGGCCGGCGAGCCGCGGGTGCTGCTGGCCGATGAGCCCATCGCCCTGCAGGATCCCGCCCAGTCGCGCTGGGTGCTGGAGCGGTTGCGCCGGTGGGTGGACGCCGCTCCGGAGCGGACCCTGGTGACGGCCTGCGGGGATCGGCGGGAATTGGAGAGGGCGGACACGCTGATGGTTCTGGCCCATGGGAGGGTGGCCCTGCAGGGGCCCGTGGCCGAACTGCGGGACCATCCGCTGGTCAGCGGGATCCTGGGAAAGGAAGAGACGGCGGCCCCGCCCGCGCCGCCGCCCCAGGAGGATCCGGCGGCCCCGCCCACCGTGGAAGCGCGGGATCTGGTCCTGCTTTTCGGGGACTCGGGCAAGGGGCTGAAGCAGGGATCGCTGCGTCTGGCAGCGGGTGCGCGGCTGGGCATCCACGGGAGCAACGGCTGCGGCAAAAGCACCCTGCTGGCGGCCCTGGCCGGTGCCCGGCGGCCGGACGGAGGGCAGATCCGGCTTTGCGGGCGGGCCCTGTACCAGGGGCGGGGGCTGGACCTGGAGCACGGCCGGGCCATGCTGGCACCCCAGTTTCCGGAATATCTGTTCACCCGGCCCACGGTGGCCGAGGAACTGGCCGTGGATCCCGCGCTGGCCGGGAAAGCCGTGCCGACGGTCCTGGCGGCCTGGGGCCTGCCGGGGGATATCGCCGAGCGCAACCCGCACAGCCTGAGCACGGGGCAGCGCCGCCGTCTGGCCCTGGGCCTGGTGCTGGCCTCGGAACGGCCGGTGCTGCTGCTGGACGAACCCACCGCGGCTCTGGATCATCAGGGGCGTCAGGAGGTGTTGGCGGCCCTGGCCGCCCTGCCGGCGGCCACCACCCTGGTCATGGCCTCTCACGATCGGGATTTTCTGCGCCGGGCCGGTTGCCGGCTGCTGGATTTGGATGTTGAGGCCGCGGCCGGATGAGTCAGGCTGCTCCGCGTCGCGTTCCGCGCAATTATCCTCTTGCTGACCGGCCGTCGGCTTGATACCTTGTCCCGGATCAAATACCGCCGCCACCGTCGCGAAGGAGGCCAACGGACAGAAGCAGCATGGAACCCCCAGGGGCCATGCTTTTTTTGTGCCCGGCCACGGACCTAAAGGAAGCGTCATGAATTTCACCGAAAAAGCCGCCATCATGAATACCCGGGAGATGCAGCGCGCCATCAAGCGCATGGCCCACGAAATCGTGGAGGCCAACAAGGGTGTGGAGAATCTGGTTCTGCTGGGAGTGCAGCGCCGCGGCGTGCCTTTGGCCGCCAAGCTGGCCGACGCCATCAGTCAGATCGAGGGCACCGAGGTCCCGCGCGGGGCCCTGGACATCACTTTCTACCGCGATGACCTTAGCAAGCTGGGGCCCGCGCCCCAGGTGGCCAGCACGGAGATGCCCTTCGATGTGAGCGAGAAGATCGTCATCCTGGTGGACGATGTGCTGTACACC
>PDQT01000002.1 GCA_002747875.1 bacterium DOLZORAL124_64_63
AAGGATGAAACATGCGTAGCCATTGCGCGATGATTCTCACTTTATTCACCCTGCTGGGGATTCTTCTGCCGGGGGCACCGGCGGGAGCTGCCCCTGGAATTGAGCCCATATCTGGAACTGAGCCCGTATCTGGAACTGAGCTCGGGCCTGGGGCTGAACCGGAGACCGCCGCAACGGAAATTCCCGCGGTTTCTTTCGGTCCGGGCGAGAAGATGGTCTACAAGATCGGTTACGGGCTGGTCAATGCCGGTGAAGGGGTGCTGGAACTCATCGGCACTACGGAATATCAGGGACATCTGTGCTATCATGTGCAGAGCCGGGCCAACAGCAACCGCTTCTTCTCGTCCATCTACAAGGTGCGCGACAAGGTGGTTTCGTACTTCGACGTTCACACCCTGTACAGCCGCTACTTCTACAAGAGGCTGCGGGAGGGGGACTACAAGAAGACGGTGGAGATCAGTTTCGATCACGAGGCGGAACTGGCCCGCTACGCCGACGGCAACGTGTACGAGACGGTGCGTGGGGTGCAGGACGTGCTCTCCGCCTTCTACTACGTACGCATCCAGGACCTGGGCGAAGGCGATGTCTTTGAACTGCCGGCCCACAGCTCGCGCAAGACCTATAACCTGAAGGTTTACGTGCGGGGCAAGGAAACGGTGAAGGTGGAAGCGGGCACCTTCGACTGCTACCGGGTGGAACCCATCATGCAAGGCGAAGGCCTTTTCAAGCATGAAGGTAAACTCACCCTCTTCGTGACCGATGATCAGTATCGGGTGCCGGTGCTGATCAAAACCAAGGTTCCGGTGGGGTCCATTGATGTGGAATTGAAGGAATACCACCCTGGCCGCCCCCTGAACCCGAAGCCCTGACCCAGAGAGGGGAGAACAGGTAAAGATGGCTCAACCCACCCTCGTGCCGCCGCGTGACTGGCTGGATTCGCCTTTCGAGGAACAGGAAGGCCCCGGGGCCGTTTTCCTGTTGGCCATGACCCTGCTGGCGGCCGGGTTGCGCTTTTACCATCTGGCGGGCGCGTCTCTGTGGGTGGATGAAATCCTTACCTGGCAGATGATCGATCCCGCTCGGGGGCTGTCGCTGCCCACCCAGTTCTTCGATGCCATCCAGGGCCCGCTATATCTGCTGGTCATCTGGCCCTTGACCCGGCTGCAGGAAAACGAATGGCTGCTGCGGGCTCCCGCCGCGGTGGCGGGTGTGCTGACGGTGCCCGCGTTCGGCCTTCTGTTGGGGCAGATCCTGGACCGGCGTTCCGCTCGGCTGGGCACCCTGCTGCTGGCCATCAGCCCGTTTCATCTGTGGTACAGCCAGGAGGCGCGCGGTTACAGCTTCCTGCTGCTCTTCGTGGTCCTGCTGGCTTGGTTCTATGTGCAGATGATAGAAAGAAGGCCCGCGCCGGGCCGGGCCCTTCTGGTGGCCCTAATGGGAGCGGCGGCGGTGTTGAGCAACATGTCCGCCCTTTTCCTGCTGGTGGCCATGGGGCTGGCGGTTCTTCTGCTTCACCGCCCGACTCGGCCTCGGGGCTGGATCTGGTGGGCGGTGGCGCTGGGCGGGGCGGTGCTGCTATCCTCGCCCTGGATCCTAAAAGCGTCGGGTATCTGGGCGGTGGATCGCATCCTGCCGGGCGCGGATATGGGACACGCCCTCCGGGGACAGACCACCTTCAGTCCCCTGGCTCTGCCCTATTCGGTCTATACGTTCTTCATAGGGCACAGCTTCGGGCCCAGTTTGCGGGAACTGCACGCGCCCGATCGCATGGCGGTGTTGCGGGCCAATGCCCCTTACCTGGGGCTGGTCATGCTTCCCGTGGGGCTTGGGCTCCTTTCGGCTTTGCGCCATCTTGGCGGGCGGCGCCTTTTCCTGCTGGTGCTGATCGTGGTTCCGGTGGGGATCCTGGTGATTCTGGCCCTGCGCAACATCAAACCCTGGAATCCTCGCTATGTGGCCGTGGCCTACCCGTTTTTGCTGGCTTTGCTGGCCTTGGGTCTGACGCGGCTTCCGGGGCGCTGGGCTCCGCTGATGGCCGTCGCCATGGTGGTGCTCAGCCTGTGGAGCGTGGGCAACCATTTCTGGAACGGGCGTTACGCCAAGGCCGACATCCGCGGGGCCGTGGCCTGGGCGCAAGCAGGCGACAAGGGGGGCCTGCCTGTTCTGGCTCCGGCCGTGGAAGGGGTGTGGTCTTTCTATGCTCCGGAAACGACGGAGATGATCCCCACTTACCACTATCCCGCCCTGGCGGATCGGGCGGCGGCCCTTGATTTCTTCCGGGCGGAACTGGCCGACAGGGCGGAGTTCCTGTTCGTGGTCAGCCGGGAATGGTATTTTGATCCCCATGGTGTGTTGCCGAAGGTCCTGGCCCGGCGGGGCCATCTGGAACTGGAACATCAGGGATCTGGGGTGCGCGTCTATCACTGGCGGCAGAAAGAACTTATCGGCGGGAACCATGGGCAGGGCTAATTTTTACGGCGATGAGGCGGGTTTCGAGGAGTTCATCTCCCGAGAAGGCTCTGTCCCTGGCCTGCCGGCCGCCCTGTTGTACCACGTCATCAAGCGGGTGGTCGATGTGGTGGGGGCCGTGGGAGGACTTCTGCTCCTGCTGCCGCTCTTCCCGTTCATCGTGCTGTTGATCAAGCTGGAAACTTCGGGACCCATTTTCTTTGTGCAGGAACGGGTAGGGTTTCGGGGGCGTCTTTTCGGCTGCTACAAATTCCGCAGCATGTGTGTGGACGCCGAAGCCCGGAAGAATGACCTGCAGCATCTGAACGAAGCCAGCGGCGCCGCCTTCAAGATCCAGGACGACCCGCGTATCACCGGTGTCGGGCGTTTCCTGCGTCGTAGCAGCCTGGATGAGTTCCCGCAACTGTTCAACATCCTCAAGGGGGACATGAGCATCATCGGACCCCGCCCGCAGATCCCCTCGGAGGTGAAGGAATACACGCCGGCTCAGGCCCAGCGCCTGCTGGTCAAGCCCGGCCTGACATGCCTGTGGCAGGTCAGCGGCCGTAGCCAGCTGGACTTCGAGGAATGGATGGAGTTGGACCGGAAGTATGTGGCCCAGCGCGGTCTGCGCGCCGATTTGATGATCCTGGCCCGCACCCTGCCCGCGGTCATCGAACGAAAGGGCGCCTATTGAGCGTGGTGGGGCTGGGTTCGGATATCGCCTCGGTGTCCCGCATGCAGGACATCCTGGCGCGGCACGGAGAGCGTTTCCTGCAGCGGTGTTTCCGGCCCGACGAGGTGGCCTATATCTTGTCCAAACGCCCGGGGCAGCCCCAGGCCGCATCGGCAGCGGCGCGGTGGGCCGCCAAGGAGGCTTTCCTCAAGGCTCTGGGGCTTTCCGTGGCGCACATCCCCTACCGGGATGTGGAGGTTGTGCGGGATCCGGCGGGCCCGGTTTCCCTGCGGCTGCACGGCCGGGCCAGGGAATCTTTGGGAACCCATCCGGGACGCCGGTGTCTTCTTTCTCTGAGCCACGAAAGAGAAAATGCCCTGGCCGTTGTCCTGATCGAAGATTAGCGGGGAAGCTGTCCGTCCGTTGCATGGCCCCTGCTTAAGAGACTGCTACCAGGAAATCGATATCAAGGTGTGACGCGAAAGTGGTTTGGTGCTAATGGTACTTGGTGGCAGGCCCCTCATGTGCTAAATTCCAGCATCCTGTAGAACACCCCAACCCTGCGCAGAGGTCCCGGTCGCCCATGAATCTGGAGTATATGATCATCGACGTTTTCACCGATGAGCCCTTCGGGGGCAGTCGTTTGAATCTGTTCATCGATGGGCGGGGCGTATCGGCCGACCTCATGCAGAAGCTGGCCATGGAGATGGGCTCCGGGGAGACGGCTTTCATCCTGCCTCCTCGGGAAGAGGGCCAGGGCCGGATGGGCCTGCGCAACTTCACGCCCTCGGGAGAAATCCCCTTTGCCGGGCATTCCGCCCTAGGGGCCACTTTCGCTTTGGATTTCCTGGGGAAGCGCCGGAACCAGGGCAGCGATCTGTCCATCTGGGAACTGGAGGCGGGCACCTATGAGGTGCGCACCCATGACGAGGATGGGCGCCGCATCTACAGCCTGTTGCTGGATGACCCCGGTTTTCTGGGGCAGTACTTCCACCGCCGCAAGGTGGCCCAGACCCTGGGACTGGCGGAAGAAGAGATCGCCATCACCGGTCTGCCCTGTGAGGTGATCAGCACCGGCCTGCCCATCCACATCGTGCCCTTGGCCAGCCTGGACGCCATGGAACGCATTCACCTGCGCCGCCGGGACGCCGACACCATCGCCGCCGATCTGGGTTTCGGAGATCTGTTTGTCTTCACCTGCGAGACCCGCAATGCCGACTGCACCGTGCATGTCCGCATGTTCGCTCCGCATTTCGGCATACCGGAGGACCCGGCCAGCGGTGCCGCCTGCGGTGCTCTGGTGGCCTACCTGGTGAAGCATCGGCTGGTCAGAGAAGACTCCCCGCGCCTGCGTGTGGTGGTGGAGCAGGGCCTGGAGATGGGACGGCCCAGCCGCCTGATCACCGAGGCGGATATGCAAGGTGGCGTGGCCCGCAATATCACCGTGGGCG
>PDQT01000003.1 GCA_002747875.1 bacterium DOLZORAL124_64_63
TATCACCGTGGGCGGCGGTTGCGTACTGTTGGGCCGCGGCCGCATCGATATCCCCTGAAAAACACACGGGAAGATTCAGGAAGAGAGGAAGATTTTCATGAACGTCCCCGCCGGATTGTCCACCGAGATGTGTGACATGGTCATCCAGACCCTGAAGCAGGTCACCAGTCGGGAGTTGCCCGACGACTTCATCCTGCAGCTGGATGAAAAAGATGAATTCCCCATGGAAGTCATTCAGAAGATGCTTTCACCGGACGTGGGCCTGCACCTGATCTTCCTGCCCGAGAATGCGGGCGGCTTGGGCGGCGGCGCCCGAGACATCTGCCGGGTCAGCGAAGAAATGGCCAAGGTGGATCTAGGCGTGGCGACGGCCTTCCTGGCCATTTGCCTGGGTACGGATCCCATTCTGGTGGGGGGCACCGACGAGCAGAAGAGCAAGTGGCTCAGCCGTATCGCCGGCGAGGGCCTCATCGTGGCCTACGGCGTGACCGAGCCGGCCGCCGGCAGCAACGTGGCCAGCATCCAGACCACCGCGGACCAGATCCTGGACGCCGACGGGAACGTCACCGGTTACCGCATCAATGGTACCAAGCAGTTCATCACCAACGGCGGGGTGGCCCAGCTTTACACCATCCTGGCCAAGACCCCGAGCGGCCCCAGTTTCTTCGTGGTCGAACGTGACACCCCGGGCCTTTCCGTGGGCAAGCACGAGGAGAAGCACGGCATCCGGGCCAGCAACACCACCGGCGTCATCCTCGAGGATGTGGAGGTCCCTCTGGAGAACCTCATCGGCGGGCAAGAGGGTGTGGGGCTGAAGCAGGCCAACGCCGTCTTCGGCTACACCCGCCTGATGGTGGGCGCCTTCGGGCTGGGCGGCGGGCAGGGTGCCCTGGAACGGGCCCTGGATTACGCCCTGACGCGCGAGCAGTTCGGCGGTCCCATCTACGACAAGCAGGGATATCGCCTGAAGCTGCTGGTGGAAAGCTGGATCGATCTGGAGGCCGGCCGCGCCTACGCCGAGCAGACGGCCCTGACCATCGATGAGGGAAACCCCGACTTGGCCACCGAGGGCAGCATCGCCAAATACTGGTGCACCGAGGCTGGGCTGAAGGCGGCCAACAACGCCATCCAGGCCCTGGGCGGGTATGGCTACACCAGGGAATACCTAGTGGAAAAGATGTACCGGGATGTGCGCATCACCACCATCTACGAGGGCACCAGCGAAATCCAGCAGAGCATCATCGGCATGTTCCGTTGGAAGGAGACGGCCCGCAGCAAGGGCGCTTTCTACGAGGGCGTTGCCGCCGACCTGGACAAGGTCCATGCCGAAAACGGCAACGTGGGCGCGGATCTGGTCGCCGCCGCCGTGCGCGGGGTCAACACGGTGGTTCTGGCCCTGCACCAGGCCCGCCAGACGCGCAACCAGATGGTCATGTTCGCCATGGCCGACATGATGACCATCGCCGAGATCGCGGCCGCCCTGGCCACCAAGGCCGGCCGTCTGGCCTCCGCGGCGGATAGCCGTGCCGAACACTTTGCCGACATGAGCCGCGTCTTCGCGCGCAAGGCCCAGGGCGAGGTCCTTAGTGGTGCGCGCCGGGCTCTGCTGGGCTTCGGTGATGCTACCGACACCGAGGCCGTGGCCGCCGCCCAGTCCGTGCTTCAGAAGCTGGAAGAGGGCATGCCGTTGTCGGCCCAGGCGGGTCTGTGGACGGACATGGACAAGGTTGCCGAGACCCTGCGGGATAACCACCAATGACCAGGGACGCACGGCAAGAAACCAGGATCCAAGAGTGGCAAGCCCGCCTGGAGCAGGATCCTTCCAGCTTGGTCTTTGTGCCCCTGGCCGATGTTTTGTTGCAGGCCGGCCAGGTGGAGAAAGCGGCCTCTCTCCTGGAAGATGGCCTGCGCCTCCGCCCGGCCCACGGCCCGGCGCTGGTGCTTCTGGGGCACATCCGCCTGGAGCAGGATCGTCCCGACGAGGGGGTGCGTCTGCTGCAGAGAGCCCTGGCCACCGAGCCGGAAAATCCGGTGGTCCTGCGGCTGCTGGTGGCGCATTTCCAGGCAACGGAAGCGCACACTCACGTTCTGCCTTTGCTGGACACTTTGCGGAAGATCGAGCCGGAAGAAGAGTGCTGGGTCCATGCCCGCCAGCGGGCCCGCGCGGCTCTGGATACCGCCGCCCCTCAGCCCGAGGATGTGGCCGCATCCGAAGCGGAGACCGTCGAGAAATCTGTGCAGGCGAAGCCAAGCCGGTCCGAGGTATTGGACCGGCCCCAGCCCGTGCAGGAGGGAGACGGCATGGTCACCCTGACTCTGGTGGATATCATGATCCAGCAGGGTTATCACCGCAAGGCCATGGCCGCCCTGCATCGCATGGAAGAGCAGCAGCCCGGGCGTGAGGACGTGCGGGAAAGGATCCGCCAGTTGGAATGCAGCACCAACGCCGAAGTGCTGGAGGTACCCTCGGATCTGATCAGTTCTCCCGAACGGGCCGATGAGCGTTCCCGCCAGAAGAAGCAGTTCGGCCGGTGGCTTAAGAATTTCCAACCGGATGAGGACAAGCCCTCGTGAGTGTCCCCTCGCCACGCGTCATGGTCCTGGGAGGGCCCAATCTGGGTCGGCTGGGTAGACGGGAGCCCGGCATTTACGGCACCCGGACCTGGGATGAACTGGCCGCCGCCGCCGCGCGCTGGGGCGTTCAGAACGATGTGGACGTTCTGGTGCGGCAGGACGACAGCGAGGGGGGTCTTGTCCAACACATCCACCAGGCCGAGGATGATTGTGACGGGCTGGTGCTGAACGCGGCGGCCTACACCCACACCTCGGTGGCGGTGCGGGACGCCGTGGCCGCGTTGAGCATCCCCTGTGTGGAATGGCATATCAGCAACCCGACGGCCCGCGAGGAATTCCGCAGCACCAATTTCCTGACCGGGGTGGTCCACGCGGGTGTTTTCGGCTTCGGGACCGAGGGGCTTTTTCTGGCCCTGCATGGCTTGCGGACCTTGCTGGTCGCTGGGAACACCCCACCCGCCCGCGGATCCGCCGACTGATCCGGCGTTGCATCCCGACGCCTTCCGTGTTATCAATTAGCCGTTGTTTTTCCGGGCCTAAATTCGGTCCCAGGCAAAGTGAGGCATCAATTGGCAGATACCAGCGATTTCCGTACAGGATTCACCATGCGCCACAAGGGTGGCCTGTGGTCCATCAGTGAATTCCAGCACGTCAAGCCGGGCAAGGGGCCCGCCTTCGTGCGCACCAAGCTCAAGAATATCGAGAACGGCAAGGTCGTGGAGGAAACCTTCCGCGCGGGAGAGAAGGTGGAAGAGGTCCGCCTGGAGAAGCGGCCCTTCCAGTACCTGTATCCCGATGGCGAGTACTACGTCTTCATGAACACCGAAACCTATGAGCAGTTGCAACTGCATCGTGACGGCCTTGGGGATGTCATTCCTTACATCAAGGAAAGCGATATCTGCAGTGTGCTGCTACTGGAGGAGAACCCCTTGACGGTGGAACCTCCCATGACCGTGGAACTGGAAGTCACCCAGACCGATCCCGGTGTGCGGGGCGACACCGCCCAGGGCGGCTCCAAGCCCGCCACCATGGAGACCGGCCTTGTCGTGCAGGTACCCCTGTTCATCGAGGAGGGAGAGGTCCTGAAGATCGATTCCCGCACCGGCAAGTACCTTGGGAGAGTCTGATGGGCGCTCCGCAGAGAAAGCGAAAAACCGATATGGATATCAGCAAGGTCCGTGAACTGGTAAAAATGGTGGAAGAAAGCGGTATCGAGGAACTGGAACTGATCCAGGGCGAGACCACCATCCGGATCCAGAAATCCGCGCCCTACGCCGCGGTGCCGGCGCCCGCTCCTGTCCACATCCAGGCCCCCGTCGGCGATCCGGTCCCGGCTCCGGCCCCTGCCGCGCCTGTGGCTCCGGCGGAGGCGCAGGCCGCTCCGGCCGTGGACGCCAGCCGGGCCCGCTACAAGGATGTGCGGTCGCCCATCGTGGGCACCTTCTACCGGGCTCCTTCGCCGGACAGCCCTCCCTTCGCCAATGTGGGGGACCGGATTCAAGCTGGTCAGACCTTGTGCATCGTGGAGGCCATGAAGGTCATGAACGAGATCGAGGCCGAGTTCGGCGGTACCATCAAGGAGATTTTGGTGGAAGATGCCACGCCCATCGAGGCGGAGGCCGTGCTCTTCCTGGTGGAACCGGACTGATCGTTTTGTTACGGTGTTTTCTTGAGCCCCGGGTTCTTCGGAATCCGGGGCTTTCCCGTAAAATGTAAACTCTTAGTTGTGCCCCTGAAATTGTTGATCGATCAACTTCCGTTGACAGCCGTCCAGCCTCGTGGGCGGAAATAGATCACCCAGAACGCGTCCTGGCTCTGCATGGAGCCTGGGTGGACGGTGATAGGACCGATTTCAGCCTGATCTGAACACACCTAACCCATTGTTCTCATTGTTTTAGCGGGAATCAGAAGGCAAATCTCAAATCATGCCGCCGATTGATTGGTAAAGCCACCGTCTCAACCTCGCGCCTGTAGTACTGCCGCCAGCGCGGCGGCAGATCCACGTCATCCGGGAACAACCGCTCCCCAAACATCTCCTCTATACTCAATCGATGATCCGTCAGCCCAAGCATCATCGCCGGCGAGGGGCTTCGGCTGTCCTTCTCCGCTACCCCCTTGTGATAGTTCCGCCACACCATGAACAGGATGATCCGCTCGGCGGCCGCATTCCGACGCTTGGCAAAAGCGATGGTCTCCCGCCGATGATTCGCCACACTATGCCGGAGCAAGCGATCCGCTAAGTTGATATCTCTTAGCATATTGTGATTCCCTCGATATTCCTTGCTGGAGATCGTCAGATGGATGATCTCGGTTGCCAGTCCC
>PDQT01000094.1 GCA_002747875.1 bacterium DOLZORAL124_64_63
CGCGGCCTCGGCGGCCTCGGCCACCCCGCGCTGGAAAGCGGCCACCCCGCCTTCCCGGCGCGGGCTGATACCGGCCAGATGGCAGGCCGTCATGCAGGAACCGCAGCCCACGCACAGCTCATGGTCGATGGCGGCGCGGCCGCCCCGGATCTTGATCGCGTCGAAGATGCACGCCCCCAGACAGGAACCGCAGCCGGCGCACAGGGGCGTGTCCACCGACGGCCGCACCCCGCGATGCAGGCGCAACTTGGTGTCCCGGTCCATCAGGCCGCACCCCAGCTGAAAAACCGCCCCCGCGAACCCGGTGTGGGCAAAGGGCCGCACGGCATTGGCCACCAGCAGCCCGGAGGCCCGGGCGGCCTCTCCCGCCAGAACCACCGTCCCCAGGACCGAGTCCTCCGCCAACGCCAGGCTTTGCCCGGGCCGGCCCTCCGGATCATCGGCCACCTTGAACCCTGACAGGTTCAAGGCTTCGGCGCGGCGGCGCATGTGCTGCGGGGTGTGCAGCCCCACCGTGGTGATGCTCAACGTGTCCAACAAGGGCCCCATGGCCACCGGCCGTAGGGCCCGCAGCCAATCCGCGGGCAAGGCCGCCGGCTCCCCCGGAGCCCCCAGGGGCAGATCCAAAGCCCGGTCGGCGGCATCCCCCCGCCCTTCGGCCACCGAGCCGACCGCCCGGCCCAGGCCGCGCGCGAATTCCTCGCCCCACTGGGTGACGGGAGCGTCCGGAGACGCGGCAACATGCAGCACATGACTGGCCGGCATCTTATTCCTTTCGGCGGTCGGCCTCGTCCATCAAGGCCAGCATTTCCGAGGCCGTCACAAAGACCACGCCCTCTTCCAGCAGTTGGGGCACACGACGGGTCAGCACCCGCGCGGTGGCCGGATGCGGGTGCCCGATGATGACGGCAAAACCCCGAGCGCGCGCCGTCCGCACAGCCACCGCCAGATTGGCGGCAATAGTCTCCTCGTTTTCACTGTCATAGTCCAGGAATATCCGGTTGCGCAGGGCGGGCACCCCCATTTCCCGGGCCGTGGCGTAAGCCACCGAGCGGCTGCTGGTCAGGCTGTCCAGGAAAAACAGTCCCTTCTCCCTGAGCAGCCCCATCAGGGCCTGCATGGTGGCCTTGTCGCTGGTCGCGGCGCTGCCCATGTGGTTGTTCAGTCCCCGCACACCCGGCACGTTCTTCAGATCCCTGGCCAGGATGCGGCCGATGGCCTCCGCATCCATGCCCACCAGCAGAGGATCCGCCCCCGGGTTGGTGTCGGGATAGCCCTGGGGCTGCATGGGCAGATGCAGGATGGTCTCCCTGCGGCGGGCGGGCATGGGCCGCTCTCCCTTGCCCATGCGCAGTTCCACGAAACAGCCCGCCGCCAGGCGCCGCTGCCGACCGGTGTCCCGCCCCACGGCCTGCGCGGCCACCGACGGCTCGGGCGAGGACGCGGGCGTGGGATCCGGCAGCACCAGATCGGTCCCCATCAGGGCAAAGTGCCGGCTGTTGGGCAACCGGGGCAGCACCGCCATGGTCAAAGGCGCAGGCAGGTCCAGCAAGGCCGCCGTCGCTCCGGTCCGGGCATGGCCCCAGTCGTCGATGACCACGGCCAGAACCGGCTGCCCCGCGGCGCGCTGTACCAGGCGCTGCCACAGGGGCGACCCCACCTGATCCCCCCAAACGAAATCCGGGCGCCGGCCTTCCCGGTGCAGAACCAGAGTGTGGGTGGGCCGGCCCGGCACCCCCACGTCCAGACGCAGGGCATCCAACTGGTTGTTGGGCCGGCGCTGAGTTCGCTTGGGATTCCGGGGATACAGGCGCTGAGCCCACAGGACCCGGGCCCCGGATTCCCGCAGACGACGGTCCAGATCCAGTTGGATCCGCTCGTAAGGGGCATCCCCCCGGACCTCCACCGTCCGGCAACGCACGGCCGCCTCGGCCCCCAGGGCGGGCAACGGCCAATCCGGGTCCGCGCCCCCCTCGCCCGCCGGCCCCGGCACGAAACCGGGCAAGGCCTGCACCAGCACCGCCTCGACGGCCTGCTGCACCTCGCCAAAGGCCCGCTCCGCCCCCAGGGCCAGCAACGTGGCCTGCCCCTTGTCCGAATCGGTCCATTTCAGCAGCCCGATCCCTCCCACCAGCAGCACGATGGCCACCAGCAAGACCCAGGTCAGGGACGAGGGCCCTGCGGCTTTCTTCTTGCGGGATGAGGATTTCCGGGTGCGGCGAGAAGCTTTGCCGGGGGTGGTCGAAGGGCTCAAGAAAAATTCTCCACGTGTCGGAAAGGTCGATCAGAGACAGGAAGCGGGAGCCCCGGAAGGCTCCCGCTGAAAACTATTCCCGGACCCGGCGGGAAACAAGAAAGGAATGTTCCGCCTCGGGGCTATTCAGGTTCCAGCCCCTTCTGCCCCAGCATGAACCAGGTGTCCCCCACCTTCAGGGCGTAGAACACCACCGGGTGGTTCACCTCGAAGCGGCTGCCGCCGGACTGATTGAGGTGGATCAGCACATCGTAGCGGCAGGAATAGGCCGCGGGGTACTCCTGTCCGAAATACTCCACGCTCGGATCCACCTGCGCCCAGGTGCCCACCCGAGTCATCTGGTCCACGTTGATGCTCTCGATGGGGGGCACACTGTTGCCCTGGGCATCCTCTCCCGTCAACTGGTTGAAGATGTTGCTGTGGATGGCCACCTCGGCATCCCGGTCGAAGTAGTCATGCGCCAGGGGACGGTCCCCGCCGGCCCACGTCTCCACGGTCGCGGCCAGCAACACGGTACGATAACCTTCGTGCAGCATGGCGGCGTAGGCATCAGCGTCCATCTTCTCGTAGATATCTTTGAAGTTGCTCATCATGATGTCGGTCGTCAGGGCCTGGGGACGCTCCTCCTGCTCGATAACGTCGGAATCATCCTCCGGTGAGAAGATACAGCCACCGGCGGTCGCCAACAGGGCGACAAGCCCGAAGGCCAAAAAGAGATTTTTCCACTTCATTGTCTTGATTCCTCCATTTTCATCCACTGGAAACACCAATGCCCCATGCCCGCAGGAGGGGAGACAGCACTTCCATGAATCTACCACGTGTCTGCTTATTTTAACCTATTCTGGGATTAATTGCTACCAAATGTTCCGCGCAAAACCCCCATGCTGGATAATTGCTGTCCTGTCTCGGGGTCATCTTCCCCGATTTGGTCCTCCCAGCTATAAACGTACCAATCATTGCCGTCCAAAAGAAAATTGATGATGGCCGAGGCCCGGAAACGGGTTTCGCTGCCCGTGCCCGCTTCAGCGACCCGCAGGTAGTAGATCACACCCTCCCAGCGGGCCGTGGTGCCGCTCACGTCCGGAACCACGAATCCCGTATTGCGCATTTCCGAGACGTTTGTGGACCCTGTATTGAAAAAATTGGAGATGAAGGTGATCTCCTGTTCGTACCCCCAGTTCGCAAAGATGCCGGGGTACTGGCTCTGGGCATCGGAGTCGGGAATGTAGGTGAATTCCTCGTGGATATTATTTTCCCAGCCGGAGATATCGCTGTAGTTCAAAGCCGTCTGCAGGTTGTCCCACACGTTGATGGGACTGCTCTGTGGAAGGTACGGAATGTCCTGTCCAGTGGACGGTGGCTCGGGAGTGCGGGGGTTGAACAGGCAACCGGGCAGGAACAGCCCGATCAGAACCACCAGGCTCAAGGACAGGATCATGGGTACCAGGCGTGTGCGTGTCATATCAGAAACTCCACTTGAACCAGACATCGGTTTCCCAGTAGTTGGCGTTGGCTTCGGAAAGGCTGGGACCGTAACCGCTGTGCTTGCGGACCAAGGCGGAAAATTCGATGTCCCCGTCCTGCCCCCAGGTCTTGTTCACCTTGGCCCCCACCCAGAGCTTGCCTTCCCGCCTTTCGGTCATCCGCTCTTCGGTGGAGATGGCCGTCTTCTCATCCAGGGTCGAGTAGGTTGAGCCCTCCAGGCGCACCCCGTCGGCCACGGCGAAGGTGAAACCCAGGTCGATCTTGTTGATGCGCTGCCGCTGGTTCACAAAATAGCCCGCGTTGCCGGCGGCGTCGACCTTGGACTTGTCGGCGTTGAAGCGCTTGTTGAAGTCGTGCCGCACCGTCAGATCCAGGCGATCGGTGGCGGCGATCTTCACCGTGGTCGTCAGATTGCCGCGCTTGTTGTAGCTGTCCAGGCGGCTGCTACTCGCCAGCTCGGAATAGATGTAATCCGTGTACTGGATATAAATACGATACTTCTGCTGCAGCTTGACCCGGTCGGAGATGGTCCAGGTATACCCCGGAGCTATTTCATAGCTGTCCTTGATGCTGTTGTTGGACGAGCGGGTGGCGTTCAGGGAGATGTCCTGGTTCTCCTTGTAGGACAGCAGGGCGTTGGTTTTGAAGGATTCCGACCAGGTCCGATTCAACCGCAGGGAATAGTCGTTGCGCAGGCGATCCTTGTCCGTTTGCAGATACCCGTTTTCGGCTGTGTTCTGGCTTAGCCCCGCGTGGAAATTGAAGATCAGATCCGTGGCCGCAAAGAGGGTGCGCCCGTAGTGGAAATTGAAATCCCGGTCCTTGGTGTACTGGCGCCCGCGCTTGCCCACAATGGTTTTCTGCTGCTGGTCATCCCACTTCCACAGGTAGCTGTAGGCCACGTTGAAGGTGTCCCCGAAGGCTTCGAAGCCCAGGGAGAAATCAGCCTTCTGTTGCAGCCTTTCCTTCAAGCCCACCAGACTGACGGCAAAGTCGGATTCGTCCATGGTCTGGGACAGTTCGGTCTCCAGCGTGACCCCCAGCAGGCGCGCGCTGTTGACCAATTCCATGCTCACGGCATCTTTGAACTCGATCTCGTCGACAACCTTCTCGTCCTCATCCCGGCCCAAGGTGTCGATGATGCCGTTGGCGTTCCGCCGGTAATCCAGATAACGGCGCTTGAAGTTGCCCCGCACCAGAGAAACCCGGCCGCTGGTGAAATTCCGATCGTAGTAGATGCCGAAACCCAAAGAGTCCGTGGTGGTCGAGGAACTGGAGGTGAATTCGCCCAGGTTGCGATCACCACCGGAGGTCCGCCCATAGAGCCGGCCCGCCACGCTCACGCCCTCGACGATCTCCGTCCCCATCTTCAGCCCCCCGTCCAGGAAGGCCTCGGACACATCATTGCGCTGCCCCTGGGTGATGGACTTGTTGTCCGTCAGGCCGGAGCTGCTTTTGAGGCTGAAATTGATGTTCCGCCAAGTCATCTGCGGCGCGCTCAGATTCATGCTGGCCCGCTGGTTGTCCCGCCGCGCGATATTCTCGGTGCCGGAGCTGTTGGTCGTCCGGTCCTCGTTCCAGTCCCGATTCGCGATGATCGTGAGGCCGAACGGCAGCAGAGTGCCGTTACTGTAGGAAGTCTGGAAGGTGCGGCTCTCGGTGGTCTTGATCTGCTGGCGAAAATCGCCCCAACGGTAGCTCAGATCGGTGGCCAGGCGGGCCGCGTTACGCATGATCACAACATTGCTGAAGTTCCCGTAGTAGGAATTGCTGGTGGCGTTGGTCTGGATACCGAACTTGGGGGTGTTCGTCAGGTTCACGATGAAGGAGGTGGGCTCCGTCGGACTGGTGGAGCGATCCCCCGCCAACTTCACCTGCCCGTTACCCTCGCGGCCGGCTTCCTTCACCGCTTCCATCAGTCCCACCGAAGCCGGGGACGTGTCCGAGGGCGTATCCGTGCCGAGGCTGTCGGCGGGGCTGTCGGCGGGGGCCCCTTCCGCGTCCTGGGCCCGCACCGCCGCGGGATCCGCTCCCAAGAAAACCAGGAGCAGAAAAGCCGACAACAAGGCCGCAGGGGCGGTATGCGCAAGGCGGGGCATCAAGAAACATCCTTTGCCGGCAACAGGGCCGCCAGGCGCCGCCAGCCCGCGGGTTCCACCTGCTCAGGACGACGCTCCGGATCCACCCCGGCCTGGGCGCACAAGGCGTCCACGTCCGCGGGAGACAGGGCGAAATGGTGACGCAACTGGGTTCTCAACTTTTTCCTTCTTTGCTGAAAAAGGGCCTTCACCACGCTACTGAACCGCCGGTATTCGGAGTCCTCCCAGGAATCTCTGGGCAAAAGCCGTACCACGGCGGATTCCACCTCGGGCCGGGGCCAGAAAACGGAGCGCGGCACCTGCCGGATGGTCTGGATTTCAAACAGGGATCCCAGCACCACGGCCAGGATGCCGTAACTGCGGCTACCGCAAGCGGCGCAAAGGCGCTCGGCCACTTCCTTCTGGACCATGAACACGCCGCCACGGCACTGCCGTCGATGATCGGCCAGAGCGAACAAGACCTTACTGGTCAAAACGTAGGGCAAGTTCCCGGAAATAACAGGCCGGCCACCGGCAGCGGCCAAAGCCGCCGCCCAATCCAGCTTGGCCAGATCGCCCTCGATGAGCTGGAAGTTCTCCCGCGTGCCGTACTCCCGGCTCAGCAAAGCGCACAGGTTGCGATCCACTTCCACACAGACAACCCGCCGGGCCGACTCCAGCAGATGCACCGTCAGAGCGCCTCCGCCGGCCCCCAGTTCCAGGATGTGGTCGCCCAACACCAGGCTGTCCGCGGCCAGGGCCCGGGCCAGGTTGGTGTCCACCAGGAAATTCTGGCCCCGCCGCTTCACCGGCCGGATTCCGTACTGGCGCAGAAGCGCCTGCTGACTGGAGTGGGATGCCGACAACACTATTCCCCGAAAAAAAGACGCCGGAAGTTCCGGGTGGTCCGGTGGTCCACCTGGTCCACGGAAAGGTCCAGGACTTGAGCCACCCTCTCTCGCGTGCGTACCAGATAGGCCGACTCGTTGCGCTGCCCCCGGTGCGGCACCGGCGGCAGCCAGGGAGCATCGGTTTCCAGAACGATCATGTCTTCGCCCGCCAACGCCACCATGGCCGCCAGATTACTGTTTTTATAGGTGACGGGGCCGCCGATGCCCAGCAAAAAACCGCGCTCCCGCGCCCACTGCACGGCGGTCTCATCGCCCGCAAAGGCATGCAGGATACCCCGCCGGCGGGGCACGCCGATGGTGTCGATCAGGGCCAAGGCTTCCGGCCAGGCGTCACGAATATGGTAAATGACGGGCAGGTCCAGTTCATCGGCCAGCTCCATTTGCAGGCGCAGGGCCGTTTTCTGGGCCGGGCGCGGGCTCAGATCCCGGAAAAAATCCAGGCCGATCTCCCCGATGGCCAGCACCTTCTCATGCCCGGCCATCTCCCGCAGGCGGTCCAGGCGCGCGGCCGTCTCCGGCCCGGCGTGGCCTTCGGCATCGGCCAGGAGCTGGGCGTCATGGGGATGGACCCCGCAGGTGGCGTAGACCTCGGGATGGGCCTTGGCCAAAGCCAGGGAAGCGGCGCTGCTGTCCAGATCATACCCCACGTTCAAGAAGTGGGTCACCCCCGCGGCGCGGGCCCGGGCCATGACCGCGGGCTGTTCGGTGCCGAATTCCTCGCGGTTCAGATGCACGTGGCTGTCGATCATGCGCGCCCCCCTGGACAATCCCCGGCACAGCCGCCGGCGGGTTTCCGCGGGGCGGGCAAATCCCGCCGGCCGTCCCACTGCAACGCCTCCGGCGCATAGTCCTTCATGGCGTCCGCCCCCACCACCGTCACCGAAACCAGGTTCCGGATCAGATCCAGCCGGCGCACCGTTCCCCGCCCGTCCGGGGTGTGGACCCGGGTGCCGACGCGCGGCAGGCGACGACGGGTCTCCTCGTAGACCGCGTTCTCGTAGGTCAGGCAGCAGCGCAACCGGCCGCAGGGCCCGCTCAGCTTGGCCGGATTCAGGGGCAGTTGCTGCACCTTGGCCATCTTCAGGGTCACCGGAGCGAACTCGTGCAGAAAACAGCTGCAACAGAATTCACGGCCGCAAATGCCCAGCCCCCCCTTGAGCCGGGCCTCGTCCCGCACGCCGATCTGGCGCAACTCGATGCGGGTGCGGAAGATGGCCGCCAGATCGCGCACCAGCTGCCGAAAATCCACGCGTTTTTCCGCCGTGAAGTAGAAGGTGATCTTCTTGTGATCGAACTGCCGTTCCACCGAGACCAGGTTCATTTTCAGCCGACGGTACTGAATTTTCTCGCGGCAGATATCCCAGAACTCCCATTCGTCTCCACGGTTGTTGTGCAGACGCTCCAGATCCTGCTCCGTGGCCACCGCCAGCACGCCCTGCCGTCGGGCCACCGACCACCACTGCCGGTTGCCCGGACCGATGTAGGTGATACGCCCCATGTCCCGGCCCCGATCGGCCTCCACCAGGCAGTACTGCCCCACCTTCAGGTCCAGGGTGCCGCGGTTGTGGTAATAGCTTTTGCGATGGCCTTTGAACTGGACGAGAACCAAGTCCTCGCCTACGGGCACGGGCGGCAACTTCTGCCGAGGGCGGGCATCCCGGCGGCGACCCTTGCGCCCCTTGCGGAAACGCGGATCGTCGTCGCGTCCCGGCCCGCGTCCGTCAGTGGGATGGGTCTCGTTGGGCATTCTCTATCAATCCTTCACACAACACGGCCATGGTCAGGCCGATGTTGAGATTGCGGTCAATGTCGCGCCGCGCTTCCTCGATGCGGGCCATATCCCCGATGACGGTCCGGCT
>PDQT01000204.1 GCA_002747875.1 bacterium DOLZORAL124_64_63
CGCAGAGCAGGCTGACCAGGTCCAGGCCCCGTTCCACGGCCAGGCCCCGTCCGGTGGTCCGGGCGCGTCCCCGGGCGTCCACCCAATCCAGACGACGCACGTGCCGCAGCGTCACCCCGTAGCGCAGGCAATGGGGGCCGCCGGCGTTTTCGGCAATGTTCCCGCCGATGCTGGCGGCGCTCTGGCTGGAAGGATCGGGCGCGAAATGCAGTCCCGCGGCGGCGGCCCGGCGGCTGACCTCCTCGTTGAGGATGCCCGGTTGCACCTCGATGAAGCGTCGGTCCGGATCCAGGCCGTGGACCGCGCGCAGACGGCCCGTTCCCAAGACCACGGCCCCATCGGGAGGCAAGGCCCCGCCGCTCAGCCCGGTGCCGCTGCCGCGGCAGACCAAGGGGATGGCGTGCTCGGCGCAGAGGGCCACCACCGCGCGGGCCTGTTCCGCGGTGGCGGGCAGGGCCACCACCCAGGGGCGGCCCAGCTGCATGTGGGAAGAATCCAGGGCGTAGACGCGGCGCGCGGCGGCATCGTCCAGCAATCCCTCCGGGCCGAGAAGGCGTCGCAAGGCCTCCAGAATGCCGTGCCGCGGCGTCACCGGCTCAACCGCCCGGAACCGTGGGGATGACGATGGCGACGGGATCTGCCATGGAAGCTCCTTGGGAAAGGGGGATGAGGCGATCCGGGGCTGAAACAGCACACCCGCCAATAATGCCAAACCCCGTCCCGAACGGCCAGTAAAGATGGATAGCCGGGGCCGCCACGGGTCCGCCATGAGGCCGCCGGCCCCGCCCAAGAACCGCCATAGCCACCCGCCATAGCCACCCGTTGACGAAAAACCCGGAAGCCTCTATGTTGGGCAGGAAATATTGGATTTCATTGTCCCGCTCCCCTTCCGGATGCGGGTTCCCAGTCACCAAATGCCACGCGCCAGGAGGAATCATGAAGATTGCCGTGTGTGTCAAACAGACTCCCGATTCGGAAACCCGGATCACCCTTGCCGGTCCCGCGCCCGAGCTGGACCAGTCGGGGTTCACCAGGGTCTTGAACCCCTATGACGCCTTCGCCGTCGAAGAGGCCGTCAAGATCAAGGAAGCCGGCGGCGCGGAAGAGGTCGTGGTCATCACCATCGGCCCCGAAACCGTCAAGGAAACCATCAAGAAGGACTGCCTGGCGGTGGGCTGCGACAAGGCCATCATCATCACCGATCCCGCCCTGGACGGCGCCGACGACAACGCCGTGGCCACCGTCATGGCCGCGGCCCTGCAGAAGGGCAGCTACGACCTGATCCTCACCGGCATCAAGGCCATCGACGACGACAGCGGCCAGCTGGGCATCCTGCTGGCGGAGAAGCTGGGGCTGGCCCACGTCTCGACCATCACCAAGCTGGACCTGGGCGAAGGCAACCTGACGGCCGAGCGCGAGATCGAGGGCGGCAAGGAAATCGTCCAGGCCGCGCTACCCGCCGTGCTGACCTGCCAGAAGGGCCTGAACGAGCCCCGCCTGCCGTCCCTGCCCAACATCATGAAGGCCGGCATGAAGCCCATGGAAACCGTCACCTGCGCCGATCTGGGCGTGGAGGTTCCCCAGAACCTGGTGATCATCCAGCAGTACGTCCCGCCCCCGGCGCGCGGCGAGTGCAAGATGATCGACGCCGATGACCCCGCCGCCGCCGCCAAGGAACTGGCCCGGCTGCTCAACGAAGAAGCCAAGGTGCTTTAACCAGGGAGACCGACATGCCGAACATTGCCGTATTCATCGAACAGCGGGGCGGCGCCATGAAGAAGGTCGCCTGGCAGATGATCAGTGAAGCGAAGAAAGTCGCCGCCGGTGGCGAGGTCTGGGCCGTGCTGCTGGGCGGCGACGCCGATGCCGCGGCCGCCGAAGCGGGCAAGTACGGAGCCGGCAAGCTTTTCCATGCCGCCGGCGATGCCTTCAACACCTACAACAGCGAGCTATGGGGCACCGCCCTAGCCAACTTCTGCAAGGCCCAGAGCCCCGATCTGCTGATGGTGGGCGCCACGGCCATGGGCAAGGATCTGGCCCCCAAGGTGGCCGGCAAGCTGACCTGCGCCTGCATCAGCGACGCCGTGGGCGTCACGCACGAGGGCGGTTTCATCTTCCGCCGGCCCATCTTTGCGGGCAAGTGCTTCGTGGACGTCAAATCCTGCGGGATGACCGTCATGGGCGTGCGGCCCAACGCCTTCATCATGGAAGAGGCCGGTGGCAGCGCCGCGGTCGAATCCTTCGACGCGGGCATCGACGGGGTGGAGCCCAAGGCCACCGTCCAGAGCACCGAGGCCGCCGACGGCGGTCAGGTGGTGCTGACCGAGGCCGAGATCGTGGTCAGTGGCGGCCGGGGCATCAAGGGTCCCGAGAACTACGCGCTGATCCAGAAGCTGGCCGACACCCTGGGCGCCGCCTCCGGCGCCAGCCGCGCCATCGTGGACGCGGGCTGGGTGGACTACAGCCACCAGGTGGGCCAGACGGGCAAGACCGTCAGCCCCAACCTGTACGTGGCCGCGGGCATCAGCGGCGCCATCCAGCACCTGGCCGGCATGAGCAGCAGCAAGTGCATCGTGGCCATCAACAAGGACGCCAGCGCCCCCATCTTCAAGGTGGCGGACTACGGCGTGGTGGCGGATCTGTTCGACGTGATCCCGCCCCTGACGGACGAGGTGGGCAAGCTCAAGGGTTAGCCCTCTCCCTGCCTGTTCCCGTTCTGCCCCCGGCTTCGGCCGGGGGCTTTTTCGTATCCGGCACGAAACCTGCAAATCTTTCCCCGGAAAGGGAACCAGCTCATTGGCCAGCCAACGCCAACGATGCGACAATCTGCTGATTGACAAGAGGTTACCATGATAAAAGTCCCCACCGGTCCTCATCACCTTCCCCGCCCGAGGAAGCCTTTGCTCAGTCTGTCGATGATCGTCAAGAACGGTGGCCAGTTATTTACCGAATTGCTGGCCGAGGCCGCTCCCCACGTGGACGAGATGGTCATCGGCGACACAGGCAGCACCGACGGCAGCGCCGAGGCCGCCCGCGCCGCCGGCGCCCGCGTGGTGGACATCCCCTGGCGGGACGATTTCAGCCACGCCCGCAACAGCGTCCTGGAACGCTGCCGCGGCCGCTGGATCCTGCTGCTGGACCACGACGAGAAGCTGGCCCCGGCCGACTGGCGGGCCCTGCGCCACTGGGTGCAGGAACACCGCGGCGCCCGGGATCATCGCGCCGGCATCATGGTCACCCGCAACTACGTGGCGGGGCACCACGCCAAGCGCGGCTGGCTGCCCTGCCCCCAGCCCGACCCCCACGCCCTGCCCGGCGGCACCGTGGCTCCGGGATACGTGCCCAGCCGGAAGGTCCGCCTTTTCCCGAACCTGCCGGGAATCCGCTTCACCGGTCGCCTGCACGAAACGGTGGAGGCCGACCTGTGGGCCGCCGGCATCAAAGGCGAGGATTTGCCCTGGCCCGTGCACCACTGGGGCAACCTGCGGGAAAACCCCGCCAAGACCCGGTATTATCTGGCATTGGCCCGACGCAAAACCCGGGAGCAGCCCACCCGGGCCCGAGCCTGGAGCGAGCGCGCGGACGCGGCCATCGGTTGCGGGGAACGCGAAGAAGCGGTGGAGGCGCTGGAGCGCGCGCTGGCGCTGGAACCCGGGGACATGGAACGCCATCTGACCCTGGCCTGGCTGCTGAAGGAAATGGGGCGCCCCGAACAGGCCGCCCACCAGTTCCGGACGGTGACCGCCTCCCCCCGAGCCACCAATCGGCAACTGGCCGAGGCCTGCCACGCCCATGCCCAATTGGCCCTGGAAACGGATGATCCGGACCTGCTGGCAAAGGCCGGCGCCCTGCTGACCCTGGCCCTGCGCCTGAACCCGGGGCACGGGCCCCAGCTCAACACCCTGGGCGTGTGGCACCTGCGGCACGGCCGGGGAGAAGAAGGCCGACGCGCCCTGGAAAAGGCCGCCGCCCTGCTGCCGGATGAAGCCGATCCCCGGCTGAACCTGGCCGTTCTGCACGCGGCCGCCAATCAGCTCGACCAGGCCCGCGCCCATGTGCGGCAGGTCCTGGCAACCCAGCCTCAGCATCCCCGGGCCCGCCACCTGGCCCAACGCCTGCAAATGAGTTGATCCCCGCAGAACAAGGCGGCTCCCGAGAAAGGGAGCCGCCCTGGGCCGACCGGCAAGCCGGTTGTTCCGTCGGTACCGGTGATTCTAGTTGTCCAGGATGCGCCACACCGAAAGCATGTTCAGCCCCGCGTCTTCGGCGATTTCCGCATGCTCGCGGGCCTCGGAGTTCTGGCCCAGCTTGGCGCAGGCAATGCCCAGGTAGGCATGCCCCAGCGCGTTGTCCGGATCCAGTTCCAGGGCCCGGCGGCAGGCCGACTCGGCGCTGGTGAACTGCCCGAACTGGCAGAACAGGCGGCCCTGGCGGGCAAACGCCATGCTGTTGTCCGGGTCGATGGTCAGCACCTGCCCGTAGGTGGTGAAGGCCTGCCGACGCCGCTCCTGCTTCTCGAAGACCTGGCCCAGGCTGAGCCACAGGTCCGGACTCTGGTTGTTGGTGGCCAGGAACTGCAGGCACTGGTCCTCGGCGGCCTGCAACTGCTGATCGCGGCACAGGGCTTCCACCAGACGAACCTTGGGCAGGTCATCGTCCGGGGCCAGGGCCACGGCCTGCTCCAGGCTTTCCAGAGCGCTCTTGTTCCAGCCCAGACGGAAATAGATCTCGCCCATGCACAGATGGGCCTTGATGTGCGCGGGATCCAGCAGCAGGGCCTCGCGCGTGGCGGCCTCGGCGCGCGCAAAAAGCTCATCCCGCTGGTAGACCTTGCTCAGCAGCACCAGCAGATCCGCCGACGGCCGGGCCTTGGCGCGGCCCTTCTCCAGAATCTCAGCGGCGGCTTTGTAGTCCTGCTGCCCCATGAGCAGGCGGCCGTAGTCCATGTAGCTGGCCGGGTTCTCGGGATGATCGGCCACTAGGGCCGCGCCCTCCGCACGGGAGGTCACCTGACCGGCCAGCGCCGGCAGGGCCATGAGCAGCAACAAGGGCAGGATGAGGCCCACCAGAGGACGGCGTGCACGGATGGGGGTGCGATGATGATGATGCATGGGCAAGCTCCCTGGCTCAGGATTTTCGGATCTTCTCAGCAGGTATCGCATCAAATCCGATGCCAGAAGGCCCGGCGCGCCCCCCACCGGCTCCAGAAACCGGCACGGGGAACTCCGGGGAATCATGGGAATCAAAAACCCTTCACGACGCCGGCGACAGCGCCCAGGGTGGTATCCGCTTCGGTGACCAGTTCCTGCAAAATGTCATGCAGGGGTTGCACATTTTGCAACATGCCCACCGACTGGCCGGCCATCAGGCTGCCGTGCTCCACGTCCCCGTCCACGGCGGCGTTGCGCAGGCTGCCCACCCAGTATTCCTCCACCTTGTACTGGGCCTCGTTCCGGTTGATGGCGCCCTCGCGCAGCTTTTCCAGCAGTTCCAGTTGCAGCTCCCCGAAGTGGCTCATGGCGTTGTTGTTCAGGGCCCGCACCGAAACCACGGGCAGCTTGGCGCTGTACTGGGGCGTGCTGATGGCCTCCCGGCTGCGGGCCTTGATGAACACGTCCTTGAAGTTCTTGTGCACGTTGCATTCCTCGGCCATGACGAAGCGCGTGCCCATCTGCACACCCGCCGCGCCCATCAGTCCCAGGTGGGCCATCATGCGCCCGGTGGCGATGCCGCCGGCCACGAAGATGGGCACCTCCGGGAACTGGAAGAGGATTTCCTGCAGCAGCACGATGGTCGAGACATGGCCGATATGCCCCCCCGCCTCGCTACCTTCCAGGATCAGGGCGTCGGCCCCGTAGCTGATCATGCGTTTGGCGATGCTGGCGGTGGACGCAAAGCACAGCACCTTGGCCCCGCTCTCCTTGGCCTTCTTGACCTCGCCACCGCGGGGCAGCGAACCGGCGAACACGATGTGCCCCACCTTCTTTTCGCACAGGATATCCAGATGCTCCAGATAGTTGGGCGCGATGGTGATGACGTTGCCGGCAAAGGGCTTGTCCGTCAGCTCGTTGGTGTGATCCACCTCGGCGGCGAACATTTCGGGCGGCATGTTGCCCGCGGCCAGCACCCCGAAGGCCCCCAGGTTGCTCATGCGCGCCACCAGCTTGGCGTCGCTGATCCAGGTCATGGCGCCGCACATGATGGGCAACTCCGCTCCCAGGAACGCTTTCCCGCGCGCGAAAACCTTGTCGATGCGAGGGGTGGACGGGACGGGATTGGGGGCGGCCATGGTATTCCTCCTGAACATGGACGAGTGCCGATTGGGGAAAGCCGGCGAGGCCCGCGCCAAGCGGGCCCCATGTCGGCACGGGCCTAATAAGTAGCAGGTGCGATCGGATATGGCAACTACGGGCCTAATGACTTCAAACCGGGTCACAAGTCCAGCCCCGGCCCGGCCAACCGGCGGCGCTAACCCAGCCGCTCCAGCATCAGCTCGGCGATATCGCGGGCGCGCAGTTCTTCCTCCCGATCCGTCTCCTTGATGGCGTCGCCCATCATGGTCAAGCAGAAGGGGCAGGCGGTGCACACCTCGTCCGCGCCCGTGGCCGCGGCCTCCTCGATGCGGGCGTGGTTGATGCGGGTGCCCAGATCCTCTTCCATGAACATGCGTCCCCCGCCCGCGCCGCAGCA
This sequence comes from bacterium DOLZORAL124_64_63, assembly GCA_002747875.1. Taxonomy (GTDB): domain Bacteria; phylum Krumholzibacteriota; class Krumholzibacteriia; order LZORAL124-64-63; family LZORAL124-64-63; genus LZORAL124-64-63. The sequence continues at coordinate 6,691 of PDQT01000204.1, forward strand.
GAAGCCCTCGCGGCGGTTGCGCTCCATCTCGCGCTGCTCCACACCCGGCACCGCGTCCAGGACCCGGCGCGGGGCGGCGTAGATGTCGTTGTGGCGCCCCAGATAGCAACTGTCGTGGTAGGTGACGCTGAGGGTCTGCCCCTCCTTCAACTTCAGACGGCCCTGCCGCACCAGGTCGCTCAGCAGCTCGCTGTGGTGGACGACCTCCACATCCTCAAGGCCGAAATCAGGGTACTCGTTGGCGATGGTGTTGAAGCAGTGGGGGCACGCCGTGACCACCTTCTTCACCCCGTAGCGCTTGAAGGTCTCGATGTTCATGGGCGCCTGCATGCTGAACAGGTACTCGTGGCCGACGCGGCGGGCCGGGTCCCCGCAGCAGCCTTCCTCCGTGCCCAGGATGGCGTAGTCCACCTCCGCCTTGTTCAGCAGTTCGCACACCGCGCGCAGGACCTGGCTGTTGCGCTCGTCGAAACTGCCGGCACAGCCCACGAAGAGCAGGTACTCGGCCTGCCCCTTGTCCCGCATGCGGGGCACCGGCAGATCGCCCACCCAATCTTCGCGGGCGGCGGCGCTCACGTTCCAGGGGTTGCTGTTGTTCTCCAGCCCCTTCAGGGCGTTCTGGAAGGCCCCCGGCACGGCGGCTTCCATCATCGTCAGGTAACGGCGCTGGTCGATGATGTTGGGGATGTGGTCGATCAGCACCGGGCAGTGGCTCTGGCAGTAGCCGCAGGTGGTGCAGGACCACAGGGCCTCCACATCGTTCACCTGACCGATCAGGGGCCGACGGTCCATCTTCTCCAGCACCGCGGTGGCGGCCTGGGTGTTGCCCACGGCGTTGAGCTTGCCCGCCTGCTGCAGATCCGCGGCCAGGCGGTAGGCCTCGTCCCGTTCGTTGACGATGATGCTGCGCGGCTTGAGGGGCTTGTCCGTCAGGTTGGCGGGGCAACCGGCGTCGCAGCGGCCGCACTCGGTGCAGGTGAACATGTCCAGGAAGCGGCGCCAGTTGAACTGCTCGATCTGCCCCACGCCAAAGGTTTCCAGGCCCTCGAACTCCATGGGCGCCAAAGCCGCGCTGGGCGTCAGCCGGCGCAGGAACACGGCCGGCAAGGCCGTCAACACGTGGAAGTGCTTGCCGAAGGGCAGGAAATTCAGGAAGGCCAGCACGGCGATGTTGTGGTACCAGAACATGGCTTTGTACCAGGCCTCCAGCGTGCCGTGATCCGCCCCGGCAAACAGGCCGCTCAGGAGGGTGCCCACCCAGGAAAAACCCTTTTCCGGGCTGTCCGGGTGAAGCTGGAAGTGGCAGGCGTCGCCCAGCAGGTCGCTGATGATGAGGCTGCCGATCCAGAAGAGGATGAGGTTGGCTTCCGAGCTCAGATGCAGCCGCGCGGGCTTGACCACCAGCCGCCGAAACAGGGCATAGATCAACGCCACCAGAATGACCAGCGCGAAGGTGTCCTTCACCAGGGAATAGAACATCCCCAGCGGACCGGCGAAACCGGGCAGATTGAAATCCGGATCGAAGCCGCGCCCGATCAGGGTGATGGTGCGCAAGGACACCACCAGGAACCCGGCGAAGATGGCCACGTGCATCCAGCCCGCCTTCTTCTCCTGCAGCAGCCGCTTCTGGCCGAAGCCCAGGACCAGCAGGGCCTTGAATCGGTCCCCCAGGCGATCCCCGTAGCTGACGTTCTGACCGGCGCGCAGCAGCCAGTAACGATCCGTCATGGTGTTGGCGAAGAGGGACAGGGCGCAGAAAAGCAGCAGGGTCATCAGGAGAGGACTCACAGGGGGCACCTTTCTGGGGTTGACCGGCAATCCGGACCTGCGGACTCAAGGATGAATAGATATTCATTAACTTTATATGATGATCCTGCTTAGGTGAAGAAAAAACCTGAAAAAGGGCGGGGAGGCGTGCTTGGGCAGAGCCCCCCACCACCGACCGACCTAAACAGCAATCCGGGGAAGCACGACAAATCGCACTCCCCCGGTTTTCGTCAGCAATGAACGTGGGCGACAAGCTTACCTGACCGACAAGCTTACCTGACCACCGTCACCTTCCGTATCAACGTCTCACTCACACCCGGTCCCTGCACATGCAACTGGGCCAGGTAGACCCCGCTGGCCAGCAACGCCCCCTCCTTGCCCCGACCATCCCAGGTCACCACGCGAGGACCTTCCTCCACCTCATCGCGGAAGATGGTCCGCACCCGCCGGCCTCGGACATCAAAGATCTCCAGATTCGCCACGGCACGCTGCGGCACCGCGAATGAGAATTCCACCATCCCCGCCACCGGGTTGGGCGTGGGCCCGGTAAAGCTGACTCGCGTGATCCCGTCCAGGGGCGCAGCCACCAGCATGTCCTCGTCGCAATTCGCGCAACCGGTGTGCTGGTAGTCATAACCATCCATGGGCCAGGTGTTGAAGGCCGTGCCCGGAGC
>PDQT01000079.1 GCA_002747875.1 bacterium DOLZORAL124_64_63
GCGGGAACATCCCGCGTCGCGCTGAGGGGATCCTGGACGAGGATGTGGGCGCTGTCCAGGGAAACGTCCGGAACGGGCGTCGGCTGGGCCTGGTCATCATAGAGCACCACATCCACCGTCTCGATGGGAGAAGTCCCCTCCGCCAGACCCTCCACTTCCCAGTAGAAAATCTCGCCGGGACCCTGGAGGCAAAGGCCGGCACCGATGACGATGGCCAGCCCGTGCCAGCGGTTGGGATGGTTTTCGAAATCCTGGAAACAGAAATGGCCGCTGTCGGTGAAGAGCCGACCGGGACCACCGCCCAGGCTGGCCACCACGGAGCTGTCGTAGGACGCCTGGATCTCCACGGCGCGGATGTTCAGGGGCTGGTCCAGATACAGACCCAGCCGGGCGGTCGCGCCGGGGGCCAGGGTGGTGTCCGCGGGGCTCCAGCGCAGGACCACCTGGGCGGCGGCCGGGCCGAAGCCCAGCGCCACCAGCAGGATGGTCAGCAGGAAACCCCTTGGGCGGGTGTTGTTGTGGTGGCGCATGAGGGCCTACTTCATCAGGGTCATTTTTCGGACGGCATGGAAACTGCCAGCTTGGATCCTATAGAAATAAACACCCGATGCGGCCATATGCCCAGACTGATCACGGCCGGACCAGATAATTTCGTGATGCCCCGCACTCATGGGCTGGTCCGCCAAGACGACCATCCGGCGTCCGTCCAGTCCGTAGATCTCCAGACGCACATGCTCCTCCTGGGGCAGGCTGAAGCGGATGGTGGTTCGGGGGTTGAAGGGGTTAGGGTGGTTCCCCGCCAGGGCGAAAGCCGTCGGCATGTCGGTGGCGCTGGCCTGGTTGAAGGAGAACTCCAGGGAGCTGTTGTCGCTGTCGCGCAGTTCCAGATGGATGGCCCCCCGATCCAGCAGAGTCAGAAGCTGCGATCCCTGCAACGTTACCGAGAACAGGGCGCCTGTGCCCTGGAAGGTGGTGCCCGCGCCGAGAACGCTGCAGCCCACGTCCACCCCGTGGGTGGGGATGTTCTGCAGGAAGACCGGGCCGAATTGCTCGCCGCAAAGCTCCTCGGCCTGGACCACGGCCTGTACGCCGTCCGGCAAATCGGCTTGCAGGTTCAGACCCTTCAGGTCGGCCGGTGACTGATCCAGGAAAAGGGTGTAGCTGTTGGGGCCGGTCACCCGCCAGGAAAGGACCACCGGCTCGACGGGGTCGGCTTTCGGGGCCTGCCCGGCCCCCTGGTCGCTCAGTTCGTAGTTGGTGGTGGTGATCATCAAGTCCTCGAAGTTGATGGTCGCGTCGCAAAGGGGCAGCCCGGTGCCGCTGAAATTGTTGGTCGGGCCCACGTCCGCATCGGCGTAGTAGTTCTGCTGACCATCGGAAAGTCCGTAGGTGGAAGCCAGATAGGTCATATCCACCCCGTTGACAAGCCCGTCGAAGGGTGCGGCCATGTCCCCCAGGATGTAGTTGGTGCCGGCTGTGAGTTGGCCGCAGGGGGCGCTGAAGTTGCCGGCGGCGTCCACGGCGAAAAGCTCGTACTGGTAGATGCCGCGCGTTTCCACGGTGTCGTCGTAGGCTTGGGCGGCCGCGGGGGCGGTGCCGGCCAGCACCCACTCGCTGCTGGCCAGGGCCGCCGCCCGGTCCGCGGGCGGGGCGGGCAGGACGGCGGTCTGGTAACGGGGATAGGCCGACGCGCCGGCCCCGTCATGGTACAGGCCGCGCCATATTTCCACGTGGTCCAGATCGGCGTCGTCCGGATCGTTCCAGACCAGACTTACCGCCTGGTGTCGTGGCGCCGTCTCCAGGAAAGTGACCACGCCGGGCGCGTCCCGGTCCAGGATGATGGTGTCCGTCAATGGGGTGGTGTTGCCCGCCAGGTCCCGGAATTCACCGTAGACAGTGGCGGTTCCCGAGGTGTCCGGCAGGATCCAGGCCATGGTGGTGTCGAAGGTGACCCAGCCGAAAGGGAAGCTGGCGTTGTCGTTGCTGAAGCGCATCTCCACGGCGTCGTTGACGGCTATGCTGAGTGTCACGCTGGTGTTGTTGGTGGCCACGGCGCCGCTGTTGATGACGAAGCTGCCGGTGGGCCCGGCGGTGTCCACCAGGGTCTGGGTATCGGGTTCCGTGGGCGTGTCCTCGACGTTGCCGGCGCTGTCGGTGGCCACGCTGTAGAAGCCGTAGGCGCCGTCCCGAGGCGCGGTGAACGTGAAGCTGGGCAACGCGGTTGTGCCCGCGCTGGTCCAGGGTTCGCCGTCCACTTGGTAGAACCACTCGATGTCGGCCAGCCCGGAAAGGGCGTCTTCGGCGGTGGCCGTCAGGGTGAACACCGTGTTGGCCTGGTGGGGGGCCAGGGGATTCACGGCGCTGGTGGGCGGGGTCAGATCCAGCAGGCAGAAAGCCTGGGCGGTGTCGGGTGCCGCCTCCTGGTTGCCCAGACTGTCCACCGCCACGGTGTAGAAGCCGTAAAGGCCCTCGCCCTGGGCGGCGGTGAAACTGATCGGGCTGGCGGCCGCACCGCCCGCGCTGCTGAAGCTTCCGCCCGCGAAGTTGGCGAACAGCTCCACCGAGGCGACGCCGCTGCCGGCGTCCGTGGCGGCAAAGGGCACGGTGAAGGTGGCCTGTGACTGGAGGCCGGGATCCTGAGCGCTGGACACGGGGGGCAGGGCGTCCTGGGTGCTGCTGACCACGGGGGACCAAGCCGAAGGGTTGTCCAGGCTGTCCAGAGCCGCGGCGCGATAGAAGTAGGTGATCCCGTCGACCAAGCCGTTGAAGGTGTGGTCGGGGCCGTCCACGGGGCCGCTGTCCGCGCCGATGGCGGCGAAGTCCGCGGTCTCGCTCCACTGGAACCGGTAGTGGATGGCTCCGCTGGCGGATTCGTCGCTGGCGGTCAGGGTGTTGCTCAGACCGGCGGTGAAGGGGGGCTCGGCAGCCAGGGTGGGGGCGTTGGGCAGGGAGCAGTTCACATCCAGGTCCACCGTTTCCAGGAGGTCCACGTCAAAGGGATGGTTGTTCTGGTCCCGGAACATACCCTCCGGCACGCTCACGGTGTGCGTCCCTTCCTGGCTTCCGGTCATGGTGACGGCAAAGATATCCGCCTCGGTGCCCAGGCCGGCGCCCGGATCCAGGAAGCTGAAATCGATGGTGCAGTCGCCGGGAGCGTTCTCCTGGATCTGGAAGGTGTCGTTCACGCCCGCCAGGGGGGAGAAGACCGTGATGTCTGCCGGGGTGAAGGACAACCCCGCGGGGGCCAGCACCCGCACCGAGTACCCGCGCAGGGGCGGGGTGTGGGGCGGATCCGGCTGGAAGGTGAAGGTGATGGTGGCGGAGTCGCCGCATCCGATGGAGGGGTTGTCCACGTTGAGGGCCAGGTTGGCGGTGCCGGTGTCGAAGCGGGCCAGGAAGAGATCGTTGCCGCCGTTGTGGGTCTGGTCATAGGCCCAGGGGCTGACGGGGAAGGTGCCGCTGTTGGTCTGCCCCGTGATCACGGGATTGAAATCCGCGTCCAGGGCCACTTCCAGGGCCTGTTCGTCGCCGGCGCTACCCAGGAAGGTGCTCCACAGGATGGCGCTGCCGTCGGCGGCCAGCTGGGTGACGAAGGCGTCTTCGCCACCGTTGTGGGTGGCATCGTAGCCCAGGTTGCTGCTGGGATAGTCGGCGCTTCTGGTCCAGCCCGCCAGGACGGGATTGCCGCCGGCGTCGCTCATGACGGACAGAACGGCCTCGGCTTGGTAGCCGCCCAGGTAGGTGGCCCAGGCGCGGCTGCCGTCGGCGTTGTGGAACTTGGCGACGAAGGCGTTCTTGCCCACCGGCGGGGTTTCCTGGAGGGCGCCGGCGGTGGTGGGGAAGTCGCTGGACTGGGTGTAGCCGGCAATGATCGGGTCGCCCGCCGGGTCCAGATCCACACAGAAGGAGCGCTCGCTGTTGTCCCCGCCCATGTAGGTGCTCCACAGCACGGTGGTCAGATTGGGATCCATCTTCACCAGGGCGGCGTCGTCGATGCTGCTCTTGGTGGTCTGGAAGGTGCCGGCGGTGACGGGGAAATCGTCCGAGAAGGAGAAACCGGCCAAGAAGATATCGCCGTTGGCGTCGATATCCACGCCGCGGCAGGCGTCACGATCGGTGCCACCCACGTAGGTGCTGGCCAGGAGGCTGGAGCCGTCGGCGGAAATGATGGCCACGGTGAAGTCGTAAGGGGGACCGGCGAAATAGTTTTGGAAACAGCCGGCGGTGGTGGGGAAATCGGAACTGGCGGTGTAGCCCGCGCAGACGATGTCACCGTTGGCGGTGGCCGCCAGATCGAAGACGCTGTCCACTTCCGAACCGCCCAGCAGGGTGCTGAAGATCAGGCTGCTGCCGTCGTTGCTCAGCTTGGTGAGGGTGGCGTCCCCGTTGCCGGCCTGCGTCTGATCGTAGGCTCCCGGGGTGGTGGGGTAGGACTCGCCATGGGAGCGGCCGCTGATGATGGGGTTGTCGTTCTCGTCCAGAATGATGGCGTTGCAGTAATCATAGGCGGAGGTGCCGATGAAGGTATTCCAGACCAGGGTGCCTCCCTGATCGGCGAAGCGGGCCACGAAAACGTCCAAGGCGTTACCGTAGTTCTCGCTGTAGGCGCCGGGGGTGGCCGGCAGGTTGGGGCTGCGGGTCTCGCCGGCAACGATGATGTCGCCGTTGGATGCCACGGCCAGGGTGTTGCCGGTGTCGTTCTGGCTGCCGCCCAGCAGGGTGCTCCACAGCAGGGCGTTGACGCCGCGGTTGGTCATGATCAGGTTCGCGGCGGGATCGGCGCCCGTCCGCAGAATGGTCCGGCCGTCATCCACGAAGGTGCCCAGACTGGTGACCAGCCGGGTGCCCGCAGGGGTGTCGCGGGTGCTCTCGGCCCCTTCCCAGCGCAAGGCCGCGTTGCCGGCGCGGCCCGCGATCTCGTAACTCAGCCGGCCGTCTTCCAGGGTGAAAACCAGGTCGGCGCCCTCCCAGAGGTCGGGATAGGTCAGGGTGCGGTAGCCGGGCTGATTGGCGCGCCAGCGGGAAGAATCGTTGCCGTAAAAGAAATGGTTGCGGGAGGCGTCGGGGTCGCCGGCAACGGGCCGCACGTCCGCGCGGGCACCGATGAAATCCAGCCGCAGGGCATGGCCGCTGCGGGCGGGAGCGGGGCTGCCCGGATCGGCATTGCGGACGTAGGCTTGCCAGGCTTCCAGGCTGGCGGGATCCTGGATATCAAAGACCACACCATCGGCGGTGAAGAAGATATCCAGATCGCTCCCGGTCACATAGTACAGGACACGGGCGTCCAACTGCCCGGTGTTGGGCAGGATGGCGGCCGCGAAACCCGGGGCGGAGGACTGAGCAGAGGAGGGAGCGGAAATCAGGGCGGTCAGCAGAACAAACCCCAAAACCCTCCCGAACAGCGTGCGGGACAACAGGTGGTGGTGGCAAGCACGGAATGATGGCATCTTAGATCCCTTCAAAAAAGGTGTGCTGGGCTGGGGTGAATCCTGATAATTTTCGGAAATTGGCGACGAAACTTGAGCGTCAGCATCACCCCATCACACAATAGCACAATTTTGACCAAAGCTACAATAAGTGGATGTTTTTTAAAAATTATTATATTGGCGATTTTCCGGGCCGGCGGCCGGGTGGTGGTTTTTGCAAGGTGCTATAGAATAGTATCGGGATGGGTTGTGTCCATCTGGTCATGGGTTTGTCTGATTTCTCGTCTGCTTGGTTTCCGGGCGGGTGCAGGAAAGGGTTGGTGTTATGCTCCGGGGGAAAAACAGAATGGGCAGGAGCTTGGCGACGGGATGGATATGGAGCCGCACGGTCCTCCTGCTGGCGCTGGCCCTTGTGGCGGTGACCATGCCCGCTGTCGTGGCGGCCGATGAAACGGGAAGCGGGGAAGGGGAAATGAGCAGAAATCTCCTTTTTATCCATCATAGTTGCGGGGGCCAGCTTCTGGCGGATCCGGGCCGGCAGGTGGGCGGCGAACGCGGTAGCGGCCGGCGTTGCATCTACGATCACCACCCCAACGGGGGTGGCCTGCGGCGCCTGATCGAAAAGCGGGGTTTCCAGGTCAATGAGCTGTCCTACGAATCCGAGCTGGGCGAGGACACGGATATCCATCACTGGCGCGCCAAGTTCACCCGGCATCTTGCTGAGCTCAAGCGTACCCGCCGGCAGGATGAGATGCTGCCCCAGGGGCAGGAGAATTCGGTCATCGCCTTCAAGAGTTGCTACCCCAATAACGACTATGTGGGGGAGGGCAAAATGCCCGGCGACCCGGACTCTCCCGAGCGTACCATTGCCAACAGCAAGGCGGCCTACATCGCCCTGTTGCCGGTCTTCGAGCAGAACCCCGAGATACTTTTCATTGCCGTGACGCCCCCGCCGCGGGCAGAGCCCAAACCGGTGGGTTTCAAGCAGAAGCTCAAAGGCCTGTTCAAGGGCAAGCCCAAGGACGCGGACTGGGCTCGTCAGGTCAATGACTGGCTGGTGGATTCTGGGGAAGGCTGGCTGGCGGATTACCCCTTGCCCAATGTCGTGGTCTTCGATTACTACGATGTGCTGACCAACCACGGAGCCTCCAACTGGTCGGAATATCCCACCGGGGGCGGGCGCGACAGCCATCCCAGCGGCGAGGGCAACAGCCTGGCGGCCCAGGAATTCATGAAGGTCCTGGACAAGGGGTTGGCGGCCATGGGCCGGGATTTCTAAACTGGATTTTCTCCTTTACTTTCGGCCTTTCGGGGCCGAATGATGGGGGACTTTTACCATGCTTTTTCCGGGAGACCCGTGGTCCGGGCCTCCTGCCGGACGGAGGGCCCCTTGTCTACAGACCCATGGAACAGCCCAGGCTCCACGCCGAGCGTGCCCGTGGCCACCTCCTTGGGGCCCCTGCCGGGCTTTCCTCGGGTTCCGTTTGTCTACTTCTGGGTCTTCATGGCTTTTGTGGTCTTCCGGTACGTGGACGGCAGCAGCCGGTTGGGTCTTTTTGCCGCCATTCGCTTCGAATTCCTGTTGGGAGGGACGGCCTGCTTTCTGGCTGCTCTCAAGCTATCCCAGAAGAGCATCCGGTTCACCTATTCCAAAAGTATCATCATCACTATTTTACTGCTCTTCGTGGCCATGATCCTACAGCTGCCCCTGGCCTGGGATCCGGCCGAGGCCCAGCGTGTCTTTACGGACCGGGTGTTCAAATTCGCGCTACTGACTTTCCTGATCGCGGCTTTGGTGGAGTCGCCCCATCATCTGCGGCTTTTCCTGGGGGCCTTCCTCTTTTCCATGTATTACATCACCCTGGAAACCACAGAGGGGCTGATCAGCGGCAGTTTGGTGTGGGAAAACCAGGGGATCATGCGGCTGCACGGGGCCTCGCCCATGTACGGCCACCCCAACAGTCTGGCCGGGGCGGCGCTGGGATCTCTGCCTTTTATCACCTTTCTCTTCGGGCCCTACAAGAAGTGGTGGATACGGCTGGGGCTGCTGGCCACCGCCACGACATCCCTGGCCTGCGTGATCTTTTCGGGCTCGCGTACGGGTTATCTGGGGCTGCTGGCCCTGGTGGGGTGGTGGTTCTTCATGTCCAAGCACAAGCGGACCTTCCTGATCGTCGGTGTCGTGGTGGGGATGATCGCTCTTGCGGTGATGCCGGATCAGTATGTGGAGCGCTTCAAAAGCATTGGCGGCAAGGAGGCGGAGGGCAACTCCAAGGGCACGCGTCTCGTCATTCTGCAGGACGCCCTGACCATTGTGAAAGAGCACCCGCTGGGTATTGGGGTGGCTTCCTTCCCGGCTATCCGCATGGAGCGCTTCGGGCGTTTCCAGGACACCCACAATCTCTATTTGGAGGTGGCGACGAACCTGGGGATCCAGGGGCTGATCATTTTTTTGTGGCTGGTTTTTATGATTTTGCAGTGCCTGCGGCGGTCGGCCTTTTCCTACCGGCGCCAAAGGCGTCGCCTGGTTTTGTTGCAACGTCGGGGTGGGGTGCCGCCCCCTTTGCGCAAGGCCCTGCGGCAGCATGCTCAGGATCTGGTGTTCTGCAACGCCGCGGCCATGGCGGCGGCGGGATTCATCATCGTGCGGTTGGTCCTGGGCCTGTTCGGCATGGATCTTTATGAAATCTACTGGTGGTTTGCCGCGGGGGTGGCCATCGCGTTGAACAATCTGGACCTCAGCTTCCTGCGCCGCACCCGGTTTTTCGAACTGGCCGCCATGGAGTTCCATCAGACCCGCCAAGAGGAGGCTTCTTCCTCATGAGCGCATTCCGGGGACGGATCCTGCACTTCATTGACAGCGGGGGGCTGTACGGTGCGGAGAGCGTTCTGCTCAACCTTTCGGAGCAGATGGTGGCCGCGGGTTGTTACGAGCCGGTGGTGGGGTGCGTGGTGGCGTCCCGGGCCCAACGTAGCGATCTTTTTGACAGGGCCCGGGAGCTGGGGCTGGAAGCGCGGAAGGTGGTCATCCGGAACGGGCTGCTGGCGGTGGATCTGCCTCGCGCCGCGCGGGATATGCGTGCCTGGGGCATCGACCTGATCCACAGCCACGGCTACAAGCCTTCGGTGTTCGGTTACGCGCTGCGCGGCATGGCCCCCTTGGAGGTCATGGCCACCTGCCACCTCTGGTTTCAGGGGCCGCGCATCCCGCTCAAAAGACGGGTGATGGTGGCCCTGGAGCAGCGCTTGTATCGCCGGTTCCCCATGGTGGTGGGGGTTTCCGAACCCATCCGCCAGGTTTTGCTGGACGCGGGGGTGCCCGCGGAACGGACCCGGGTCATCAACAACGGCGTGAAGGTGGGGGCCGAACTGGAGCCGCCCGCGGGCGATTTGACGACACTGCGTCGGGAGCTGGGTCTTGTTGAGGACCGGCCGGTGGTTCTGAACACCGGGCGCCTGACCCGACAGAAGGCCCAGGCGGATATCGTGGAGGCGGCCCGGCTCATGAAAGAGCAGGGGCCCGTCCCCTACTTCCTGATCGTGGGGGAAGGGGAGCTGAAGGAGGATCTGCAGCGCCGGATCGCGGCCGCGGACCTGGCGCAGGATGTGCGTTTGCTGGGCTTCCGGCCGGATATTCCACGGATGTTGCGACTGGCGGATGTTTTCCTGTTGCCCTCCTTGGATGAGGGCATGCCCATGAGCCTGCTGGAGGCCGGGGCCATGGGGTTGCCCGTGGTGGCCACCGCGGTGGGGGATGTGCCCAAGCTGATCGTGGATCAGCGTACCGGGTTGTTGGTGCCGGCCGGGCAGCCGGCCCGGTTGGCGACGGTCATCGGGCGGATGCTGGCGGAAGAATCCTTGCGTCGGGAGCTGGGCCGGGCCGTTTGCCGGGCCGTGAAGCGGGAGTATTCCACGGAGGCCATGCACCGGCAGTACCACGCCGTGTATGAAGAGTTGCTGGCCCGTTAGCCCGCAAGTCGGGAACATGGGGACCTCGGCCGGGTTTTTATGGCCGGCGGATCCTTCAAGGGCCATAATGGGGAGGGGCGTTTGGGTATCGTGTCCGTACCGTGTACGGCGCGATAATTGATGAGCTTAGTCCGGCATGCACTCTACTTCGGGGTGGAATATGCCGATTGTGAGGCTGTTGGCGGTATCCTTGTCGGTTTCCGTTCATGGCTCTGTGTTTCTCGGGGAGGGACAGCGTGTTGTTTCGGTTCACCTCTATTCTTTTCCTGCTGTTGGCGGCTTCGGCGGGGGCCCAGACCATCTCCGGCTTGTCGGGTCCTTTCGAGCCGGGTGGTGTCCTGACGATTTCCGGTTCGGGATTCGGCAGCAAAACCAATCCGGCGCCTGTTACCTGGGACAATATGGAGTCCGGCGATTTCAGTGAGGATTGGCAGTCTACCGGCGGTCTGAGCATCAGCACGGAATCCCGGTATCCCGGCTCCAATTTCAGCGGCACCCTGAACATGGCCGGCTCCCGGGGCGAAGCCGGCAACCACGCCTACTTCACGGGGAACAATGACATCCTGGGTGAGCGCTGGTTTGCCCAGTTCTGGTTCAAGCTGGACGAGAATTTCGACTGGGGCACCAGCAGCTACGGCGGTGACGATCAGAACCTGGCCAATGTCAAGGTCTTCCGCATGTGGAATCCGGGCAACATCAACGAGAATTTCCACGTCAATGTGCACGGCTACAGCGGTTCCGGCCGCATACAGTACAACACCGAGCACGTGAACAACCCCCAGGGCGGTTTTTTCGGCAACCACTGGGAGTGGACGAAGGGTGTTTGGCATTGCCTGCAGGTGGAATACGAGGAGAGCTCCGTCGGGGGCAACGACGGGGTTCTGCGTGTCTGGCGGGATGGAGAACTCAAGGTCGAGGACACGGACATCATGACCCGTGAAAATCACTCCCAGCTGAAACGGCCTTACATCGTCGGCATGTACGATGCCTGGAATGACTCCGACAGCGACCGGGACGATGTCTACCTGGACGATGCCTACATCGACAACACCTGGGCCCGGGTCGAGGTCGGTGACGACCAGGACTACGGCTCCTGCACCCATCGCGAGATCCAGATCCCCACGGCCTGGTCCGACGACAGCATCACCGTCACGGCCAATCCCGGCAGCTTCAGTGGCGGGGAAGACCTTTATCTGTTCGTGGTGGAAGCGTCCGGGCAGGTTTCGGACGGCTTCCTGATCACCGCCGGCGGGGGGAATGCCGCCCCCGGTATCCCCGGTCAGCCGGTTCGCGACGAATAGTCTCGGGTGGGGCATTGGGTCCAGCAACAGACTCGGGGCCGGCCCCGGGAATAAGGAGAGCCTCCTTTCATGCGGAATTATGTTTTCGAATTCTACAACCGCTTCATGCAGCGGAGATCCAATCATCTGTTCCGGGGTATCCTCCAGACCCCGCCCATGCCCTGCAATCCCGATGGCCGGACCATCCTGTACTGCGCCCTGAACCAGCCCAACGTCCGGGCTTATATCCTGGCTGCCAAGAGCTTCCTGCGCTTCTATTCCGATGTGGCGTTGGTGGTGCAAGGGGACGGCTCATTGCTGCCCGAGGCGGTGCAGGAGATCCAGGAGCACCTACCCGGCATCGTGGTGTACGACAAGGAAGACATGTTCGCCGGCATCGCCGCGAGCGCCGATGAGGAGCTGCGCGCCCTGCTGCCCAGCCGTGAGGACTATGCCCGGCTGACGCCCGTGCGCATTCTCTACCTCAAGTTCATGAACGTGGTGCGGCGGCTGTTGCAAGGCGGACGGCGGGTGGTGGTCATCGATTCGGATCTGGTTTTTCTGCGTCGGCCCGACGAGATCATCCAGTGGATCGAAGAGCCCTACCGCCACGACTTCTATGGCGATGGCTACAATGCCGAAGCCGATCGCTACCGCAAGCTGTTCTCCTTCGACAGCCTGGATGTGGCCAATTTCAGCAGCGGCACCATCGGGGTCGGCGGCGAGGTGAGTGACGAGGAACTCAAGGGCATTCTGCGTCGGGTGCATGAGAATGATCCGGAGCTGTTCGCCAAGTGGGAGGTGGAGCAGGCTTTCTGGGCCATCGTCATGTCCCGGCGTCCCGATCCCATGAACCTGGACCGGCTGCGCGATGTGTACGTGGGCAGTGGCTGGCGTTCTTACCGGGACCTGCGCGATAACGCCGTCATCGCTCATTTCGCCGGGGCCGTTCGCTTCAAGAATTTCCGTTATCAGCGCTTGGCTCGTGAGATCATCGCGGACCTCAAAACCCGGGCCTGAGCATGAAGCCCCTGAATCTGGTCGTCTTCGGGTTCAATCCCTGGTCTCGCATGTGGAAACGGACCCAGACGCTGACTTCTCTCCTGCGCGGACGGCCTGGACTGGGGGATATCCTCTTTGTCAATCCCAGCCTGCACGCCATGGATCTGGCGCGTCGGCCGGTTTTGCTGAAGTCGTCCGCGGTTCGGGAGAGTTTGGCCTACGCCGGGGGCAAACGCACGCCCGAGGGCGTTACCGTCTACACGCCTGTGGTGCCGCCCCTGGCCTATCCGGGCAAGCCTTTGGCCGGGCTGCGGCGGCGGTTGGAGATGGGGCGGATCGGGCCTTTCGTGCGGGATGATTTCATCCTCTACATGAACGCCCTTCTGCGGAAAGACAACACGGTATTCTGGGAGCTGTTCGAACGGGCCCGTCACCGGATTTTCGACTGGTCGGACGACTTCAGCACCTTTGCGGCCAACGCGCGGGAGCGGCGGGTGGATGAGGAGATCGCCACCACCTTCCTGGAGGCCAGCGATCTGGTGGTGGCGGTGAACGAAAGCCTGGCCGCCCGGGCGCGGCAGGTGAATCCGCACAGTTACTGCCTGCGCAACGCCACCAACTTCGAACTGATGAACAGGGCCGAGTCGGAGGCCACGCCCGTGCATGGGGGCATCGCCGCTTTGCGGGGGCCGGTGGTGGGCTACATGGGGTACATGAACCCCACCCGGATCGATACCGAACTGCTGCGGGCGGTGGCCACCGAAAACCCGGATCTGCAATTCGTCTTTCTGGGGCCTATGGTCACGGACAATCCCCTGGGGACGGAGCTGCCCTTGCGACCCAACGTGCATTTTTTCCCGCCCGTGCCCTATGATGAACTGCCGGGGGTGCTCAAGGGTTTTGATGTGTGCATCATCCCGAACCGGATCAACGAACACACGGCCGGCAACGACCCCATAAAGCTCTTCGATTACCTGGCTTGCGGGCGGCCGATCGTGGCCACGCCCACGGCCGGTCTGGAGGGCTTTGCCGAGGTGGTGGATCTGGCTACCGACGCGACGGAATTCACGGCCGCCCTGCGCCGGAACCTGCAACCCCGAGCGGGGGCGGACGAGGCCCGGGCGCGGCGGCTGCAGGCCGCCCGGGAAAATTCCTGGCAGGCCCGGGCCGACAAGCTGGGCGGCTGGCTGGACGCGGCCATCCTCAACAAAGGGGCAGGGGGAGAATGAAGGGGTGCGGGGGCGTTTGCTTCGTCTTTGATGACTTCCACCCGGTCTTTTCCGGCCACTCCATTTACATGCAGCAGATCATGCGGCATCTGCAGGCGCGCGGGCGGCGTATGAGCGTCATCTGCTGGCACGATGGCCGCTATCCCGAGCGGGAAGAATACCAGGGCATCACCATCCGCCGTATCAAGGGCAGCTACTACCAGCCCGGCGGGGTGCGGAGTTTGCTCCGGGCCCTCTGGCAGGAGCGGGCGGGATTCGACTGCCTGCACATCAACGGTTTTCCCGATCCCTATGGTCTGATGATTTCTCTGTGCCGTCTGCTGGGCAAACGGCTTGTTCTGCAGAGCACCCTTTACGGTAGCGACGATGGCCACGCCTACCAGCGGCACCATCGCGGAGGCGCCATCCGGGTTCGCCAACTGGCGCTGGTGCATGCCATCACCTGCATCTCCCGGCCTCTGATCCGGACCTTCGAGGATATCGGTTTTCCCGGCCACAAGCTGGTCTATATTCCCCAGGGGGTGGCGCTGGATCGCTTCGTGCCCGTCACCGCCGAGCGGAAGGCCCAACTGCGCCGGCGGCTGGATATTCCCCCGGAGGCGCCGGTGGCCCTTTTCGTGGGGACCATCCTGCGACGCAAGGGGGTGGACTGGCTGCTGAAGGCCTGGATCGAGGTGCAGCAGGCGTTGCCCGGGGCCCACCTGGTTCTGGTGGGCATGCACGAATTCGACCGGACTCACGGCAGTCGTGAGGAATTGAACGCGTTCAGCGCGGAGATGCGCGGCATCGTGCAGGAGCACGATCTGCGGGTGCGCTTTGCCGGCCTGCAGGAAGACATCGCGCCCTGGTACCAGGCTGCGGATCTGTTCATCCTGCCCTCGCGCAAGGAAGGCTTCGGCAACGTCATCATCGAGGCCATGGCCTGTGGCCTGCCTCTGGTGGTCACGCCCATGGACGGGGTGGCTCTGGAAACGGTGGAGGAGGGCAGGAACGGTTTCATCGTGGACGATGTCGCGGGGTTGGCCGACAGGATGACGGCGCTGCTGGCGGACCCGTCCGCGGCGGCGGCCATGGGGGCGGCGGGTTTGGAGATGGCGCGGCGGAAATTCGATATGGAGGTCATCGCCGAGCAGTACGATAGGTTGTATTTCGGCGATGGGGCCCCCCTTTCCTGAAGGAGTGTCTTGGAGGACGTGTTCTTGGAGGAAGAGTTCTTGGAAGAAGCGTTTCTGGATTTTTCGGGCAAAGACCGCAGCCTCTGGATCACCTGGCACGAGCACCGGCGCACACGCAGCCTGGTGGAGCATCTGCGGGTGCCCGTGGCCGTGTACGATGACCACCGCACGCTGCCGCGCTACACGGTGGGGCCGGCCTGGACCCTGGGCACGCTGTTGCGGCACCGGCCGAATGTGGTTTTCACGCACTTCTCCTACGGTTTGCTGTTGTTCATCCTGATCTACAAGCACGTGTTTCGCCTGGGGCGGGTGAAGGTCATTGCCGACTGCCACAACAAGGCTCTCAAACGCCGGATGGGCGGACCCCTGGGTGGCCTCTTCGCCTGGTTCAAACGCGCCGTTTTCCGGAGCGTGGACCTGATCGTGGTGACCAACCCCATGGTGGTGCCGGTGGCCCGGGAGCTTTGTGAACGGGTGACCATTCTGCGGGATCCCCTGACCGACTGGCAGGGCGAGGACCAGCGCGCGCGCGCCAAGGCCGGCGCGGTGGACGGGCACATCCTGTTCATCTGCAGCTTCGACAAGGACGAACCCGTGGACCTGATCTTCGCCACGGCGCAGGAGGCCGCGCGCCGGCTGGGGCGCCGGGTGGTGATCAGCGGACGGGCGCCGGAGCATCTGGTGCCGGAGGCGGTGCGGCGTGACGAGAACATCGTCCTGCCCGGTTTCATGCCCCTGCAGCAGTACAAGGAGACGCTTTTCCTGGCCGCGGCGGTGGTGGTGTTGACGGAGGATGACGACTGCCTGGTCTGCGGCGCTTACGAAAGCCTGGGGGCCGACCGGCCCACGGTGCTGAGCGCTACCCCGGGGTTGCAGGCCTGCTTCGGGTCGGCGGCGCATTACTGTCGGCACAGTTCCCGGGAAATTGTGGACCGCCTGGCCGAGGCCATGGCTCAGGAGCCGGCCGAAGAGGACGCCCGCCGCCGCTTCCAGGCAGCGTGGGGGCAGGAGTGGCAGGCGTTCACGGCCCGGCTGCGGGAGGTCACGGCCGGGTAGAGGGTGTCGTGTAGACCGCGTCGTGGGCCGCCAGGCATTTTTCCCAGCTGAATTCCCGCTGGGCGAAGTGGCGCGCCCGGGTCGCCAGGCGCCGGCGCAGGGCGACATCCCGCACCAGCCGGGTCAGGGCGTCGGCCAGGGCATCGGCATCGTCGGCCGGAACCAGCAGGCCTGTTTCGTTGTCCCGGATGGCTTCGCTGTTGCCGCCCACATCCGTGGCCACGCAGGCGCAACCTTTCAGCATGTACTCCAGCAGGGCGTTGCTGAATCCCTCGGAATCGGAACACAACACACCCACCTGCAGCGTTTCCAGATATCCGGTCACGTCGGCGATACGCCCGGTGAAGACGGCCCGCCGGCCCAGGCCGCGCCGTCGGGCCAGATCTTCCATCTCCGGCCGGAATTCCCCATCGCCGATGATATGCCATCGCACGTCCGCTCCCTCCGGCCGGGACGCCACCCGGGCGGCCGCCTCGATGAACAGGTCCGTTCGCTTCACCCGTCGGGAAAGGTTGCCGACCAACCCCACATCCAAGGTGGGCCCGGTGTGCTCCACCCAGGGCAAGGCGGCCACATCCAGCCCGTTATAGATGACGGTGATGCGCGCGGGATCCAGGTTGTCGTGCTCCACGAAGTTCTGTTTGACGATTTCCGCGTTGCACAGAAAGCCCGTCATCAGCGGATAGACGCGGTGCAGCAGAAGGGTCTGGGCGGGTGTGCGCCAGAAGCCCAGGTCTCGGAAACAAGCCAGCCGCTGGGGCACCCCGGCCAGGCGGGCGGCCGTGCCACCGAAAATGGTGGAGTCCTGGAAGAAGGTCTGCACCACGTCGAAGCGCTCACGGCGCAGGAAGCGCGCCAGCCGAACCGCGGCCGCCAGACCCGAAGGTGAGATCAGGCGCGGCACATGCCACGCCAAATGCCCGCAATCCCGGGGGGCGAGCTGCGGGTCGGAGGGGCGGATGGTCAACAGGAAGGGCTGGTAGCGGGTGCGGTCCAGACGGTCGATCAGCCCCTTCAGTTGCAACTCGGTGCCTCCGCGCAGCAGGGCGTCGATGCAGTAGAGAATTTTCACCGGGCGGGAACCCGCCATGATGCGCCTCCGTCGGATGCGGGGAAAGGGCCGGGCGAACCGTGGACATTCTAACCCGGTGGACTGTCAGGACAAAGGTGTAACAGGCCTGTGGCGAAAGATCAGCGGGACCGGAATCGCAGGAAGTTGCTGACCTTTCGCTTGGTTCCGTCGTGCACCATCAGGCTGAGCAACCCGTAGGGCATGGAGAACAGGGCCATCACCAGGGCCAGGGCCAGGGGCCGGCTGCGGCTGCTGAGCAGATCCGGCAGCTTGCCGTCCTTCCAATCGCCCAGAGGGGAGGAGGACACCAGCTGGGCCATGGAGGGAATCATCTTGCCTTCGATGAAGCGGAACAGGGCCGTTCCGGCGGGGTCCCAACCCGTGAGCACGAAGAAAATGCCCAGCGCGGTGCCGGTGATCAGCAGGATCTTGGACCACTCCAGGACGATGGCGTACCGCCGCTGACTCAGACGGTATCCGACGAAGAGGGAAACGGCGGCGATGATGGCGCCCGACCAGGCCGCGCCGGCAAAGCCGAAGGTGGTGATGAAAAACCAGCTGAGCCCCACCTTGAACACCGAGGTCCAGCCGCGGATGCGGGCCAGGGTACCGGTGTCCTTGGCGTAGAGCAGGCCGAAGGTCAGATGGTAGTAGGAACCGGCCATGACCAAGGCCAGAATTTCCGCCCAGGCCACCCGGTAGGCCAGGTGGAATTCGGGGGGCGTCAGAATAACCAGCACCGGCCGGATGACCACCGCCATGACCAGAGCGATGTAGGTGGCCAGGAACAGATAGTAGGTGAACATGCGGCCGATGTTCACGGGGGCGCCGGGCTCGTCGGCCATCTCGAAACGGCGCGTGTTCCAACTTTGCATGAAGGGTGTGGTCACGAACTGCACGATGATGACGGGGAACTTGTAGCCCATCTCCAGGACGCCGACGCTGGCCAGATCGATCTGGAACCGCACCAGATAGCGCTCTGCCTGCTGGCTGGCGAAGCTGACCAGGTTGCCGGGGATCAGCGGCGTCAGGAAGGCCAGGATCTGCTTGGCGAGGGGTTTGCTGAAGCGGGCGCCGCAGCCCCTGAAGGCGTGGTACATGAGGATGCTGTTGCTCAGCACGCTGGTGACCAGGGCGCTGATGAAGTAGCCATCCAGCCCCATTTGGAGGATCACGATCAACCAGATATTCAGGCTCAGGCCCGTCAGCAGGCGCAGCAGGTTGATGCCCGTGTACTGGATGGAACGGCTCCGGATCAGCAACCAGCAACTGGCGCCCTGGCCGGCCATCTCGAAGACAAGGCCCACCAGGGCCATGATTATCAGGCGGCTGTAGTCGGGATTATCCAGTAGCAGACCCGCCAGGGGGCGCGAGAAAACCATCAGCGGGACGGTGTAGAGGAGGGTGGCGACCAGCACCAGATAAACTCCGGTGGAGATGACGGCCTTCTTGTCCTGGGGGTCTTCCTGAGCGTGGTAAAGACGGATAGAGGCTCCGCGCACACCGTAGCCCAGCAGGCTGATGATGAGGGCCAACCCGGCGTCCAGCAGGCCGATGACGGCGTAGCCCTCGCCCTGCAGGATATGGGCATAGAAGGGCAGCATGAGGAAGCCCACCAGCTTGCCCAGCATGGCGGCGGTGCTGTAGATGCCCGCGTGTTTCATGGTTTCTTTGACGCTGCTCATCGTCCTTGTCCCGGATGATTCATGATTTCGTGTGGCAACAAAGCCCGCGGACCGGTGGGTCCTCGGATGGGAAACAGGAAACGGGAAAAATTACCGAACAAGGTTTCGGATGTCGAGGCTCAATTTTTATGTTTATTATCCGAACACTTGTCTGATTCATCATTCGTCCTGGAATCCAAGGAGATATCGTGCGAACCCCGGATGTCCTCGTGCGAAGGATTTTTCAACCCTTATGGGATGTCTATGAAGGCAGTATCCGCCTGCGTACCTTGCGGGAATTGGAAAAAAGCCAGTGGCATTCCCGACATCAACTTCAGGAAGCCGCCAACCACAAGCTGCGCCGCATGTGCCGGCACGCCGTGGCCACCAGCGCGTTCTATCGGCGGCGTTTCGCCGAGGCGGGTATCGATCCGGCGGGGGTCCGCTCCATTGCGGATCTGGCCGATCTGCCCCTGCTGACGAAGGCGGATGTGCGGGAAAATCTGGACGATCTGCTGTCCACCAGCTACCGGCGCGAGGATTTGACTCCCGCCAAGACCGGCGGCAGCACCGGCGTGAGCCTGAACGTGTTTTGCGATGCCCGGGGCATCGAAAGACGCAATGCCGCCGCCCTGCGCAGCGACCGCTGGTCCGGCTGGGAAATGGGCCAGCCCCTGGCCGCCGTATGGGGTAACCCGCCCACACCCACCACCCTCAAGAACAAGCTGCGCTGGCATCTCAAGGACCGCATCATCTATCTGGACACCATGCGTATCGATGACGCGGCTATCGAGAACTTCATCGGGCAGTGGCGCCGGGTGCGTCCGGGGCTGCTCTTCGGTCACGCCCACAGCATCTTCATCCTGGCGGAGGCCCTGCGGCGGCGCGGCGTGGCGTTGCGTCCCACGGGGATCGTGGCCACCAGCATGATGCTGCTGGAGCCGGAGCGGAAGGTCATCGAACAGGTGTTCGGCGTCCCGGTGACCAATCGTTACGGCTGCGAGGAGGTCAGCCTCATCGGCTGCGAGTGCGAACAGCATCATGGCATGCACCTGAATCTGGACCACAACATCGTGGAATTTCTGGATGACGGGGGAAAGCCTTGCGCCGCCGGGCAGGATGGGCGCATAGTGGTGACGGAGTTGATCAATTTCGGCATGCCCATGATTCGCTACGAGGTAGGGGATCGGGGGGTGCCGTCGGACCGGGCCTGTCCCTGCGGTCGCGGTTTGCCTCTGATGGAGAGCATCACCGGCCGCACGGCTGATTTCCTGGTGGCCTCTGATGGTAGCCGTGTGGCGGGGATTTCGATCATCGAGAACAGTCTGACCCGTTTTGCGGGCATCCGACAGTTGCAGATCATCCAGGAAGAACCGTTGTTGTTGATCGTGAATGTGGTTTACGATGCGGATGCGGATCCGCAGACCGAAGCGCAGCTGCTGGGGGCCCTGCGGGGGATGCTGGGCGAGTCGTTGCAGTTTACCGTCAACCATGTGCCGGCCATTCCCCAGGAAAAATCCGGCAAGTATCGCTTTACCATTTGCCGTCTCTGAGGGGCGACGTCATGCTGGGTTTTCTGAAAAGAGTTGTTTGGGACCTGCAGGATCCCATCGGGCGCTTCAATTTCTGTTGCTGGTTCTGGCGCGAGTATCCCGGCGTCGCCGGTCAGATTATTCGCGCCAAGGTCCTGCTCCCTTACTTCGCGCGGGCGGGCAAGGGCGTCATCATCCACGAAGGCGTCCGTTTCCGCACCGTGCACAAGTTGGCCGTGGGCGATGACTGCGAACTGGGGGTGGACAGTTTCCTGCAAGCGGGCGGGGGCATCACTCTGGGCGACCGGGTCATGCTGGGCCCGGGCGTGAAAATCTGGTCCGTGAATCATGTCTTCAGGGAATTGGACGTGCCCATCAACGAGCAGGGCTTCGATGAGGAACCGGTCCGCATTGGCGATGACTGCTGGTTGGGGGCCAACGTGTTCGTCTTCCCCGGCGTGGACCTGCCGCGGGGGTGTGTGGTCTCCGCCGGGAGCGTGGTGGCCAAGAAACGTTACCCGGAGTACGCGATCCTGGCCGGGTATCCGGCTCGCGTCATCGGTAACCGCAAAACCAACGCTTCCTCTTCCGCCGCAGCGGCGCAGGATGCCGGCGCCGAGAGTTAGCCGAATTCTTATCCCACACTATAGAAGCGAACCTTTTCCGCGAGATAGAGCCGCCACTCTCGGGCGCCCCTTTCGTCTTTCGTGCCGTCGCCCAGCGCCGTCTCTATCTGGAAGAGCAGGGATTTGCAGCATTTGAGGAGCATCAGCAGTCGCATATCTTCTTCGCTCACGCTCCAGTCCGCTTCCTGGGCATAACCTTCCAGGAACCAACGTCGCATGGGATCATCGCGCCGGCAGACGATGGCCGCGGCGGCGGCCACTTCGTATTCCACGGGCATTTCCAGGGCATTGTCGAAATCCAGCACGGCGGTCAGCCTGTTTTCCTGAAAGAGAAAATTCTCCCAGTTGATGTCCCCGTGGCAAGGAATGGGACGGCTTTGTTCTTCCACGGAGGCGGGGTCCCAGCCATCCAGTTCCGCGAAGGCGCTTCTCACGGTGGCCAGCATGGTCAGGATTTCTTTTTCGACGGGGCTTTTGAAGGGCTTCCAGCGCAGCAGGGTCACTCGGGATGGGCGCCACCAGCGGGAGATGTACAGACGCTTCAGGGCGGACCGGCAGCCGTCAATCATTTCGGACAGGGTGATGCGGCAGCTGCGTTCGGCCGGGGGCACGGCTCCTGACTGGCTGGCTTCCCGGCTCAGCCGGTGCAGGCGGCCCAGGGTCGTGCCCACTTCCAGCATGATCTCCCGGGCCTGGGGCCCTTCCAGGATTGACAGATCCAGCGGTCCGCCGTGGGCCCAGGTCTGGACCGTCCAGAATTGCCCTTCGCGGGCGGTGATCAGGTCCCCGTCCCGGTTGGGCAGGAAAGTCGGACAGGGAAAACCCTCGCGGGCCAGATGATTTTGCCAGTGTAGGGCGTAGAGGTGCCGCTCGCGGCTGCGCCCACCGGGCAATTTTTTCAACACATATTTCTGGCCCCGGGCCACGAAACTGGCGTTTTCGTTGAACATGCCGGCAGGCAGATGTCGGAAATCTTCAAAACCATCGTCAAAGGGAGCGTATTGGGAAAGAATGAGTTGTGCCCGGCTGTCCAGTGAGGTGTGCATGGAAGGGGAACTCCTGATGGTCCTGTGGTGATTATGCGATGACTCCGGTAGCTGGTCACAACCGGGAACATAGCGGGTTGACTGGATATGGTTGACGGGACCCATGATAAGCAGAATAGAGGCGTGCTCCAACGCTCTTTTGTCTGTTGAGGGGGAATTAGGAGGACGGGAGTTGTTCTGGAACAGATTTTTTGCGCGAAGGTCGCTCTCTCAGGCATTATGATTGCTTAGATGCCCGGGTTATTCATGAAGTAGCTTCATGCGGTTGATTATAACCAAGCGTGGCAGTTTTTTCATGCATGATCCGGGATAGGCGAGGTGACGTCTGGCTACCTGGGCTTGGGCCCTTTGCTGCCTTTGTCGCCATGGAATTCGATACCGGGCCACACCGGCCATGAGCGGGAGTCAACGCGTTGGTTGAGACAAAATACAAAGGCATTATCCTGGCGGGGGGTACCGGCAGCCGTCTGCACCCGCTGACGATGACCGTCAGCAAGCAGCTCATGCCGGTCTACGACAAGCCCATGATCTATTACCCCCTGAGCACCCTCATGCTGGCGGGTATCCGGGATATTCTGATCATCACCACCGGGGAGGATCAGTCCTCGTTCCAGCGCCTGCTGGGCGATGGCGCCCGCTGGGGGCTGAACCTGCAGTACGTGGTGCAGCCCAGTCCCGACGGTCTGGCCCAGGCCTTCCTGCTGGGGGAAGAATTCCTGGCAGGCAGCCCGGCCTGCCTGATCCTGGGAGATAATATCTTCTACGCCGCCGGCCTTTCCCAGCGCCTGCAGGAGGTGGCGCGGCGCGAGAGCGGGGCCACCATCTTTGCCTACTACGTGACCCACCCGCAGCAGTACGGCGTGGTGGAGGTGGACGCCTGGGGCAAGGCGTTGAGCATCGAGGAAAAGCCTGCCCGGCCCAAAAGCAACTTCGCCGTCACGGGGCTCTATTTCTTTGATGACCAGGTGGTGGATATCGCCCGCGGCATCAAGCCTTCAGCGCGGGGCGAACTGGAGATCACCTCGGTGATCGATGCCTACCTGCAGGCGGACCGGCTGCGCGTGGAAACCTTGGGCCGTGGCTCCGCCTGGCTGGATACGGGCACGCACCAGACGCTGCTGGATGCCGGGCAGTTCATCCGGGTCATTGAGGAGCGGCAAAGTCTGAAGATCGCCTGCCCCGAGGAAATTGCCTGGCGCATGGGATATATCGACGACAGCCGTCTGGCCGAACTGGGGGCCGCCCTCCGGGGCAGTGGCTACGGCCAGTACCTGCAGGCCATCCTGGAGGAGGACCGATGAAATTCCGGTCCATGGACTTGCCGGGAGTGCTGCTGTGCGAACCCAAGGTCTTTGGCGACGCGCGCGGCTATTTCCTGGAGACCTGGCGCGCGGATCTGTTCCGCGACGCGGGGGTTGATCTGGCGTTTGTGCAGGATAACCAGAGCAGCAGCAGCCAAGGTGTGCTACGCGGCATCCACTACCAGATTCGGCAGCCCCAGGGCAAGCTGGTGCGGGTGCTGGTCGGGAAGGTCTTTGATGTGGCGGTGGATTTGCGGCGCGGCTCGCCCACCTTCGGGCGCTGGTGCGGGGCGGAACTTTCGGGGGAAAACCACCGGCAACTGTGGGTGCCGCCGGGATTCGGTCACGCCTTCTACGTTCTG
Organism: bacterium DOLZORAL124_64_63; assembly: GCA_002747875.1. Taxonomy (GTDB): domain Bacteria; phylum Krumholzibacteriota; class Krumholzibacteriia; order LZORAL124-64-63; family LZORAL124-64-63; genus LZORAL124-64-63. Next base: position 22,741 of record PDQT01000079.1, read on the forward strand.
AGCGAGCAGGCCGAGTTCGCCTACAAGTGCACGGATTTCTACGCGCCGCAACACGAGCGGGTGATCCGGTTCGACGATCCGGATATCGGCATTGTCTGGCCGTTTGTGCCGGGGGTGGAGACCGTGCTCTCGGATAAGGACAGCGCCGGCCTGCCCCTGCGGCAGGCCGAGGTCTATCCCTGAGCCAGAAACCCGGATCATTCGTGAAGCGCTCACGAGGTCATCCGGGCTGATCTTTCGGGAACCGGCTACTTCAACAGGACCATGCGGCGAGTCAGAGCCTGGCCGCCGGCTTCAATACGGTACGTGTAAACCCCCGAGGCGACCTTCTGGCCGTTGCTGTCGCGCCCATCCCAGTGCCGCTTGTGGTAACCGGCGGAAAGCGACTCCTGGACCAGGGTCCTGATCCGGCGACCGGACATATCATAGATGGACAGGTTCACCGTCTGGGGCGTATCCAGTTCAAAGCTGAGGTGGGTGGAGGGGTTGAAAGGATTGGGCGCAGCCGGATAGAGCTGGATCGTGGCGGGGCTCACGGGCACGGGCGTGGGGTTGCTGTTCAATTCCATGGCCAGGTCATTGATGAAGTTCACCAGCCCATCCTGCAGAGCGTTGGATCCGGCGGCGTTCAGGTGGTGGTCCCCGGAGGAATCGCCTTCTCCGGTGCCCGTGTA
>PDQT01000080.1 GCA_002747875.1 bacterium DOLZORAL124_64_63
CTCCGGTGCCCGTGTAGGCATCTTTGGTGAAGTTCAGTTCCGTGGGACCGCCCTCGTGCGCAACGCAAATGGACCACACGGAAAAAGCGCGGGTGTAACGGCTGCGCTCCACCCAGGTGGTGGTCAGCCAGGTGTCGAATTCGCGGTAGGCGGCGGCATCGGCTTCGGCCTCGGCGCGGCCGGCGGGGGTGTTGGGCCAGCCGGCGCTGCCTTGGGAGTAATCCGAGGGGTGGCGCAGGCTGGGGGCGCTCATGATCACCAGGATTTTCTCGGTGCCGTGTTCCTTGTTGTAGTGATCCCACCAATCGGACACATCAATCAGCATGGCCTGGTATTCTTCCAGGCCGACAACGGTGTTCATGTGCATGTCGCGGTAGCCGGGTTTGACCATCACCACATCGAAGCGGGATAAGCAGCTATCCCGGAAGGCCAGGGCATCCCCCGTGGCGTCATCCCGGAATGCGGCACCGGCTAGGTGGTTCAGCTTGACCATAGGGGGTTCCGTGCCCCGGAAAGGCCCGAAGCCCATAGACGAAGACCAGTTGTCTCCGGCCGGATCCAGGATGGCGTTGATCACCCCGTCTTTCCAGTAGTTGTAGTAATCGTGATCCCAGAAGGCGATGCCATCGTTCAGCCTGGAACGCAGGGGGACGGCAGCACGGCTTTCCTCTCCACTGCGTTCGGGATCAGCAATGGCGTTGCGTCCCACCGACTGATGGGAAAAAAGGATCCGGGTTTGGCCCAGGGCGCTTGAAGCCCCGAGAAGGACCAGAAGCAGAAGGAGGGTTCTCTTCATTCTCAACTCCGCATGAGGTTGGTGGTTCTGTCATAGTGAACCAGGGCGATCCCAGCCTGGAAGTATGGGTGTTGAACAACCCAGGAGGGCATTGGCCCGAGAGTATACATACACATGGCCATCTTGGGAAGGCCTAGTGTAACTTTTTTATGAATAGTTCAGTATTTTTATGTTTGTTTTTGCATATTTTAAAACAATAGGGCAAGAAAGTCAATGCTCTCCTTTAGGAATACTGTTTATTTTACTCATCTTCGGTTTGGGCGGGTGTTGTTTGTTGTTTTCATGATGGAAGAGGGCCGGGGCAGCTTGCGGATGACAGGATGCGCAAGTGACTGTATCCTGGTGGGCATCCTCATCCTGGTGGGCATCCTCTGGATATATGGTTACGGTAAGCAGGGCGGGGCCAAGACAAAGGAACGCGGCCCCATACTCCAGGGCCTCACCGCCGGTCGGGGGAGATCGAGATGAAGTTTCGCATCGGACAGGGTTGGGACCGTCATCCTCTGGCGGAGGGGCGTCCCTGCGTTCTGGGCGGGGTGCTTTTTGCGGACTGCCCTCTGGGGCCGGTGGGGCACAGCGATGGCGACGCTCTGGTGCATGCCTTGGTCGATGCTCTGCTGGGCGCAGCGAACCTGGGGGACATCGGGACCCACTTCCCGGATACGGATCCGCGTTGGCGGGGGGCCGAGAGCCTGGTTTTCTTGCGGGCGGCCGGCAACCTTCTACGCGAAAAAGGGTATCAGCTGGGAAACGCGGACTGCACCGTGATCACGGAGCGACCCCGGATCAATCCGCGGCGCACGGAGATGGCGCGGGCCCTGGCCGCGGTATTGGAGGTGCCGGCGGAGCGGATTTCGGTGAAGGCGACCCGAGGAGAGGGCCTCGGGCCAGAAGGACGTGGTGAATGCGTGACCGCTCTGGCGGTGGCGCTGGTTTTCAAGGAAGAGAAGGCATGAAAATCAAGGTCCTCATGGGGGGCGACAGCCCTGAACGGGATGTCTCCTTGCTCTCCGGGCAGGCGGTGGCCCAGGCTCTGCGCGAGGCGGGGCACGAGGCCGAGGCCGTGGACATCCCCTCGGTCGGGGCGGTGCTGACGTTACCGGGGCTGCAGGAAGCGGATCTGGTCTTCCCGGCCCTGCACGGCGGTCAGGGAGAAGATGGGCACCTCCAATCTCTGCTGGATGTCATGGGCATCCCGTATGCCCTGAGCGGGCCTGCCGCCAGTGCCCTGGCCATGGACAAGAGCAGCACCAAGCGCATCATGCGGGCCGCGGGAATCCCCACGCCGGACTGGTTGCAGATCAACTGGGATCGGGAGCAGGGGCAGGCGGGGGTGGTTTTCGGACGCCAGGAAAACAGGGACGATGGCGATGGCGGCGAGGAATATGGCGAGGGCCTGACCACCGAACACATCCTGGAACGCGCCGCCGGGGAACTGGGCTTCCCTCTGGTGGTGAAGCTGAACGGCGCGGGCAGCAGCGTGGGCGTGGCTATCGTGACGGCGCCCAGCGCGTTTGACGAGGGTTTTCGCCGGGTTGTGGAGTCGGCGGAAAGCTCCTGCATCGACGTGATCCTGGAGAAATTCATCCCCGGCCGCGAGCTGACTTCCACCATTCTGCTGGGCCGGCGGCTGCCGCTGCTGGAAATCCGGCCTCACGCCGGGTTCTATGATTACCAGAACAAGTACACCTCCGGCGCCAGCGAATATCTGGTGCCGGCGCCGGTGCACAGCCCCGTTTACGAGCAGATTGCCGCCGACGCCTTGCGTCTGTACGACCTGGTGGGTTGCCGGGGGGTGGCCCGGGTGGATTTCCGTCTGGATGGCGGCGATTACTATTGTCTGGAGATCAACACCATACCGGGGATGACGGAGCACAGCCTGGTGCCCAAGGCGGCCGCTGCCGTGGGGATTGGTTTTTCGGCCCTGCTGGATGACCTTTGCCGCACCGCCGGAGCGGTGTGTCGCGGACGGCGCTGAGTCTGATCGCGGATGGGCGGGCAAGGGCCCGGGTGAAATTTCTGATGCGAAAATCTTGACATCGTAAAAGCGGGAGTTATATATTCTCGCACCCAAAGCGGCCCCCGCTACAACGGCAGGGTCCGTTTTTGATGAAGATTGTAGAGTGAGACCTGCTTCCGGCAGGACAGTCCCTGTCAGGCGGGAAGGCCTCAGGGAGCTGGCGTAGCTCAACTGGTAGAGCTCCTCACTTGTAATGAGGTGGTTGGGGGTTCAAGTCCTCTCGCCAGCTCCATAAAATTCGTCCGAAGCTGCGTGTTTCGGGCACCCAGGTTGATCTTGTGCAGCCGGGTTTGGCGTGGGGGGGTTCCCGAGCGGTCAAAGGGAACAGACTGTAAATCTGTCGGCAGACGCCTACGGAGGTTCGAATCCTCCCCCCCCCACCATCGCCCCGCACAATAAGAATCGGGGCGGGAATAGCTCAGTTGGCAGAGCATCAGCCTTCCAAGCTGAGGGTCGCGGGTTCGAACCCCGTTTCCCGCTCCAGTTTGGGTCGCGGTTCGGGGAATTTCCGAATCGGGAGCGCCGCCCTTGTGGGTGGCCGGGAAAAACACAATATTGTCTGAATAAGTTTGGGGCCCACGTAGCTCAGTCGGTAGAGCACTTGCATGGTAAGCAAGCGGTCAGCAGTTCAAATCTGCTCGTGGGCTCCACTTTTCTATCCCGTTCGGGGGATGAGACCCGGACAGAGGGATTGATGACGCGCCGGCCCTGTGGGGTGGCGCGATGCGGCAAAAGCATCATGGGGCTATCGTTGTTGAAGTCTTCATGGATGCTGGGTCAAGAAACGGGAGGAAGCCACTGATGGCGCGCGAAAAGTTTGAACGGACAAAAGATCACGTCAACGTGGGGACCATTGGTCACGTTGACCACGGTAAGACCACCCTGACGGCCGCCATCACCGTGATCCTGGCCAAGAAGGGCCTGGCTGACTACACCCCCTTCGACCAGATCGACAAGGCTCCCGAAGAGCGCGAGCGCGGCATCACCATCGCCACGGCTCACGTGGAGTACCAGAGCGAGACCCGGCACTACGCCCACGTGGACTGCCCCGGTCACGCCGACTACGTCAAGAACATGATCACCGGCGCGGCCCAGATGGATGGGGCCATCCTGGTGGTCTCCGCCTCGGACGGCCCCATGCCCCAGACCCG
>PDQT01000061.1 GCA_002747875.1 bacterium DOLZORAL124_64_63
CCCCACCACGGTGGAAGAACGGCCGCCCCCGACACTGGGAGCCACCCCGCCGCGACCGACCACCGCGGCCCCCGCGCCGCCAGGGCGATCGACCCGCCGCGTGCGTTCCTTGTTGATCATGACGTTGCGCTGGCTTTCCGAAGGTCCCCGCTCGGCCACGATGCGAGAGACATCCCGGTATTCGGCGGTCTTGGTGCGGCGCCGCCGGTCGGTTTCGGGTCGGAACAGGCCGCGCCCTTCCTTGCGCCTGACCCCATCGAAGCGATAGTCGGCATAATCCCGGTAATAGGGCGAGTCGCACCACACATACACCGGATCCTGCCAGCGCCAACCGGGATAGCTGACGCAGCGATACCAGGGGTCGTACCAGAAATTCACCCAGGGACGCCAGGTCCAGGGATCGTAGTAGACGTAAACCGGGTTGTAATAGACGGGGAAATAGCCGTAATCCCGGTACCAGTGGTTGGACCAGCCGTAATCGAAGGAGATGTTGATGGTGCACTGATCCCGGTAGGGATGCACCGTCACGTCGCTGTCGAGATGGCACTGGTTGCACAGATAACGGGGGTGATCCACCTTCTGATGCACGTAGTAGCTGAGGTAGTTGCTGACCACGTAGTCCTCGGTATCCTCCAGGCGCGTGATGGCGTAGTTGATCTCGTTCATGGCCAAGAAGGGATCGCCCAGGACCCGGAAGTGGTGCTTTTCAGTCCTGTACTCGTGGTGGAAGTCCACTTCCAATTCCCGCAGGTCGAAGGGATAGCGGCTGGCCAGCACCTCGATGATACCCTCCCCCGAGCGGCTGGAAGCGCACAGGCGCCGGGCGCCGGCCACCGGCAGCAGATACTCATGGCCGCCGAAGACGAAGCCATCGTCCATGCGGCTGCGCGGCCAGAGGATGGTCACCTCGCCCTCGGTGTCGATGCGGTAAACCACGGCGTAGGCGTCGTCGTTGGTCTGGAAGCCCACGGACATGGCCTGCCCGCGCTCCAGGACCTCGTCCTCATCCAGGTCATCGATCCACACCCCGACCCGCAGGTTCACCTTACCGTAGTCGAAGCCCTTGTCCGAGGTCGGCCGGACATCGGCCCGCGCCGTGCCCATCAGGCCCAGCAGAAAGAACAGGACGCCAAGGCCGGCAAGGATGGCCAGGCCATGATTCTTGGTTTTCAACGCTTGGGTTCTCATGACGTCGCACTCCTTTCCTTATGGCTAGTAGCTGACGATGCTGGGGCCCGGCTGTGTGAAGCGGTCACCATCGCTCGGCACCGAAAGTTCCGGCAAGCCGGAGATGGTCTGGTAAGCCCAGATGATCTCCACGACCTCCGAGCCCACCGACAGCACACCGAACTTGGCATAGTGGAGACCGTCACTGCCCTCATTCAATTCCAGCACGTAGATATGACCGGTGATGAGTTCCAGAACACCCGTGCTGCTGTATCCCTCGGCCGGGGCCCAGGAAACACCCTCGAAGACAAGCTCCCCCTGGCCACTGATGAAAGCCCCGAAATCCTGGATGGAAACGCCCGAGCGGACCGTCTCCACATAGGGTACGCCATTCTGGAAGAAAACCTGGATGTCGGCCTGGAAACCGGTCCCTCCCTGGTTGTTGCCGTCCTCCAGCAGGCTGAAATCGAACATGCTCCGCTCCGGGAACCCACCATCGCGGTCGTATAGCACGACCGGGGCCGCGCTGTGGGGCAAGGGCGCGTCCGTGACCAGTTCATAGCTGAGCGCGCTTTCCAAGCCATCGGCATTGACGGCGGCCACGGCGTACTCGTAGCGCTCCCCGTTCACCGCGCCGGTATCCTCGAACCAGTGCAGGCCGCTGTTGGGATCGAAATTCTCGTTCCAGGCCACCTCGCCCAGATATTCGAAAGTGCGGCCGGGGTCGTTCTCGTCACCATCCTGATAAAAACGCCAGTAGATGAAGTACCGCTCCACGTTGGCGTTGTATTGCCCATCATAGGGATGATAGGAGATGTCATACCACTGGACGAGAACACTACCGTCCCCGCTGATGCTATGGACTCCCGTGGGGACCACCGGCGGGGGCAAATTCACACAGTTGACGCAATCATCGCTTTCGCAACCGGTCAGAGCCGCCATGGCCCCCAGGAGCAGAAGCGCGGCCAGAATAGTAACCGAACGGCGGCTGAGGACTGGGAACGGAAACAAAAACAAGGTATGGTCTTTCACAAAATTCATGCGGCCACCTCCAGGATGCGTCGGGGTCGTATACTGTCTGTCATAACGCACGGTTTATGCCAAAAAGAGTGATCAGGACAAGAGATGAGCCCCAGGCGACCAGAAAACACCTTCGACGCCTTAACCACATGATAAAGAACTATTTTCAGGGGGATCCCTGGCTTCTGAAAACTTCGTGAGACCACTCCGGAGCCGCCGGCAGAGCATCTTTGCAGGGAAAAACGCGGGCTGAAGTGTGCTTACCGTGGGACATCCTACCCAAAAAGGGACACTCGCGCCGCGTCCCCGCCATGCCCGCTGGCGCACCATGGCCATATCTTTCGGGGTTGTCATAAAGGACTGGGAACGGAGAAGTTGCCATGCGGAAAAGGTATGGCTAGAGGAAAAGAGCCCCCGCCTTACGGCCAACTGGTGTTGGGTCTCGCCTTCCCAAAACCAGAGGGGCTCTTTGGATAGGATCCTTCACGCAGATCCTGTATTCGTTTCCCGTCAATTCGTGATTCGTATTCAGGACTCGTGATACGGGAGGACCCGGCTCTGCTCTCTCTCGTCAGCCAGGAATGATTGTAAAGACCCCACCTCTTGACAATCATCCTGCCGACACAACTTGTTGAGAACCAACTTCTGGCCCGAAGGCCGCGAAGATCATGAAATCAGAAGATCATGAAACCAAGCGCCTCCCAAGTATCACGAATTGTGTCCGAAGGTAGTTCCCTGTAACGTCACTCCTTCTGCCCGCATACGAAGCAGTCTTCGTTCCAAGCCGAGGAAAAATCCGGGAAAAAATAATTCAAGGCAAGACAACAACTTAACTCAGATTTTTTTTGTTCCTCAAAATGCCGAACAAGGGGAAGTGTAAAAACCTTTTATACGATAAATCACACCCAAGCACAACCCCATACTGCGCAAAGGGTTAAGCTATAAAAAAACTTTACAACCCATGAAGCGCGAATTCTGTTTTCTTACAGGTTACCGTATTCAGGCGTCCAGAACGATCCCGTAATGCCGTATTTTATTCAGCAGGGTGGGATAAGATATTTTCAATAAACGAGCTGCCGCGCTTTTGTTCCCCCCCGTGACCCCCAGGGCCCGGTTGATTTCACGCAGTTCGATCTCCGCCAAGGTGTCCTTCAGGGGAGACACCTTGGCCCCAGCCGGGGAGTTCTCCCCCCCCTCCTCCGCAACCATGTGCTGCGGCAGGTGCTCGGAGCGCAACACCCCATCCTGCTGGGCCAGAACGATGGCGCGCTTCATGGTTTTTTCCAGTTCCCGCACGTTTCCCGGCCAGGAGTAGCGGCTCAGAATAGTCATGAAGTCCTGCTCGATGGCCGGCAATTGCCCGCTGATCTCCATCCCGAAACGCTGGGCAAAGTGGCGGGTCAGCAGTTGGACGTCATCGGCACGCTCCCGCAAGGGCGGAATGGCCAGAGGGAAATCCACCAGACGATAGTATAGGTCTTCCAGGAAACGGCCTTTTCGCGCTGCCGCCTGCAGATCCGACTTGGAGGCGGCCACCAAGCGCACATCCACGATTTTCTCCCGGTTGCCCCCCACCGGCCGCACCACCCGGGTGTCCAGGAATTGCAGTAGCTTGCCTTGCATGGCCAGGGGCATCTTGCCGATCTCGTCGAGAAAGACCGTCCCCCCTTCGGCCGAAGCCAGCAGCCCCACCTTGTCGCTGTCCGCCCCCGTGAACGCCCCCTTGACATGCCCGAAAAGCTCGCTTTCCAGCAAGGCTTCGGGAATGGCGGCACAGTTGATCTGGACAAATTTCTTGTCGGCCCGGCGGCTCAGGGCATGGATGCTGTAGGCCAGCAGGCCCTTGCCCGTGCCCGTTTCCCCGTTGAGCAGCACCGTCAGATCACTGGGAGCCACCTTGCGGGCCAGCCCCAGGACTTCCAGCATGCGCGCGCTCTGGGTGATAATGCTTTCGAAGCTTTCCACCCGCTGGATAGGAGTGTTGACGATCACATCATCCGTGCGTCCTTTTTCCCGCAGGAAAAGGGCCAGGAAGCCCATGTATGTAGAGAGGAAATCCAGGCAATTGCGCCCGAACCCGGTCCCCTGTCCTCCGCCGGCTTTCTTGCCCAGGAAGAGGAAACCGAACCGGCGGGAACCGCTGGTGATGGGCATGAACAGACAACTACCGGAGTGCTTACCCAGGGCAGGCACGGCATCCAGCAACCCATCCCCGGCACTCAGCCGGGAGAAGTAGCGCACGGTCGCCCCCTCGGGCTGGCCGCGGAACCAGCGGCAAAGCTGCTGGGCCAGATTTTCCGTCAGGCCGGTGCGCGAAACGATGGTCAGATCCCCGTCCGGACGGTCGTCTCTCGCCATGGCGATGAAGCCGCTGTCCGCCGCCACCCGATCAATACCCGCCTGCAACACCGCCTCGAGATTGCGCGGCACGGAACCGTCTCCCCCCGCGAAGAGGCCGGGGATGTTGGAGATGGCCTGCATATGGCTGCCGGTGTCGTCAACACCCTCCACCAGACCCAACTCGATGCGGTCCCGCAAGGCCACGACCTTGGTCTCCCACTCGGGGCTTTCCAGCCCGGCGGCATGCCGCTCCAGTTCGAAGACGGAAAGCAGGGCGTCATCGTACTGCCCGAGGTGCATCTGCACCCGCGCCAAGGCTTCCAGAACCCGGCAGAGGATATTATCGCTGACGCTGCTGGCGCCCTTTTCCTGGGCATCCATGAGGTAGCGGCGCATGGTCAGGAGTTCCTCTTCAGCCGCTTCCCGGCGGCGCAACTCGGCATAAACCAAGATGGCCTCGCACCATTGCCGCACCAGTTTCTGTTCGCGGAAGATGCTGATGGCTTCCTGGAAATGGAAGACCAGCTGCTTGCGATCCTTCAACCCGTTGTAAGCACGGGCCAGGGTCAGATGGCAGAAACCCAGCTCGTACACTTCATCGCACTGCTCGCAAACGGCAATGGCAGCTTGGCTGACGGCCACCGCATCCTGGAAATGGCCGCCGGCCAGTTGGGCTTCTCCCATGCGGCGCAGCAATTCCCCTTCCAGGTCGTTCTCCGCGGCGATGCTGCGGCTTTTTTTCAGCCCCAGTTCGTAGTTGAAGAGGGCCTTTTCCGCCAGGCCTCGGGCCAGCAGGACATCGCCCAGGTATTCATCGGCAATGACAGCCTCGCGGCGGTAGCCGTTTTCTTCCGCCATGGCCTTGGCGCCGAGCAGCAATTCTTCGGCACGGGCCTGGCGACCACACAGGTTCTCCAGACGCCCCCGCGCCAGATTGATGCGGCACTGATGCAGCCTGTCCCCCAAGCTGCGGGCCATGCTCAGGCCCTTGTCCAGGAAGGGACGGGCCTCGCCGTGCCGGTTGCTCTTGATCAAGACGATACTCTGGTTCAGATAGAACCCGGGCAACAGGTGGCTGGCTCCGATGCGATTGGCCAGTTCGGTGGCCTTCTCCAGCAGGTTCAGGGCGGTATCCCACTGGCAAGCGTTCTTCTTCAGAAGCGCCAGGTTGTTCATGATGTTGGCCACACCCAGGTCAAAACCGATACGCCGGTAGGTGGCCAGGCTGTCGCTGTAGAATTCTTCCGCTTTTTCCAGACGGCCAAGACGATGATGGGCAATCCCCATGGTGGCCTGCAGACGGGCCACATCCCGATGCTCG
>PDQT01000140.1 GCA_002747875.1 bacterium DOLZORAL124_64_63
GGCGATGTGGTCACGCTGGACCGGGAGGAAAGCCACCACATGGGCACGGTGCTGCGTGGCGGGCGCTGGCCCCAGGTGGTGCTGACCGATGGCCGGGGGCATCGTTTCGCCGCCCGCGTCACCGACCGCAGCCGCCGCGAGGTGCGTCTGGAAATCCTGACCCGCGAGCGCGGCGACGAGGAATTCCGGAACCCCCGGCTGGTGCTGGGACTGGCCTTGATCAAGCCCCGGCGTTTCGAGTGGGCTCTGGAGAAGGCCGTGGAGCTGGGGGCTCATCGCATCGTGCCGCTGATCAGCGAGCACACGGATCGGACCGCCTCTCGGGGCAAGGACCGCCGCTGGCGGACGATCATGGTGGCGGCCATCAAGCAGTGCGGGCGCTGCCTGCTGCCGGAGCTGGATGAGCCCATGCCGGTGCGGGATTTCCTGGCCCGGCGGCCTGCCGGGGTGACGGTTTTCGGCGCCATCCCCGAAGAGATCACCACAGGGCCCCGGCCCGTCAGCCTGCTGGAGCTGCCCGCCCTGTTGCCCGCCGACCCGGTCCCCGAAAATCTGACGGCCCTGATCGGGCCCCAGGGAGGGTGGTCCGCGGCCGAGGTGGGCGCCTTCCTGGACGCGGGCCTGCAACCCATCAGCCTGGGACCGCATATCCTGCGGACCGAAACGGCGGCCGCGGCCGTGCTGGGCGGTTTGCAGTTGGTGCGCGGGCGTTGCCTGGGGCTCTGACGCGTCCGCTGCGGTCCATGCCGGGAACGGACCATGTCGGCTGCTTGACTTCCCCCGGCCGTTGGTATTTCATGAGCGGGCTTGATCCATCCCCCGGAACATTCCGGGACAACCCCTCCCCTCGAAAGGCGGATGACATGGCCAAATGTGAACTGGCCCAGCGGCTGCAGAGCGACGTCGTGGCAGCCATGAAGGCCAAGGATAAAGAGAAGCTGGGCATCCTGCGCATGGTGCAGGCGGCCGTCAAGCAGGTCGAGGTGGACGAACGCCGCGAGCTGACGGACGAGGATGTCACCAAGATCATCAGCAGCTACGCCCGCAAGGTGAAGGACCAGATCAAAAGCTACGGCGAGGGCGGCCGGGCCGACCTGCTGGCCGAGGTCAAGAAGGAACTGGAAATTGTCAGCGCCTACCTGCCCGAGGAGATGAGCGACCAGGAATTGGAGAAAATCGTCAAGGAGACCATCGCCGAGGTGGGCGCCGCCGGTCCCCAGGACATGGGCAAGGTCATGAAGGCGGTCATGCCGAAGACCGCCGGCCGGGCCGATGGCTCCAAGGTCAGCGGCCTGGTCAAGAAAGCTTTGCTGGGCTGATATGGACCTTTCCGTTCTCATCAGCCTGCCCATCATCGTCGTCTACGGGTTCATGGGCTTCCGCGATGGTGTGGTCAAGCGCGTCATCGAGGTGGTGGGGGTGCTGGCGGCCCTGCTGCTGACGGCCCATTTCGCCGCGGCGGTGAATCCCTGGATGATGGACAAGACCGGACTGTCCGAAGGGACCGCGCTGCTGGTGACCTGGGCGGTTCTTTTTTTCGCGGGGTTGGTTCTCAGTCGCGTGCTGGCCTCCCTGTTGACGACGCTGGTGAACATGACGGTCCTGGGTTGGTTGAACCGCGCGGGCGGGGCGCTGCTGGGCATGCTGGTGGGCATGCTCCTGGCCAGCGTGTTGCTGCAGGTCATCAGCCATGTGCCCGGCGGGCAGGAAGTGAAGGCCGATTACCAGCGCTCCTCCGTCGGGCGGGCCATCTATTACGCCGCGCCCACCATGTACCAAGTGGTGCGCGACCTGGCGGGCGGGGACGGGGACGATGTCTGGAACCGGGTGATGCGGAGCACCCGCGAGGCGGCCGACCAGGCCCGGGAAAAGGTCGCCGACGCTCTGGATGAGGCCGCCGACCGCACCCGCGAAGAAGCCGAGGAGGCGGCCCGCGAAGCCCGGAAGCGCTGACCGGAACACCATGATCCAGCTTCTCGAACGTATTCGATCCGATCGCGCCGCCGCGGGCGAGGTGCTGCCGCCCAGGGCGGCGCGTCTGCTGGAATTCTCCCGCGTTACCGACCAGATGGCCCGCCACTGCCGCAACGCCCGGGCGGCGGAAAGTCTGCGCGCGCGCCGCCCCTTCACCGATTCCGCCGCCATCGCCTTCCGGCACACCCTGGCCGATGAACTGCGCGCCGAAGGCCAGCAGAACAACTGGCCTCCCCTGATGAATCTGGACGATGGCCTGGCCTTGCTGGAGATGCCCGCGCCGGTGCGCTACGAAGGCAGCGACCTGGTGCATCTGGCGTCGGTGGCCGAGCAGCTGGACGCCCTGCGCGACCACTTCCTGGCCCGCCGCGAGCGCTGCCCCGTGTGGGGCGAGGCGGCCGTGCAGATGGCCACCTTCCAGGGCGTCAGCGCCGCCATCCGCCGGGCCCTGGACCCGGACGGCTACATCGTGGACGGGGCCAGCGCCCTGCTGGCCAGGCTGCGGCGCTCGGTGGCCGGACAGGAACGGGCCGTGCGGCAGGAGGTCAACGCGGCCATGAGTCGCGCCCGTGGCCAGGGTTGGACCACCGGCGAGGAGGTCACCCTGCGCGGGGATCGTTTCTGCATCCCGTTGCGCTCCGGGCAGCGGCAGCGGGTGGACGGCATCGTGCACGACCGCAGCAGCACCGGTGCCACCCTCTTCGTGGAACCCGCCGGGGTGGTGCGCCTCAGCAACCAGCTGACGGAAACCCGCCTGGAAATCGCGGCCGAAGAAGCGCGCATCCTGTTCGAGTTGAACCGTGCCGTGGAGCAGGCCCGGGCGGCCCTGCAGGAGGCCGCCCAGGTCATGCTGCAGGTGGATGAGGTGCGAGCCCATCTGCTGTGGAGCCTGGAGGTCGGGGGCCAGCGGCCCCAGCTGCAGGCCGCCGGCGGGTTGCGCGTGTCCGGCGGCCGGCATCCTCTGCTGATGGAGGCCCTGGGCGATGGGGATCTGCGGAAGGGCCGGACCCGGGTGGTGCCTCTGGAGTTGGAAATCCCCGCCCGGAGCCGCGCCCTGGTCATCAGCGGGCCCAACGCCGGGGGCAAGAGCGTGGCCCTGAAGACCGTGGGCGTTTTCTGCCTGCTGGCCCAGTGCGGCTGGGATGTGCCCGGCCGGCAGGACACGCGCCTGCCCCTGATCACCCGCCTGCTGGTGGATCTGGGGGATGACCAATCCATCGCCCAGGCCCTCAGCTCCTTCTCCGCGCACCTGGGGAACCTGGCCGCTTTTCTGCGCGAGGCCGGGCCCAGCACCCTGGTCCTGTGCGACGAGATCGGCAGCGGCACCGACCCCCACGAGGGCACCGCTTTGGCTTTCTCCGTCCTGGAACGCCTGGTGGAGCAGGGGGCCCAGGTCCTGGCCAGCACCCATTTCGGCATCCTCAAGGCGGCGGTGCACGACCATCCCCGCATGGCCAACGCGGCCATGGATTATGACGAGGAAGGCCTGAAGCCCCTGTACACCTTCCGGGTGGGCGATCCGGGCACCAGCCACGCCTTCGACATCGCCGAGCGTATGGGCTTGCCCACGGAGCTGCTGCGGCGCGCGCGGGAGATGGCCGGCGAGGAAAGGGTGCAGATCGAGCAGCTGCTCAGCGACCTGGATCGGCGCGCCGGCGAGGTGGCCCGGCAGCAGCACGAACTGCAGCTGGCGCTGGATGGGAACCGGGCGCGGAAGCAGGAGCTGGACACGCGCCTCAAGGAGCTGGACAAGGAACGCCGGCGGAGCCTGGAGGGCGCCCGGCGCGAGGCTGACCAGCTGCTCAAGGAAGGACGCCGCGCCATCGAGGCGGCCGTGCGTGAGATCAAGAACGAGCAGGCGGGCAAGCGGGTGGTCAAGGCGGCGCACAATCGCTTGCGGCAGGTGGATGGCAAACTTCGCCGGAGGCTGGCTCCGGAGGATGAAATCCCGCCCGAGGCCCGCACGGTGGAGCTGAAGGTGGGGATGCGGGTGCGCATTCCGCACCTGAACCTGCTGGGGCGCCTCAGCGAGGTGCGCGGCAACAAGGTGGTGGCTCAGGCCGAGGGCCTGCGCCTGAGCCTGGGGCGTGAGGCGGTGATCCCGCTCAGCGAAGATGGCCGGCAGCTGGAAGCCCCGCAGCAGGAAATCTCGCAGCGGGAAGCCCGGCCACCGGATGCGTCGTCGGCCCGGGAGAAACCGGCTCCCGCGGTCGGTGGCTGGGCCTGGCAGGGCGACGCCCCCCAGGTGGGGCACGAGCTGGACCTGCGCGGAGAGACCGGCGCCGATGGCTGGGAGCGGCTGGATCGGATGATCGACCGGGCCATCCCTTCGGGGCTGGAGGTCATCACCGTAATCCACGGGTTCGGCACCGGGCGACTTCGTGATTACCTTTACGAGCGTTTGAAGAGAGATTCCCGCGTCGCCGATTTCGGCGAGGCCGGGCAAGGACGCGGGGGCGCCGGTGCCACCCGCATCATCCTGAAAGGATAGAGCGGAATGAGTCAGCAATTTGCCAACGATGGGTCGGCCGGAGTTCACTATTCTCCCGAGCAGGCGGCCACGCAGCGTGGCGTGTTCATCATGCGGGTTTATGGTCATCTGATGGGGGCCATCGCCCTGTTCACCCTCATCGAGGTCTGGCTGTTCCAGACGGGACACGCCGAATCCCTGTCCCGCTCCCTGCTGAGCGTGAACTGGCTGCTGGTTCTGGGCGGGTTCATGGTGGCCGGCTGGCTGGCCCGCGGTCTGGCCGCGCGCGCCGGCAGTCTGGGGGCCCAGTACGCGGGTCTGGCCCTGTACGTGGTGGCCCAGGCCATCATCTTCACACCCATGCTCTACATCGCGGAGCATTATGCCGGTGGCGGGGTCATCCGCAGCGCGGCGGTGGTGACGCTGGCGGGCTTCGTGGGGTTGACGGCCATCGTTTTCTACACGCGCAAGGATTTCAGTTTCCTGGGGGCCTTGCTGAAGTTCGCCGGCATCATGGCTCTGGTGGCCATCGGCGCGTCCGTGCTCTTCGGCTTCCAGCTGGGCACCTGGTTCTCCGTGCTGATGATCCTGGTGGCCGGCGGCGCCATCCTGAACGACACCAGCAACATTCTGCGCTATTACCCCAACGACCGGTACGTGGGCGCGTCTCTGGAGCTGTTCGCCTCCGTGGCCCTGATGTTCTGGTACGTGTTGCGGCTGTTCATGTCGCGGCGCTGATTCCGCTTCGTGCGGGCCCGGGTGGTTATTCCGGGCCCGCCGGTTTGCTCTCCGTGGGCGGTGATGGTACCTTCTGGAAGTCAGGTGCCAACCGCCCATTTTTTTCAGCCCGGGGCTTGTGAACCGATGTCGCCTTCCTTCTCTCCGGACATCATCGCCCGCATCAAGGATGAGACCGACATCGGCGAGGTCGTGGGCCGGCACGTGAACCTCAAGGCCGCCGGCAGCATCCTCAAGGGCCTGTGCCCCTTCCACAAGGAGAAAACCCCCAGCTTCATCGTCACGCCCGCCCGCGGCACCTACCACTGCTTCGGCTGCAGCGCCGGTGGGGATGTGATCAGCTTCATCATGGAGATTGAGGGCCTCAGCTTTCCCGAGGCCGTCGAGGTGCTGGCCCGCCCCCTGAACATCGACCTGAGCAGCTACCTGGCCGACGAGGAAGGCGAGGGCGAGCGCCGCAGCTTCCATCGCGCCAACGAGGCGGCCACCAAGATCTGGACCCAGGCCCTGGCCGAGCCCCGGCTGGGCGGGCGGGCCATGGAGTACCTGCGTGAGCGCGGCTTCGGTGCCAAGGTGTTGCGGGATTTCGATGTGGGCTGGGCGCCGGGCGGCTCGGGCTGGCTGGAGAAGGAACTGGCCAAGGCCGGCGTGGACAGCGAGCTGGCCCACCGCGCCGATCTGTTGCGCACGGGGGATCGGCCGGGCAGCTACGCCTACTTCCGCAACCGGATCATCTTTCCCATCCGCAGCATCTCGCGGCAGGTGGTGGGCTTTGGCGGGCGCATCCTGGGGGAGGGGCAGCCCAAGTATCTGAACAGCGCGGACAGCACCTATTTCAGCAAGAGCAGATTGCTGTACGGGTTCGCGGCCTCACGCATGCCCATCGCCCGGGAGAAGGAGGCCTTGCTGGTGGAGGGCTATCTGGATCTGATCGCGCTGGCCCAGGCTGGCATCACCAACGTGGTGGCCACCTGCGGCACGGCCTTCACCGAAGAACAGGCCAAGCTCATCCGGCGTAGCGCCCGGGCCGTGAAGCTGGTTTTCGATGGGGACAAGGCAGGGCGCAAGGCGGCGGTGCGTTCGGCCGACGTGGCCTTGCGCACCGGGCTGGAACCCAAGATCGTTTCCCTTCCCGCAGGGCAGGACCCCGCCGATGTGGTCATCGGGCAGGGGCCCGAGGCCATGCACCGGCTCCTGGCCGAGGCGCAGAATTTCCTGCCCTTTCTCAAAGGGTTGGCCGATGCCCACGGCGGCTCCCGCGAGGTGACCGAAAGGGCCTTACGGCAGGGGCTGGGCAGCATTGCGGGCATTCCCGACGCCTTGCGCCGCGCCTATGTTCTGCAGGAGGCCAGCGAGGTCTTCGGCATGCCTTTGGACCTGTTGCAGGAGACCATGGAAAGCCTCCAAAAACAGGAAAAACGGCCGTCTGGGGCCTATTCCCGGCCATCGGCGCCACCTGGGCAGGAGCCCGCTCCGCCCCCGCCGGAGATGCCC
>PDQT01000228.1 GCA_002747875.1 bacterium DOLZORAL124_64_63
TAGCGCTTGTTTGAAGAGGGCTGTGCGAGCCATGGAGCAGGCGCGGCATTGTGCGGTTTTGTGGTTCAAGGAAATTGTGGAGAGGGAGCTTTATAAGGACCTGGGGTATGGCTCTGTTTATCAGTATGCCGCCGTGGAACTGGAGTTCTCCAAGACGCGGACGGGGGACTTTCTGCATCTGGCGCGGAAGCTGGAAAAGCTGCCCCGGTTGAAGAAGGAGATGGAGGAAGGGAAGATCGGCTATACCAAGGCGCGGGAGATCGTGAAGGTGGCTGATGAGAAGAATGAGAATCGTTGGTTGAATGAGGCCAAGAAGAAGAGCCGCCAGGAGCTGCGCGAAACGGTGAAGCGGGCGAAGCAGCGGGCTAGGCGGGAACGGGCGAAGAATCCGGCCCAAGGCGAATTGTTGGCGGGGCTCCATCCCGGCGAGGCTCTCCCCGTGGCCCTCACCCACCAGGTCATCTTTGAATTGACTAGCGAGCAGCTGGCCCATTTCGAGGCGCTGGTCGAGGCCATCGGAAAGCAGGGCGGCGCGCCGGCCGGTTCAAGCCGGGCGATCATGCTGCTGGAGGCCATGGCCTCGCTGGCTGGATGGGCTGATTCCGGAAGTGTGGCTAACCCCAAAGAACCCCACACCCAGATCCACGTCCATCACTGCCCCGAATGCGAAAAATCCCATATCACGACCAGCCGCGGAGAAACCGAACTCACCCCGTCGGAATACGAGAAACTAGCCTGTGACGCCCGCGTTGCCACCGGCGACGGCCCCAACAAATCCGCCATCCCGCCCAGTACCCGCCGGCGGGTACTAGCCCGCGATCAGCACCGCTGCCAAGCCCCCGGCTGCCCTCATACCCGCTTTCTGGAAATCCACCACATCATCCCGCGTAGCGAAGGCGGGACCAACGCCGACGAAAACCTCACGACCCTCTGCAGCGCCTGCCATCAACGAGCCCACGACAAGCAAAAGCCCGCCCGCAGGAAGAACCAGCAGGCGGAGGCAAAACCCAAAGGGCCTTGACCCCGAAGCAGAGTTACCCCGGAAGGACGTTGATCAGAAAAGAACGTTGGCCTCGGATTATGCACACAGGGGCGTCACGAGGTTGGTTCCAACCAACCCCGGTAGCTCTTTCATGAATAATCCGGGTGCAAGCACTCGGGAGTGCGCAGCCCGGACTTGGGTTCCCGCCAGGACCGTGGTAGATTTTCCGCTACAGGCCAACCCGAACATCACACCTGAGGATATCCGTGCCCACTATCTTCAACATCCACCACGTCCCTTTTGCCGATGATCTGCTGGCCCGCTTGGCGACGGATCTTTTGGCGCTGGACAGGCCGGAGCAGGCCCTGGTTTTGCTGCCGTCCAGTCGTGCTTGCCGCACCCTGGGCCACACCTTGCTGGAGCGCTGCGGGGGACCGGCTCTGCTGTTGCCGCGCATCCTGACCCCGGCCCAGTTCGAGGAGGAACTGGCCATGGCTCTGGGGCTGGATGGCGGCGCGGTGCCCGGTGAGCGGGTGCGGCATCTGCTGCTGGCGCATCGTTTGAAGGACGAGCCGTGGCTGGCCGATCGCGCCGAGAACGCGCCAGGGCTGGCGCGGGAGTTTGTGGATTTCTTCGATGAGGTGCGGCGGCACAATCGGCAGGAGCTTTTGCTGGAGGGCGATGGGCTGGCGGAGCTGGTGGCCCGCGCGGGATCTCAGGCGGCGGATCAGCAGGAAGCCGAGCTGCGGCGTTTGCGCCGGGTCTGGGGCCTGTACCGCGCGGTGGTGCCCCGCGATGAGCTGGATCTGGCGGTGGAGCTGGCCGCCCGGGTGGCGGATCCGGTCCACGCCCAGACCCTGGCAATGGTGGCTCCTGACGGCCCTCTGTGGGTGGCCGGCTTTGCCCATCTGGACCCCTTGCGGGCGGCGATCTTGCGGGCGGTGGGGGCGGTGGGGGCGGTGGGCCAGGAGAGCCGCTTGTACTTGCCGACAGCGGCAGGCCCTTTGGACCGTTTTTTCGCGGGCACTTGGTCCGGTTTAGAGGCTTGGTCCGGTTTAGAAGCTTGGTCCGGTGGAGAAACTGGGCCCCATGCAGCAACTAGGCCCCATGCAGAAACCTGGCCCCCTACAGGCCACAGCCGACTGGACCCGTTAGCACCGGCGCGGAAGGTGGAAGCCCTGCTGAATCCTGTGGCGCCGCCATCGCCCCGCAACTCCGGAAAACCCGAGAATTCCAAAGACTTGCCCAACACCAAAGACCTGCCCAACACCACAGACCTGCCCACCCCCCCGAAACCCGCCCCCAGCCTACGCCAGCGCGTGGCCGCCCTAGGTGACCGGACGGTTTTCTGGGCCCCGGACGGCCCGCTGCGGCTGCTGGCCTGCGGCACCCCCGAGGACGAATCCCTGGTGGTGGCCGACCAGGTGGTGCGGCTGCTGCAAACCGAGGGAGGGACGGCGCGGCGCACGGCCATCGTCACCAACGACCCCAGCCTGGCCGCTCGTGTGGTGGCCCAGCTGCGGGATGCCGGTGTGGACACGGATCAGACCCTGGGCGCGCCCCTGAGCTCTTTGCCCGCGGGGCTGCTGCTGCGGTTCATGCTGCGTTCGGCGGTGACGGATTTCCGGCCGGAAAATCTGTTGGAGGTGCTGACCCATCCCTTCGTGTGCCTGGGCGTGGCCGAAGGGCGGGATGAGGCCTGGGTGCTGCGCCTGGAGCGCGTGTTGCGTCGTCAGCAGGGGGCTCAGCTGGGTGCCGAGGGTCTGCGCCGTCTGGCCGCCGAACGGGACGAGGCGGCCCGCAATCTGCGCTCCGATGACGGGCCGGATGACGGGCCGGATACCGAGCCGGATAACAAACCGGACGCCCCAAAGGGTCTGACCGATTACGTGGATGCCGTGCTGGCGGCCTTCAAGCCCCTGACGGATCTGAAGGGGCGCATGGTCATCACCTGGGCCGAGGGTCTGGCCGCCATCCGCGCCACTTGGAATGCGTTGTGCCCGGAGCAGCCTCTTTTCGAGAACAAGGAACGCAGCGACCTGACGGCCCTGGCCCGTTTGATCGAGGATCTGGAACGCGATGTCCGCCTGCTGCCTGAAACCCGCCTGAAAGACCTGACGGCGGACCTGGGCCGCCTGTTGAGCACCGAATCCGTGGCCCCGCACCGCGGTCAGACCAAGCCCGTCCTGGTGACCGGTACGGTGGAGGCGCGGCTGGAGCGTTTCGACCAGCTCATTCTTTGCGGTTTGGCCGACGGCAGTTTCCCGGCTCGGCGTTCGCGACCGCTCTTCTTGAACGGAGCGTTGCGTCGGTATCTGGAACTGCCCGATTGGCGAGAGGCCAACGCCCGCGACGCGGAGCTTTTTCTGCGCCTGTTGTTCAACGCGCCGCGCGTGCTGTTGACCTGGCCCACCGAGGGTGGCGATCGCGCGATTCTGCCCTCGCCCTTCGTGCTGCGTCTGGCCTTGGCCTTGCCCGAGGGCCGTGAACCCGAGCGGGCCGTCACGCCGTTGCCCTGGCGTAGGCAGCAGGATTTCGATCCGCTGCCGGCCCAGGCCGCCTTTGCCGCCGAACCCGACCCGCCGATTCGCCATGGGGAGCCGCGCCCTCTGAATGGGCTCAGCTGGTCGGCCCTGAGCCGCTGGCGCGATTGCCACTACCGCCATCTGCTGGCGCGCGGCCTGATGCTGCACAAGGAAGAGGAGGTACGCGAGGAGTTCGGCCGTCGGGATTACGGCACCTTGGCGCACCACTGTCTGGAGCGCTACCTGGATCCTGCCGGCGAGGGCTACGCCGCCCTGCTGGCCGGTCGGGCGGATGAGGCGGCGGCGACTTTGGAGGCCACGGCCCGTGCTCTTTTCTTGCCGCCGGGCCAGGACACGGCCCTGCGCCGTCTGTGGCTGGACAGCTTCCTGCGCCGCGTGCCGGCCATCGTGGCGGTGGAGGTGGCGCGCTTCCGGCAATGGCGTCCGGTGTTGCGGGAAGAAGATTTCGCGTTGCCCCTGTCTCGCCTCCGCGAGCATCTGCAGACCCTGGCGGACGCCAAATTTCCGGACATGCGGGTGCCCGCCGCCGAAAAGGGTGACGAGGAAATCATCCTGCGCGGCAGCATCGATCGGGTGGACCAGCATGTCGATAGTCTGGGGCAGGCCAGGCCGCGTCTGGCCGTCATCGATTACAAAACCGGCGCGGCTCCCACGGCCAAGGACCTGGCGCAGATGGAGGACTTGCAGATCGTCCTGTATGCCCTGGCCCTGGAAAGCCTGGATCCCGCGCGCCAGGTGATCGAAGGCTGTTACTACCCGGTGTCGGAGAAGGAGACGGGGCCGCCGGCCAAGCCGCAGCTGCCACCGGATGGGGGCCATCTTCTGATCCAGGGTGGCGCTGAACTGATCCGCCTGGCCCGCGCCGTGACGGATGAGGCGGCTTCCTTCGATCTGCTGCCGCGGCTGGTGGCGGGGCAGGGGCCCAACAAGCTGCCTTGTCGATGGTGCGATTTCCGCGGTGTGTGCCGGCTGGAGGAAAAGACGGGGCTGCCCGAGTCGGTGACGGCCAAGCTGGACGAGTTGGTCAACCGGAAGGAGGGGTGGTTTTGAGCTCCCGTGACAGCTCCCATGACGCGGCTCGGAACGCGGCCCGTGACGCGGCCAGCGGAATCCAGCGCCAGGCGGCGGACCCGATGCGCTCGGTGGTGTTGTCGGCCAGCGCCGGTTCCGGCAAGACCAAGGTGCTGGTGGACCGCTTCCTGCGCCTGTGCATCGAGGATACGCCGGCCCGCAGCCATCCGCGGGCCATCCTGGCGGTCACCTTCACGAAGAAGGCGGCCGTGGAAATTCAGGAGCGCCTGCTGAAGGCCGCGCGCGGGCTGGCGCTGGATGCTCCCGACGTTGTGGAGGCCAGGCTGGCGGAACTGTTCGGACGCGCGCCCAGGGATGCGGAGCTGCGGTATGCCGCCGACCTTTACGAGCGCATCCTGGAAGACACGGCCGGCCTGAACGTGGGGACCATCCACAGCTTCTGCCAGAGCGTGCTGGGGCGTTTCGCCGCCGAGGCGGGGCTGGATCCGCGTTTTGCCGTGCTGGAGGACACGGCCGATCTGGTGGAGGAAGCCCTGGATCAG
>PDQT01000021.1 GCA_002747875.1 bacterium DOLZORAL124_64_63
AGTACTATGACAGGGAAGTCTCGACGCGGGCGCTGGCTCGGGAAAGGAAGCACGAGTTGACGTACGCGTACTAGAAAGAGCTTTCGGAGGAAAAGGATTCCAAAGGATCGCGGCGGCCACATTTTCCGAGGCACAACTTGCGGGCCCAGGGGGGAGGGGGCATCATGTGGGGGTAGGAAAGATCCCACCCCCAGAAAGGAACCACCCCTTGCCCCTCCCCGCCTACGCTCTCCTGGACAACATCCGCAGCGTATGGAACGTAGGCTCCATGTTCCGCACCGCCGATGCCGCGGGTCTCAGCGGCCTTTTCCTGACCGGCATGACCGCCACTCCCCCCCGCAAGGACATGGAAAAGACCGCCCTGGGGGCCACCCTCAGCGTGCCCTGGGATTACTGGCAAGACAGCGCCGTCGCGGCTCGGGAAATCCAGGCCCGCGGTCTGCCCCTTGTGGCCCTGGAGCAAGCCCCCGGAGCCCAAGCGTGGGACAGCTTCGATTTCCCCTTCCCCCACTGCTTCGTGGTCGGCCATGAGGTGCGCGGCGTGCGGCCGGAGATCCTGGACATCGCCGACCACATCGTGGAAATCCCCATGTTCGGTACCAAGCAGAGCCTGAACGTGGCCGTCAGCTTCGGCATTCTGGCTTACCAGGTTCGCCGCCGTTGGCTGGAGAGCCAGGCATGACCTTTCCTTCCCCCTGGCGGCATCCCCTGTACCGGCGGATCGTGGCCTGGGCCCGGTCCCTCCTGCGACCCTTCGGAAATCTGGAGAAGCGCTTTATCGAGCAGCGTACCCGGCGTCAGAATCGGCGTGTTCTGGAGCACCTGGGGCCGAACCCTCCCCGCAAGGTGCTGCTGGTCATGCCCCGTTGCGTGAAGAAGAGCGGCTGCCGCGCCGACGTACGGAGCGGGCTGCAGGAGTGTCTGACCTGCATGGGATGCCCTCTTGGGGACGTGGCTGTGCTCTGCCGACACCACCAGGTGAACGCCTTGGTGGCGCTCCGCAGCCATGTCGCCTTTGCCCTGGCGCGGGAGATCAAGCCCGACGTCATCATCGCCACCGCCTGCCACGACCGGATCATCAAGGCCCTGCGTTCCGTCCCCGAGTATCCGGCTCTGTTGACCCCTCTGCAATCCATGGAGAAACCCTGCGTGAATGCCGGTGTGGACCTGGTCTGGCTGGAGCGGCAGTTGGCTGCGGTGGCCCCCCGCGCCCTCGGCCCACTGGCTGAAGTTGCGGAGGGGACATGAGGCTGATCAAGGAATTGCGCGCTGCCGGGCGGCTCATGCGGCCGGACCAGTGGACCATCCTCACCCTCCACTTCCTGGTGCCCCTGATGATGATGGCACCCGGTGCCCAGGGGGGCGGTTGCTGGCTGAATCCCGCCGGCGCCGCGGCCCTGCTGACGGGCTGGCTGTGTTGGGTGGTATTGCTCAATGGCGGGACTCTGGCCTTCAACAGCGCCTTTGATCGGGACAGCGGCCCGGTGGCCTATCTTCCGGATCCACCGCAGCCACCGCCCTGGTTGGCGGGTGCCGCTCTGGGGCTCATGGGGCTGGGCGTGCTCCTGGCCTTCCTGGTTGTGGGGCAGGCCATGGCCCTGCTGGTGGGGAGTTGCGTGGTGCTTTCCGTGCTGTATTCCGCCCCTCCGGCGCGTTTGAAGGCCCGCCCGGGATTAGATCTGCTGGTCAACATCCTGGGTTATGGCGCGGGCAGCACCCTGGCGGGTTTTCTGACGGCCCGGGCGGCCTATTTCGGTAGTCCGGGCGTCTGCGCGGCCGGGGGCTGGAAGACCGTGGCCTGGCCGGGACTGCAGGGGCCTCTCGGTGAGCAGTTCACAGGGGTTCTGGCCGGGGGCGGCTCTGGGGTCGTGGTGGGCTTCGGGCTACTTTTCGGATCTCTTTATCCGCTGACCCAACTCTACCAGATGAACGCGGATCGGGAGCGGGGCGATCGGACCTTGGTCACGGCCCTGGGGCCTCGGCTTTCCCTGCTGCTGGCTGTGGCTCTGGCCGTGGGAGCCGCCGGGGCCTTTCTGCAGGGATTGGTTGCCCGGGGCGCGGGCTGGGAACTATGGCTGCCTCTGCTGGCGTTGGGGATGTGGATCGTTCATCTGGGGCGATGGCTGCATCGAGAACCCGAACGGGACGATGCCTACCGGGAGAAGGGCATGTACCGCGCCCTGAACTTATGGGCGGTGGTGGACGGGGCGGTGCTGGCGGCCTGGTATCTGGCCGGGCGCGGCGGCAGCTAATTTGCGGATGATTTGCGGATGATTCGCGGATGGTCCGCGGGCGATCCAGGCTACAGGTGGACGCGGCGCCGGCGGGAGATTTCCCCGGAGAAGCGGGCGCCCAGGGAGGCGAACTCGGCCAGCACCTGGTCGATCAGGAGGCTTTTTTCCTTCAGAGGCAAAAAGGCCGACTTGAAGCCGTTCATGATCAGCGAAAGCACATCTTCCAGATCCAGATCGTAGTGCTGTACCGCCAGGGCGAACTCATGGGTCACGGTGGTGCCGCTGACCAGGCGATTGTCCGTGTTCAGGGTGACGCGCATGCCCGCATCCATGAACTTGCGGATGGGATGGCTCTGGAAATCGGGCACGGCCTTGGTTTGCAGGTTGCTGGCCAGACAGACCTCCACGGGCACGCGGTGGTCGTTGACCCAATTCATCAGATCGGTGTCTTCGATGAGGTGTGTGCCGTGGCCGATGCGGTGGGCCCGGCAATAGTGCAGCGCCTGGTGGATACTGGGAGCCCCGAAAGCTTCGCCCGCGTGGATGGTGATGTTGATGTTGTTGTTCAGCACGCGCTGGAAGGCCTCGATGTGATCCTTGGCGGGAAAATCTTTCTCCGCGCCGGCCAGGTCGAAGCCCACGACGCCACGGCCCTTCCAGCGGATGGCCAGGTCCGCGAGTTCCAGGCTGCTTTCGGCGGAGATGTGGCGGATGCCGCAGATGATCTGGCCGGTGATGATGCCGTACTGCCGGCGCGCCTGGTCCAGACCCTTCTGCACCGCGGCGACGATACGGTCGTAATCCAGGCCCTTGTTGGTGTGTAGCAGGGGGCTGTAGCGCACCTCCATGTAGCGCACGTTCTCGAAGTGGGCATCCTGCGCCAGTTCGTAGGCGATGCGGGTCAGCTCCGCCTCCTCCTGCATCAGCTTCAGGGTGATGTCGAAGACGCGCAGGTAGTCCACCAGGCTCTCGCAATCATCGGGCACGATGCAGACGGCGCGCACGTCGTCCAGGGTCTGGAAGTCGTAGCCGGTGTCGAAGCGCCGGGAAAGCTCCAGGACCGTTTCCAGGCGCAGGCTGCCGTCAAGGTGGACATGCAAATCGGTCTTGGGTAGGGCGTGGAGCAGTTCCAGGCCAGGGCGGTGGTGGCTGGCGACGTTCATGTGAACTCTCCGAGGGTGTGGCTGGGAGATAAAATTATCGATGCGGGCGAAGTCCGTCCATCCAATGCCCAGGAAGCGACTCAATTCTCCTGGGACCTTCCGGTCTACTTCGAATTCTTCACCGATTACCAGCCTAGTAAGCGGTAAAAACCCGCATCGAAAAAGTTGGGGACGGATTCCTCCAGATACGGGGCTCACGGTCCCGAAACTTACGGAGTCCACCTTAATTTCTAAGTATACGAAACCGGCAACCAACAATGCAAGCGGCTTGTCCCGGAATGCTCTGGAAAAAAATAGTCATCTCCCGCGCGGCCCGTTTCAGTTCCGCCCAATGGCATTGGACAAGCAAAACCCCAACCTGTATATTTGCAACACCAACCCCGGTCCGATTTGGGAGTTCATTCATGAGGAGAGAGCCGATGGCATTGGGTAGGAATCCCAAGGTTTGGTCCATTATTGCGGTTGCCGCCCTGGCGACCCTTTTTTCCGGTTTCGCTCTGGCGCAGGACGAGGCCTCCAAGCCCACACCGGCCGGCAAGTGGGAAAGCACCGTCACCGACCCCATGACCAAGGCCGAGATAAAGACCATCCTCACCCTTGAGGAAGTGGACGGCCAGTGGATCGGCTCCATCGGTGACGAGACGGGCGAGACCCTGGAACTTTCGGGCGTCCGGATTGACGGTAACCGGGTGCAGTTCTCCTTCCCCAAGAACGAGATGAACCTGGATGTCACCTACTCCGGCGCGCTGGATGCCGAGTCCGATCAGATCCTGGGCAGCATGAAAACACCGTTTGGCGATCAGGAGATGAACTTCCATCGGCACAGGACCAGTGTCACGGGACAAGACGGCCAGAAGAAATATGCCATTGGCAGCGGCCCCACCGGTGTTTGGCTGGGCAAGGTCCGCATGCCCGACGGCGAGGAGAAGATCGTCAAGCTGACCCTGGAGAGCGATGAGCAAGGCGAAGCCATCGCCATCCTGGAAGATCCCTTTGTCGACGAGGTCCGCGGTAAGAATGTGCAGATCAGCGACACGATGATCAGCTTCACCTACCGTCCCGCCGGCCAGCGTTACCCCAGCAACTTTACCGGTTCCTATGTGGCGGCCGACGACCGCCTGACCGGCTCCTTCAGCCAGCGGGGTACCAGCCGCTTCGTGAAGTTCGCCCGCGATCCCGAAACCACCGTGCTGGGCTTCACCAATGACGGCCAGATCATCGAGCCCGCCCGCACCCGCCACCAGCACCGCCTGGCCCTCACGGGCCGGGCCTCCCAGTGGCTGGCCCTGCACATGGTCAAGGATGACACCTACACCATCAACAGCATGACCACCAGCCGCCTCGGCCTGGACGGCACCCTGCGGTGGTACGCCCGGGACGCCTTCGCCATTTTCGGCCGTTATTTCCGTGGCGGCTTCAGCATGACCAGCGACCAGGAGAAGCTGGCCAGCCATGCGCATATGGGACTGAGCAGTGACAGCTCCTTGAACATCAGCGGCTGGGAATTCGGCGTGGTCGGATACTTCGGCAACATCATCAAGGAAAGCAGCCGCTTCAATCCCTACATGACCGCCACGTTGGGCAAGGCTTCCTGGGAAGTGAACGCCGAAGGCCGGGGCTCCGCTGTCCTGGCCATTGACGACGAGCCCCTCGAAGGCACCGACTGGGTAGCCGGCTTCGGTCTGGGTACCGAGTACGAAATGTCCTCTTCCTTCAATCTGGAATTCGAGTGGATGTGGCGCTACTTCGCCACCCAGGACGAGTTCGTCTGGACCGACACCACGAACGACTGGTCCAACACCCACGCCTGGACCCTGTCCGTGGGAGCCACCTACCTGTTCTGGTAAACACCGCTTTTGTCGGGAAGAAGGGTCGCCTGCGGGCGGCCCTTTTTTCTGCCTGGCGCTCAGGCCGATCACCACAGAGGGCACGTTCAGGCGGAACAGGTGAACGCCGCGTACCAGAGCAGATCCGTCAGCGGCAGGATAGGCAGTCGCGGCACCTCCAGGGCCAGACCGTCGGCAATTTGCCCCAGACAGCCGGGATTGGCAGTGACCACCAGATCCGCCCCCGTGGCCGCCAGGTTGCGGGCCTTGCGCCGGGCCAACCGACGGGAAAGCTCCGGGTGTTCCGGTCCCCAGGCGCCGCCGCTACCACAGCACATTTCTGCCTCGTGCGGTTCCCGCAACGTCAGGCCGGGAATGCGCGCCAGCAGCCGGCGGGGCTCGGTCCCAATGCCCTGGCCATGCCGGGCGTGGCAGGGATCGTGGTACACCACCGTCAGTTCCAACGCGCGCAAAGGCGGCAGATCCAGGTCATCCAGCAGGACGGCCGCGTCCACGGCCTCGGCGAAACCGCCACCCTCATCCTTCTGCAGGTGATGACCACAGCCGGCTGCTTCCACCACCAGGGGGCGGCCCCGAGTCAGCAGGGGTGTCAGGGCCTGACGATTGTGCCGGCGCAGGGTCGCCGCCCGCCCCGGGCGTCCGGTGTGGGCCGCCAGGGCGCCACAACATTCCTGTCCTCGGGCGCTGCTGATCCGACAGCCGGCCGCCCGCAACAAGGCTTCGAGACGGCGGGTGCTCTCGGGCAGCAAGCCCTCGTTGGCGCAGCCCCGGAAAAGGATCAATTCCCGCATCCCGGCTTTCGGGCAAGGTATGGGCGGCTCCCGCGGCACCGACTTCTCCCCCAGAAGATCGTCCAGCAACCCGCAAAGCGCCTGGTCATCTCCCGGGCTCACGGGCATGGTGCCCAGCAGGCCGCCCCAGCGCGCGCGCCAGCCGCCGGCATCTTCCAGCTTCGGCCGCCAGCGCGCGCCCAGCAGGCCCCGCAACACAACCCGTGCGCCCTGCCCCGCCCGGGCCAGCGCCCGTAACAGAAACGGCGAATCCAGATGGCGCAGCACCAAGCCCGTGGGTCCCCCCACCGTCCGGGAATCCGCGCCGCTGAGGCGGCTGCCGTGCTCCAGCAAATGGAAAGGGACGCCGCTGGGGCAGGCGCTTTCGCAGGCGCGGCAGCCGATGCAGTGCGCGAAAGCGTCCGCGTACGCGCGCCGGTTCGCGGTGGAGGGGTTGGCCAGCATGTCCTGCAGCAGCATCAGACGGCCCCGGGGCGAGTGCACCTCGTTGCCCGTCGCCGCCCAGGTGGCGCAATGGGGCAGGCAAAGGCCGCAGGCCACGCAGCGCCGCAGCAGATCCTCCACCGGGGAAGACTCAGAACGGAAGATTTCGGAACGGAAGATCTCGGAATGGGAATCAGCCATCGTCCGCCCCTTCCGCCGCGAAAATATCTTGTAACCGATTCAGTAGGTCCCGGGGCACCCCCGGTGCCGGTTCGGGTGCCGGGGTGAAAGAGCCCGCGACAAAAAGAGGGTCCGCGTGCCAGCCCTCCCCTATCCGGGGCGCGGGATCGGGCACCCAGAAAACCTCCGGGGCGCTCTGCCATATCCAGCGTTCGGCAGGGGGATGAAGCGGGGCGTCCGGCGCGCAGGCTTGCAGCAGCGTCCAATCCGGCGACGCCCAGGCCCAGGCGGGCCCGGAGGCGGGCGTCAGCAGGGAAGCCAACTCGTCCACCGGGACAATGCCATGCTCCCCTTCCTGAGCGGCCCCCAGCAATGAGCGGTAACGAGCCGCCGCCCGCTGCAGATCCCAGGGCCGGTCCCGCCCCCCCTGCAAGATCTCCAGTTCCCCGCTGCGGCCATCCCACAACAGGGTCGCGGGCGATTCCTGGCTGCGGGGCAGGGCCGCCAGCAGATCCCGAACCAGGGCGGGCAGCGGAGTCTGGCCCGGCTCTCGGCAACGGGCGCGCAGGAAAAGCACGTCCTGGCTGAGGGGCTGCAACTGGAACGTGGCCGCCAGCGGCTGGCCATAGGCGTCGCCCGCGCCGCAAAGGGCCTGCGGCAGACCGAACCCGGCCACATTCTTGAACACCGGGGCGCCGCAGTGGAAAAGGCGGCCGCCCCGCGTCCGCCCCCAAAGCTCCAGCAGAAAATCCCGCGCCGTGCCCTGGGCCAGCACGCCGGGGCCCGGCACGAGGTGGCGCACCAGATCGCCCACGGTGGTGGCCGCCCCCAGCCCCAGGGTGCCCTCTGCTGCCGGGCGATGCGCCCCGACGGGCAGGGTCAGGCCCCGCCGGCGGGCCTCCTCCTGCAACCGGGCCAGGCTGGTGGCCGCCGGGGCGGTGACCGTCAGGCTGTCCCAGCGGAACCGGACCGCGGTGGGCACGGGTTTGGGAGGGGCGAACTCCGCCTTCGGGTCCGGCAGCAGCTTGCCGGGATTCAGGACCCCGGCCGGATCAAAGGCCTCCTTGATGCCCCGGCTGAGGCGGGCCACCTCCGCGCCCCACTGCCAGGGCAGGGCGTGCCGCTTCTCGATGCCCACCCCGTGCTCGCCGGTGACGCTGCCGTCCAGCGCCAGGGCGGCGCGGATGATGGCGTCCGCGGCGGCGTGGGCCCGGCGGGCGGACGCGGGATCGCGATCATCATAGTGCACCCCCGGGTGCAGGTTGCCGTCCCCGGCATGGAAGGCCGTGGAGATGTCCACGCCGTGCTCGGTCTTGATCTCCTGAATTCGGCGCACCAGTTCGGGCAGCCGCCCCAGCGGCACCACCACGTCCATGGTCACGTAGGACGGAGTCAGCCGCCCCACCGCGCCGAAGGCTTTCTTGCGGCACTTCCACAGTTCCTGGCGCTCGGCATCGTCACGGGCGGCCCGCACCTCCCGGGCACCGGCCTCCCGCAAAATCCGGCGGGCCCGTTCGCCGTCTTCCAACACCTCGGCCTCGCGGCCGCTCAGTTCCAGGATCATGGCCCCCTGCACATCGGTGGGGAAGCCGAAGCGGAAAGCCTCCTCCACCGCCCCCAGCATGGCCTGGTCCACCATCTCCACGGCCACCGGCAACAGGCCGGCGCTCAGCAGGCGCACCACCGCCTCGGTGGCGTCGTCCAGCTGGGGGAAAAGGGCCAGCAGGGTCATGGCCTGGGCGGGATTGGGCACCAGATTCAGACGGGCGGCGGTGATCACGCCCAGGGTGCCTTCGCTGCCGCAGAGCAGGCTGACCAGGTCCAGGCCCCGTTCCACGGCCAGGCCCCGTCCGGTGGTCCGGGCGCGTCCCCGGGCGTCCACCCAATCCAGACGACGCACGTGCCGCAGCGTCACCCCGTAGCGCAGGCAATGGGGGCCGCCGGCGTTTTCGGCAATGTTCCCGCCGATGCTGGCGGCGCTCTGGCTGGAAGGATCGGGCGCGAAATGCAGTCCCGCGGCGGCGGCCCGGCGGCTGACCTCCTCGTTGAGGATGCCCGGTTGCACCTCGATGAAGCGTCGGTCCGGATCCAGGCCGTGGACCGCGCGCAGACGGCCCGTTCCCAAGACCACGGCCCCATCGGGAGGCAAGGCCCCGCCGCTCAGCCCGGTGCCGCTGCCGCGGCAGACCAAGGGGATGGCGTGCTCGGCGCAGAGGGCCACCACCGCGCGGGCCTGTTCCGCGGTGGCGGGCAGGGCCACCACCCAGGGGCGGCCCAGCTGCATGTGGGAAGAATCCAGGGCGTAGACGCGGCGCGCGGCGGCATCGTCCAGCAATCCCTCCGGGCCGAGAAGGCGTCGCAAGGCCTCCAGAATGCCGTGCCGCGGCGTCACCGGCTCAACCGCCCGGAACCGTGGGGATGACGATGGCGACGGGATCTGCCATGGAAGCTCCTTGGGAAAGGGGGATGAGGCGATCCGGGGCTGAAACAGCACACCCGCCAATAATGCCAAACCCCGTCCCGAACGGC
>PDQT01000280.1 GCA_002747875.1 bacterium DOLZORAL124_64_63
CTCATCTTCTTGGAAGCGATCTGGCCCCGGATCTCCGGATGGAAGATTTCCGCGCCTCCCCCGGGGCAGCTGTCCAGCCCGGCCTCGCGCAAGGCGGTGATGGTCTCCGGAACCGACAGCTTGGCCAGCTTGGCCAGAAAATCAATCTCCACCATGGTGAAAGCCTTCAGGTGCACTTCCGGGAAGGCCTTCTTCAGTTGGCGCAGAATCTCCACATAGGTGCCGAATTTCCAGCGTGGGTGCAGCCCCCCCACGATGTGGAATTCGCTCACGCCCGGAACGTAATCCCGGCGGGCGATCTCCACGCACTCCTCGGGGGTGTAGGACCAAGTGCCCTCGGCAAAGGGATCATCGGCGTAGGCGCACAGCTCACAACCCACGTAGCAGACGTTGGTCGGATTCAGGTGGCGGTTGATGTTGTAGTAGACCGCGTCCCCGTGCCGTCGTTCGCGGGCCATGTGGGCCAGAAGGCCCAAGGCGGGCAGGTCCGGCGTGGTGGCCAGACGCATACCGTCTTCGGCGCTGAGGCGCTCGCCGGCAGCCACGCGGGCGGCGATGTCGGCCAGGGGGAAGTCCGCAGCAAGCATGTTGTGTTTCTCCCGAAAGGTGAGGCCAAGATTGTCGCTGGAAAAGTAAGGCCTTTCGCCATCTTGGCCACAAATTCGGTTTTGCCCCGGCAGGAAAGGAGAACCCGGACACAGACGCTGCTGTCAGCGACCCACCATCAGCTGGCTCTTTCGGCCATCAGACTCTCGCGTGGGTCCCCCAGCCGAAAATGGGGTAGCAGGGTCACATCAAACACCCGTTTTTCCTGGCTGCAGACGAACTTGATCTCCTCGACCGCTTTACGGATACCCGCCAGCGCCGCGGTGATCTCGAAATTGTTGTACCGGAAGCCGAAATTCCGCAGGGTCTGCATGGCGCTGACCAGTTTCTGCTCCGCCGGAGCCCACTTCTGTTCCTCGATCAGGGCAAAACCCTCACAGGCATCGTTCAACCCCATCCAGAAGGCCTCGTCCCGCCCTTGGGCCACGGCCAGGCCTTCGGCGCTGTGCCTGACAGCTTCCTGATAGCGGCGCAGATTGAAGGCATCCACGGTGGCGGCAAGATGGTTGCGGCTCATCCTCTCTCTCCTCATCGTCTAGACGTCATCATCGTCTTCCATTCCCTCGCCCGCCAGATCCAGGTAACGGGCCGCTTCCTCTTCGAAGCCGAAACGGGCCATGTCCTCGATGCGATCCACGTACAGGATGCCATCCAGATGGTCGCATTCGTGCTGCATCACCACGGCCGGGAACCCCTGCAGGGTGAATTCCTCTTTCTGACCCTTGGCGTTGTAGGCCTTGACCTTGATGTGCGCCGGACGTTCCACCCAGCCCCGCATGCCCGGGACGCTGAGGCAGCCCTCGTACATGCCCAGGCGCTCCTCGTCGTTGAGCACGGTGATCTCCGGATTGATCAGGATCCGGAAAGTGGGGCGGCCTTCCTTATCCGCCTCACCACCGGCGATGATCAGCCGCACGGGCTGATGCACCTGGGGGGCGGCCAGCCCCACACCGTTGTACTCGGCCATGGTTTCGAACATGTCCCGGATCAGGCGCTGGACCTCCGGGCCGGTGATCGCCTTGGGATCGATGGGCCGGCATTTCTCGCGCAGCACGGGATGGCCCATCCGGGCAACTTTCAGGATCGACATGGCAGACACGACTCCTTGGGGAAATGATAAAGCCGGTGGTTGAACCGCCTCACCATAACCCATTTTCCGGACTTTGCAAAAATCAGGCCCGCGCGCAAAAGCGCCAGAAGGCGGTAGAGATGCGGATTCAAGCCCATTGGCGATTTCCCGGGGCCGTTTTTTCCGCCGGGCAGGGGAGAAATTGCCGCCCCTCCGCCCGGCACGAGCGGCCCGAATTTTTCCAGAAATTATCCTTACAAAAATTTCCGAATTCACTTACATTCAGCCGCGATTGCCGGTCCTATCCGCCGGGCTTGGGCATGAATGGCATAAAATGACATGGCATGAATCGGAAATCCGGCGGGTCATCCTCACGAAACGCGAGAATCCAATGACCGACCATCCTCAACCATCCACCCGGAAGGGCCTCTTCGCCAACCGGGTGGCCAACACCCTGCTCATGATCGTGATCCTGCTGGCTCTGCTATGGATTTTCCTTTTTTCCATAGCCCTTTTCGGCGCCGCCTTCAAACTGGTGGGCAAAGGATTCAGCCAGCAGCTCATCGCCACCACCACCAATCCCGTCATCGGCCTGCTGATCGGTCTGCTGGCCACCAGCCTGATCCAGAGTTCATCCAGCACCACCAGCATCGTGGTGGGCATGGTGGCCGGTGGCGCGCTGACGGTGCAAGGGGCCATCCCCGTCATCATGGGCGCCAACATGGGCACCACCGTCACCAACACCCTGGTGGCCATGACCTCCATGAGCCGGCGTACGGAATTCCAGCGGGCCTTTGCCGGGGCCACGATGCACGACTTCTTCAACCTGCTGAGTATCGCCATCCTCTTCCCCATCGAGCAGGTCACCCACTACCTGGAGCGTAGCACCACCTGGCTGAGCGTGCATCTGGTGGGCGCCGAGGGCACCGAATTCCCCAACCCCGTCAAGGACGCCGTCAAGCCGGCCGTCAAGACGGTGAAGCACTGGCTGCAGGGAATGGACTGGAGCGACGGCGTGGTCGCCATCATCATGGTGGTCGTCGCCCTGGCCGGCATCTTCTTCGCGCTGACCTGGCTGACGAAGGTGCTGAAGACCCTGGTGCTGGATAAGGCCGAGGGCGGTTTCACCAAGAGCCTGCGCAAGAGCGGCCTGACGGCCATGTTCGTGGGCCTGCTGGTGACCATCGGCGTGCAGAGCAGCAGCATCACCACCAGCCTGCTGGTGCCGCTGATCGGCGCGGGCATCGTCCCCCTGGAGGCGGCCTTCGCGGCCACCCTGGGCGCCAACATCGGCACCACGGTGACGGCCCTGCTGGCCTCGTTGACGGGCACCCCGGGTGCCGTGACGGTGGCTCTGGTGCACCTGCTGTTCAACATCTCGGGCATCCTGATCATCTACCCCTTCGGCCCCATCCGACGCATTCCCCTGCGGCTGGCGGCGGGCTTGGCGGAGAAGACGGCCGAGAAGAAGATCTACGCTCTGGTCTACATGGTGGGCATCTTCTTCTTGCTGCCCCTGGTTTTCGTGTTGATCGACAAGCTGCTCAAGGCGGCCTAGGAAGGATAGTGTCATGCGTTTCGGATCAATCCTGGATCTGTTCAAGGACGACAACTGGAGCAACGAGCTCGTGGGCCGCGTCAGCGAAATGCTGGAGCTGGCCGAGAGCATGTTCACCTACGCCAGCGGGGTGGTGATCTTCGGCCAGGCGGACACCAACCCGCAAGGTCAACTCTACGATCGCGACAAGCGCATCAACAAGCTGGAGCGCAAGATCCGCCGGCGGGTGGTCAGCCATCTGGCCCATCATCAGCAGGGAGCGGACATCCCTTCGTCCCTCATCTTCATGAACGTGGTGAAGGATGGCGAGCGTCTGGGCGACTACATCAAGAACCTGCACGAGGTGGGGGAAATGATGCCCGAGAAGGCCCAGCACGAGCTGCTCCAGAAGTACCTGGAAAAGCCGACGCGGACCATCAGCGAGCTGTTCGTGCAAACCCGAGAGGCCTTCGCCCAGAGTGACGAGGCCGTGGCCGGTCAGCTCATCAAGACCGCCAAGGCGGAAGGCCGGAGCCACGAAGAACTGATCCGCAAGATCACCAAAAGCGATCTGCAGACGCACGAGGCCGTCTGCCTGGTCCTGGTGCTGCGCTTCTACAAGCGGCTGGTGGGGCACATGAGCAACATCGCCAGCACCGTGGTGATGCCCGTGGACATGATCGATTTCTACGACGAGTCGGACAACTGACCGGCGCCCAGAATGCGGGAGGCCACCGCCTCGGGTGAGGCCTCCCGCGAACCCACCAACCGGCAGACATGGGGATCGCCGGGGCAACGGTCCCGGCAGTATTCCGCCTCGGGCAACACGAAATCCGCCGTGTTGCCCACCGGCCCCCACAGCGCCGGCTCGCACGCCGGCAATGGACAGAAAAGCGACAGCGTGGGCACCTTCAGGGCCGCCGCCATGTGCATGGGACCGGTGCTGGCGCTGACCAGCAGATCCAAGCTCTGCAGCGTGACCATGGCCCCGCGCAGATCGGCCCCCACGTTGGGGTACTCCACCCCCTCCAGATCCGCCAGCTCCGCCGGCACCACGTTATCCGTGACCACGACCCGCACCCGGTCGGACGCGCGCAGCCTTCGCGCCAGCCTTCGCCAATTCTCCGGAGCCCAGTTGGGCGCCGACCGGCCGCTGGTGGTGTGCAGGCCGATGACCCGCCGGCGGGTACCTTCCGCGGCGCGCCGCGCCTGAGCCCGAGCGTCTTCTTCCGGGGTGAGATGGATCTCGGGCGTCACGTCATCGGTCCGCACCCCGATGCTGCGCGCCAGATCCATGCTGTACTCGGCCTCGTGGCGGCCCTTGCGCCGCTTGCGCGTCAGCACCGGGCGCGCCAGCGTGAGAGCATGGAACAGGATGACGCCGTGTCCCACCCGCACCGGAATGCCCGCGCAGAAGGTCATGTAGTTGTAGCGGGCCTCCGGCAGCAGCATCAGGGCGTGAGTGAAACGGCTGCGCCGCAACCGGCGGACCATGGGCCAGAAGGTGGCGTCACGGGTGGCGGGGGTCATGTCGTCGACGATGATCTCGTCCACGTGGGGGTTGTGCTCGAAAAGGGGCCGCGTGTAGCCGCGCACCAGCACGCCCACGTGGCAAGCGGGCCAACGTTTCTTCAGTTCCCGGGGGATGGCGGTGGCCAGAACGGCATCGCCGATGCGGTCCTGCCTGATGATGAGAACGCGTCTTTGCATGGGCTCAGAATTGTGCGGGCGCGGCCCACAGGCAAGGTTTTTCTCTTCCCTGTCGTTCCCGTCCTGTTTCTTATTCGCGGACCACATCCATGGCCAGACGGCAGCCGGCCGCCATACGACGCAGGCGCCGCCGCATAAACCACCACAGCGGCAGCAACGTCAGCCAGACGCCGTAATGCACCCAGAGCACCATGACGTAGGCCAGGTCCAGCACCAGGAAAAGCGTCATGACACCCGCCCCGATCAATCCGGCCAGCAGGCGATTGGCGGCTTGCCCGTCATCGTAACGGGTGCTGAAGGGCATCTGCAAACACCAGGGCTGCAGCAGGAGCAGGATGATTTCCAGCTCCAGGAACAGCAAACCCACATCCTTGCCGATGACCCACCAGCCGGCCCCCAGCCGCGCCGCCGAGTAGATGTAGATCAGGGCCATGGGCAGGAATATGAGACCCCGGACCATGGCCCGTTGAGCCGTCAGGATGCGGTCCGCGTCCAGATCGGCCAGGGCCAGCAGCCACATGGCCTGCGGCGTACTGGAAAACTGCACCAGATACAGGGACGTGAGTCCCATGATCAGCACCAGATACAGAAACCCCACCTCCAGCAGGGCGGAACGGGCCAGGTCCGCCGGATCGCAGACATCGCCCCCCATCACGAAGCTGAAGAACAGCACCATCAACGGGAAGCCGGCCATGCTCCCGGTGAAACGCCCGTCCTCCCGCAGATGGGCCTGGAGCAGCTTGCGCACGGCCCAGCCTTCGATGCCGGGCATCATCGGCCGCAAGAAACCGGCGATGAGGCCGCTGAGGCTGAAACGGGCCGGCCGGGTTTCCACCTCCCGGATTTCCACCCCCGCGGTGCCCGTGACCGCCGCGCGCATACCCAGCGCGATGGTCAACAGGGACGCCGCCAGCCCCATGAGGGCCAGGATCCGGAACCGCCCCGCCAGCAGAGGATCCCCCCACCCCGAAAACCAGATCGGCGGCAGCAGATACACGACCCAGTCGTGGGTTTGGAACCAAGGGGCCAGCTTATCCCACAGTAAAAACGGCAGATAGAAAAGAAGTGTTCCGTTGCCATCGGCAAACATACCGGCCAGGCGCTCGCTCTTGCGCCGCCCCAGCAGCCGCAGGGCCAGCATCAACAAGCCCGCCAGCCCGAACGCCACCCCCAGGGTCTGCACCAGCAGCCCCAGCGCCAGGATCAGCGCCGCCAGAACCGGCGGCCGCCCCATGAACAGGAAGGTGATCAGGGGGAGCAGGGTCAGGGCCACCGTCACTTCCAGTGCCGGTTTCAGCAACAGTCCGAAGCGGGCCAGCAGAAGCTCCCGGCGGGTGAGGGGCCACCAGCCCACCACATCCTCGTCCCGCGCCGACAGCATGGCCGGCCCCGCCTGGTTCAAAACCGTCGACAGGACCACCACCCAATGGAGCCCCACCAGAATGATCACCATCAACGGGGGGCGCATCGGCATAGGCTTGGCCAGCATAATGATGGATAGGATCACCGAAAGCAGAGCCGTTATGGCCAGGGTCAGGATGCGGATGGCCTCGGCGCTGAGACCGCCCCGGCGACGGCGGCTTTGGAAGTCTTTGCTCTGCCCGGCGGCATCGCGCAACATCCCCCGCGTCAGCGGCACCACCACCTCCGGGCGTCCGCCGGCCACACGCACCAGCCCCGCGTAGGCAGCCTTCAGCAGCCCTTTCAAGCCGGGTCCTCTTCCGTCAGTTCCAGGAAGATGTCGCGCAGACCGGCACCGGCGTGGCCGGCTTTCAGGTCGACCAGGTCGCCCTGCCAACGCAGCGTGCCCTGGTGGATCAGCACCACATGGTCGCACAGCTCTTCCACCTGCTGCAGAATGTGGCTGGAGTAGACCACCGTGCAGCCGGCGGCCGCCTGCTCCTGCAGCAGCTCGCCCAGCTTCTTCTGGCTGCGCACATCCAAACCGTCCATGGGTTCATCCAGGAAAAGGACCCGAGGTTCGTGCAGCAGGGCCGCGATCACCAGGACTTTGCGCCGCATGCCCTTGCTGAAGGAGGCCAAGCGCTGGGCGCGGAATTCCGTCAGCTCGAAAAACTCCAACCAGCGAGTGGCGCGCGCCGCCACCTCGGCGGCGGCCAGTCCCCGGATGCGGCCGGCCAGTTCCAGGTATTCATCGGCCGTCAGCCCCTCGTACAGGGCGCCGTGCTCCGGCACATACCCCAGAATGCGGCGCACTTGGCTACCCTGTTCCAGGATGTCGAAACCGCCCACCTCGGCGGTGCCCGCGCTGGGCGCCGTGAGGGTGGTGAGCATGTTCAGGGTGGTGGTCTTGCCCGCCCCGTTGGCCCCCAGCATGGCCACGATGCGCCCGGACGGAATCTCCACATCCAGATTGTCCACCGCCACCAGCTTGTCGAAACGGCGGGTCAGGCCCCGTGTGACGATCATGGGGCGTCCGCCGGTTTCTCCAGATCCGAGGCGCAACGGAACCCCACGTTGAAATCGCCCCAGCTGCCGTGCAGCGCGTTACGCACGTGAATCTGATTGCAACCGTTGCCGCTGAACCAGCCGCCGCCCTTGATCAGGCGCAGCCGGCCGTTTTCCGGGCCGGTGGGATTGGTGAGCAATTCGGTGGGCGGATCCTCTTCGGTGTAGTAATCCGCCACCCACTCGCGCACGTTACCCACGGTATCGTACAGGCCGTAACCGTTGGGCCGGAAGCTCATGACGGCCACGGGGCCATCCAGCTTGGCGGACTTGGTGTTGGCCTGGCCTTCCGCCAGCTTGTCGCCGGTGTCGTACTTGGTGCCGTCCAGGCCACCCCGGGCGGCGCGCTCCCACTCCGCCTCCGTGGGCAGGCGGCGGCCCACCCATTTGGCGTAGGCCCGGGCGTCGCTGTGGCTGACGCCGACCACGGGGTGGTTCGGGAAATCCGGCCCGCAGCGGAAGCGATCAATACCCCAGAAGATGGGCAACTGGCGGCCGGTGGCTTCGCAGAAGGCCTGCCACTGGGCGTTGGTCACCTCGTGCTTGTCCATGCGGAAGGCCGAAACCACCACCGGATGGCCCTGGCCCGGGCGGCCCATCTGGAATCGGCCGCCGGGAATGTCCACCTGCTCGGTGGGCTGGAAACCGGCGGGCCAGTCCTGCTGGGCCCAGGCGGCGCCGGCAGGCAGGGTCAGGACCAGGGCCATGCTGATGGCGAGAGCGATGCGGATCATGTTTTTCTCCAGGGTGGGATGGGACCGGCTTCCCGGGATATTCGCATTCCGGAGCATTCGCATTCCAGAGCATCCGAATTCCAGGCGAAGCGAAGCATACCGTGTTCCCGAACACAACTCTTAGTTGACTGGGCCCCTCCCTTGAACAACCATTCGGCCATGAGTTCCATCACCGCATTCATGATCGTGAAGAACGAAGAGACGCTGCTGCCCCGCTGCCTGGAAAGCCTGCGCGGGGTGGCGGACGAGCTGGCCATTCTGGACACCGGCAGCACCGACGGCACGGTGGCCGTCGTGGAGCGCGAAACCGCCGCCGGCCACTTCCGGCGCGTGCAGCTGGGCCATCATCAGTTCCGGGACTTCGGCAGCGCCCGCCAGGCCAATCTGGATCTGGTCCAGACCGAATGGGCCCTGTGGATGGATGCGGATGAGATGCTCTCCCCCTCCCTACGCGCCCTATTGCTGGCGATGAAGCGGGACGGCCGTCTGGAGCAGCACGCCGGCTGGGAGATCCATCGCGCCAACCGGGTGCTGGGTAGGGTCATGAAAAGCCGCAAGCTGGCCGGCAACTACGTGCTGCGCCTTTTCCGCGCGGATCAGGGGCGGCTCAGCAAAAGCCTGGTGCACGAGGGCATCATCATGGGG
The DNA here is from genome assembly GCA_002747875.1 of bacterium DOLZORAL124_64_63. Classification (GTDB taxonomy): domain Bacteria; phylum Krumholzibacteriota; class Krumholzibacteriia; order LZORAL124-64-63; family LZORAL124-64-63; genus LZORAL124-64-63. The sequence goes on from PDQT01000280.1 coordinate 8,771, forward strand.
AAGGGCGCCACCGTTGGGCACATCGACCAGCCCCTCATGCACGACACCATGCCCGCCTGGCGGCCCTACCTGCGCAAGGTGTCCATGTACACCACCCTGGATGTGGCCAACCCTGACGACAAGCGTTTCAACCCGTTGCACATGCTCATCACCGGGCCGCATACCTTCTTCAAAGACTATGTCCTGCGCGGAGGGTTGCGCGACGGATGGCCCGGCTTCGTCTGGTGCTTCACCTCGGCTTGGACCTGCGTGCAGCGCGATGCCAAGCGCTTCCGGCGCGACTGGCTGAAAAAAGGCGGCGCCGAAAACCCCTGACGGGCAGGCGGCGCCGGCCGCGGGGCGCATCAACTCCGGAACTGCATATCATAAAGTTCCTTGTACCGCCCGCCGGCCGCCAGCAGATCCTTGTGGGTGCCCGTCTGCACCACCGCGCCCTTTTCCAGCAGATAGATGCGGTCCACGTTCTGGATGGTGCTCAGCCGGTGCGCGATGACGATGGTCGTGCGATGCTGCACCAGCCGGTCGATGGCCTCCTGCACCAGTTGCTCGGCCTCGGTATCCAGGGCGCTGGTGGCCTCGTCCAGCAGCAGGATGGGCGGGTTGCGCAGGATGGCCCGCGCGATGCTCAGCCGCTGCCGTTGCCCGCCGCTCAGCTTCAGACCACGGTCCCCGATGATGGTCTCGTACCCTTGGGGCAGCTTCATGATGAACTCATCGGCATTGGCGGCGCGGGCGGCCTCCCGCACATCGTCCAGCGTCACATCCTCCAGGCCGTAAGCGATGTTGTGGAAGATGGTGTCATGGAACAGGATCACCTCCTGCGTCACGATGCCCATGTTGCGCCGCAGCTTGCCCAGGTCCAGGTCGCGGATGCTGACACCGTCGACGCGCACCGCCCCCGCGTCGGGGTGGTAGAATCCGGGGATCATGTCGATGAGGGTGCTCTTGCCCCCTCCGCTGCCACCCACCAGCGCCACCACCTCACCGGGCCGCACGTGGATGTTCACATCGCGCAGGACCGGCTCGCCGGGCAGGTAAGAGAAATCCACGTGCTCGAATGCCACCTCGCCGCGCACGGAGCCAGGATCGCGGCCCTCGCCCACCAGCTTCTCTTCCGACGGCGTGTCCAGCACCTCGAAGATACGATCGGCCGCCGCCATGCCCGCCTGGATCTCGTTGTTCACTTGCCCCAGGTTCTTGATGGG
>PDQT01000166.1 GCA_002747875.1 bacterium DOLZORAL124_64_63
GGACCCTCTGCGCCAGTTCATCGACGCGGCGGCCGAAGTGCAACGCGCCATGGCCTTCGAGAACGAGAAAGACCACCCCGAGGTAAGCCCCAGCCAATTCGAGATGAACTATAAGTACAGCCCGGCCCTGATTGCCGCGGACCGCATCCAGCTCTACAAGTTGCTGTGCCGTCAGGTGGCCCAGAGCATGGACATGACGGCCAGCTTCCTGCCCAAACCCATCACCGGCATCAACGGTAGCGGCATGCACATCAACATCAGCATCTCCAAGAACGGAGAGAATATTTTTTACGATGGCGACGGTGAGCACAACATGTCGGAGTTCGGCCACAGATTCATCAAGCGAATCCTGCACAGTGCCGAGGATCTGTGCCTGACGCTGAACGCCAGTGTGAACGCCTACCGGCGTCTGGATCCCAAGTTCGAGGCCCCCAACGAGATCGCCGCCAGCAGCGTGGACCGTAGCAGCATGGTCCGCATCCCCTTCGCGGGCAAGAATGGCCAGCGGATCGAGGTTCGCTCCGTGGGACCGGACAGCAACCCGTACCTGCTGATCTACAGTTTGCTGCGCACCGGCCTGGAAGGTCCCGAGCCCGATCCCAACGCGCCCAAGCCCAAGCGCATCCGCAAGCGGATCCTGCCCGGCAATATTTACGATGCCATCGCCTGCCATCGGCGCAGTGTTTGGCTCAAGGAGGTCATGGGCGAATCCAGTCACCAGAAATACTTGGAACTGAAGGAAATGTGCGCTCACCGTTGCCCCCGCGAGCTGGGTGATCGGATCAAGCGCGCTGAAATCATGTTCCACCACGAGGTGACCAACCAGATGCTGTGGAATCGTTTCTAACTCATTTTCTTTCTGAAAATTACGGTGGTTGATCGCTGTTCTTTTTCTCTATGTCCCCTGGTCTGGATTCAGGCCGGGGGATTTTCATATCCCCAGATGGTCAGGGAAAATTCCGGCAATATCCTCTAAAGATGGTTCGTGTTTCGGTCGAGACAATGTCGGAATGATTTTTCGGGTTTTCTGTAATCTCGATCATTTGAAAGGTGCCAAAATGTTCCGCTCTGCCTCCCTTCGTGCCCGTCTCTTGAGTGCGGGCATCATTCTGACTGTGAGCCCTCTTCTGGTCGTTGCCGTGGTGGTTTCTTTGCGCGGCCTGCAATTGGAAAAGAGCACGGCCCAGGAATGCTCCGCTTTGGCTTTTGCCGACCTGACCCATATTGCCGAGGGTGTCTACACCCTCTGTGAAACCCAGCACCAGACTTTGCAGCAGGGCCTCGATGTTGGTCTGAACATCACCCGCGATGTGATGCGGAACAAAGGACAAGTGGGGTTAGACGCGGAGACCGTTACCTGGACCGCGATGAACCAGTACACCCACGAGACATCCAGCATCGCCTTGCCGCGCATGATGGTTGGGGAAACTTGGTTGGGACAGAACAAATCGGTAGGTATCTCTTCACCCGTGGTGGACAAGGTGGGTCAGCTTATGGGTAGCGGCGCCTCCACCATTTTCCAGCGCATGAACGACCAGGGCGACATGCTGCGCGTGGCCACCAACATCATGACCAAGGACGGCTCCCGCGCCGTGGGCACTTACATTCCCGCCATGAACCCCGATGGCCGGTCCAATCCCGTGATCGAGAGCGTGCTGAAGGGAGAAACCTTCCACGGTCGGGCCTTTGTGGTGGATCGCTGGTACCTAGCGGCTTACGAGCCCATCAAAGACCCCCAAAGCAACCGGGTGATCGGCATCAGCTTCTTCGGCATGCCCATCGAAAGCGCCTCCGTGTTGCGTGAGGCGGTCACGGATGTGAAGGTGGGAGAGTCCGGCTACGTCTATGTGCTGGACAGCAAAGGCAACTACGTCATCAACGGTCGCAGCAAGCGCGATGAGCGCAACGTCATGAACATCAAGGATGCCAATGGTGTGTACTTCGTGCAGGAAATGTGCGAGAAGGCCGTGACGATGAAAGACAGGGAGGTGGCCGAACAATATTACTCCTGGAAGAACAAGGGCGAGGATCAGGAGCGCATGAAGGTGGCGCGTTTCATGTACTACGAACCCTGGGATTGGGTCATCTGCGTCAGCAGTTATCTGGACGAGTTCCAGGCCGCCGAGCGGAAGGTGGCAGCCACCAGCACCCGTAATCTCTGGTTCATGGGTGTCATCAGTCTGCTGGCCATCGTCTTGACCGCCGGGGTGTGGTACTGGATCGCGCGCTCCATCAGCGGACGCTTCAGCGGCGTCTCGAAAAATCTTCAGCAAGCCAGCAACGTTCTGACCCAGGCCGCTTCGGAAGTGGCCGACTCGGGCGAGGGACTGGCCAACGGCGCCAATGAACAGGCCGCCTCCATCGAGCAGATCAGCGCCAGCCTGGAAGAACTCTCGGCCATGACGAGGCAGAACTCGGACAATTCCGTGAAAAGCGACAAGGCTGTCGAGGCCGCTTACACCGCAACCACCCGCGGTGTGGAGGCCATGCAGCGTATGTCCGGGGCCATCGGTCTGATCAAGCAGAGTTCGGATGAAACGGCGCGCATCCTCAAAAGCATCGATGAAATTGCTTTCCAGACCAACCTGTTGGCCTTGAACGCGGCTGTCGAGGCCGCCCGGGCCGGTGACGCGGGTAAGGGCTTTGCCGTGGTGGCCGAAGAGGTGCGGAATCTGGCCCAGCGTAGCGCCGAATCGGCCCGCAATACGGCGGCTCTGATTCAGGAAAGCCAGTCCAATGCGGACCTGGGCGTGCAATCCGCTGCGGAGATGGGGCAATTCCTGGAAGAGATCGACGAGCACATCACCAACGTCAAGGGCATGGTCAGCGAGGTGGCCGTCGCCAGCCGCGAGCAGGCCCAGGGTATCGCCGAGATCGGCAAGGGCGTGACCCAGTTGGAGTCGGTGACCCAGCACAACGCCACCACCGCCGAGGAGAGCGCGGCCGCCGGCCAGAACCTGAACAGCCAGGCCCGGGGTGTGCAACAGGCCATCATGGATCTAGGGGCCATCGTCCATGGGGGACACTCGGAAACGGTTTCCACTGCTCCGGCCTCTTCCGCATCGGATCGGTTCCTCGAGTCCAAGTTCACGCCGGCACCCGCATCCACGGCACCCGCATCCACGGCGACCGCATCCGATTGGCCGGTGCGTGAGCAGGAACAGTGGGCTCCGCGTGAGCATGTCGTTGACCAGGTGTTGGAACTGGATGACGAGGAGCTTATCAATCTTTGAGGTTGGGTCTGATCAAGGCGTCACCACAACGCGGCCTTGAAACAGACCGCCCTGACCGCGGTCTCCAAAAGAACGCATCAACCCCCAAGGGGGTGCCGATCGAATCCGAGCACCGACATTTTTCCCGGCACCCCCTTGACACGCCATACACATCGATGGTTGAATATTTACAGTTGAACGTCCGAACACCGACGAAAGACGCGTCCATGAACCTGCGCAAGCGGAACATCCTGATCTCCAGCGGCCGATGGTCCGGCTGGTGGCCTTGGTGCGGCAGCATCAAGCGCGCGGATGTTCGTGTTTGCGAGTAACGACAGGTTCACCGGAAAACAGTCCTGAACCCCCCGTCTCCAGACCCGCCATCCGTGCCGATGGTGGGTTTTTCTTCTCATCCCTCCTTCGGCCGGATCGCGCCCCCTGGCAGACGAAAACCGAAAGAGATCGCGATGACAGAGCCCAACAGCAACAGTCTACCCCCCAATCCGCCCCAAGGACGCTTCGGCCCCTACGGCGGGCAATACGTGCCGGACAACCTCATCCCCGCCCTCCAGGAGTTGGAGCGCCTGTGGTTGAGCGCCCGTCGGGACCCCGCCTTCACCGCGGAACTGACCGAACTGCTGGCCGACTACGCCGGCCGGCCCACCTCCATTTATCGGGCCCGCCGCCTGGAAACCCAGCTGGGCGGGCGGGCGCGCATCTACCTCAAGCGTGAGGACCTGAACCACACCGGAGCCCACAAGATCAACAACTGCCTGGGCCAGGTCCTGCTGGCCAAGCGCATGGGCAAGAAGCGTATCGTCGCCGAGACGGGCGCCGGCCAGCACGGGGTGGCCACCGCCACCGTCTGTGCTTTGATGGGTCTGGACTGCACCATATACATGGGCGAGGTGGACATGGCCCGCCAGGCCCCCAACGTGCGGCGCATGAAACTGCTGGGGGCTCGCGTGCAGCCCGTCACCAGCGGCACCCGCACCCTGCAGGACGCCAGCAGCCAAGCCCTGGAGGACTGGGTCACCAACGTGGAGACCACCCACTTCCTCGTCGGCTCCGTGGTGGGGCCGCATCCCTACCCCGCCATGGTGAAGGACTTCCAGAAGGTCATCGGCCAGGAAGCGCGAAAGCAGATTCTGGCTCGAGAGAATCGCCTGCCGGATGCGGTGGTGGCCTGTGTGGGCGGCGGCAGCAACGCCAGCGGCATCTTCGCCGGTTTCATGGACGACGCGGATGTGGCCCTCTTCGGCGTCGAGGCCGGGGGCACCCCTTCGGCGGGTCACAGCGCCGCCCTCGGTCTGGGGCAGCCCGGTGTGCTGCACGGTTCCTACAGCTATCTGCTGCGGGATGCCGACGGCAACGTCAGCTCCTCCCACAGCGTGGCCGCCGGCCTGAACTACCCGGGCGTGGGTCCGGAGCACAGCCACCTCAAGGACACCGGCCGCGTGCGCTACGGCCGGGTCACCGACGAGCAGGCCCTGGCCGCCTTCGACCAGCTCTCGCGGCTGGAGGGCATCATCCCCGCCCTGGAATCCAGCCACGCCGTGGCCTACCTGCCCACCTTGTTGGAGCAGCTCCAGGGCGATGATCCCCTCATCCTGGTCAACCTCAGCGGCCGGGGCGACAAGGACATGCCGTCCGCGCCGGAGGGGAGCCGATGATCCGGGCTGATCGCCGTGCTGGGGCCGTCGATCCCAATCGTGGCTGTGGTTCTGCAGATAGGTCTGGGGCGCAAGGACGCCGTCGGGGGTGTGTTTGTCAGACGAAGGAGCCCTTGCGGGCCAGGATCAGGGCCA
>PDQT01000128.1 GCA_002747875.1 bacterium DOLZORAL124_64_63
CCAACAAGGCCATTGAAGCTTTTGCGCATGTCAACGGGCTGTCGCCAGATCAGGATGCGGCCGGTGGGTCGGTTCGAGAGGATCATGGCTTGTACCTGAGGCTCAGGTGGCCGCCATTGGGCAGATCGACTTCCAGTGACCAGGAGTGATCGCGGTCGGTGTCGGCGGGAGGTGTGACTTCGATGAAGTTGTTTGGTTGGATTTTTTGGCGCAATTTGCCGCGCCAGTGATAGAAGCTGGATAAGGTCAGCCCTTTTTTTCTGCAGAACTCGGCGGTGGAGAGTGGGCTTTGGTCGTGCTGTTGGATGAGGGCTTGCCACTGATCCGCAGTGCGTCGGGTCTTGGGCATGGGGTCCTCCTGGGGAAGGGTGGTCAGGTTCGGCGAGGGAACTTGACCGTTTTACCCGAAAGAGGGGGGTGGGGGAAGACGGCGGAGGCTAGCCGCTTACTCTACCAATGCTGGCGTTCGTCTTGATGGTGGGTTCAGTTGTCCCGAGGTGCTTGACTATCTGGACGGAGCCGGAGTGCAAGATCTCGTTGGTATGAAGAAGAATAGCGTACTGGAGAAGGCTGCTACTTATGACCTGTCTTTGGCTCGGCAAAACTTTGATGAGACCGGTCAAACCTGTGCTGTTTTTGGTCACCAGTTTTACTCAGCACAAAGCTGGACAACAAAATGCCGAGTGATCCACAAGGCGGAAGTGGTCTCCTTACCAGGTCGTGAACCTCGGGACAATGCCTGATCTTGCACTTTCAAAACATGCTTCAGAAAACAAGAATAAGAGTCATCTGCTTTGCCCGATTTCAGGGGTTTCAGGGGTTTCGTTCTAACAGGGATATCTGAGATTCGAAAGGATCAATCACAAGAAGCTCGCCCCCCTCCAATCGGGTCACCGAGAATAAGGATATATCGGTGGGAGCGACCTGCACCATTTCAAATTCTTCAAACCCCGGTTTATAGTGCCGAAAGTTATTGGGATAAACGGCTTCATCCCCATCCATGTAAGGTTGGCTTTCTTCGGTAACGCACATGAAAGCCCCGCCCTCACCGTCCCCCCATACGGTCAACACCACGGAGGTCCAACTCCGAACCTGGCCAGAGCCTGATGCTGACACAACAACTTCAGATTCAGACAGGCCGAGATCATACTTCCGGACAGGTTGGCCTGGATGGATTTCATAGACATTTCCAGAAATCCGACCACAAAAGAAAGCCGCTTCAGAATTAACCATTAAAGGCTGAAAAGAATCGGTCTTTTCGGGCTCTAAGAGAGTAAGCATTTCGTTGGAAACAAGGTTCAACGCCACGATTTTCCCATGTTGGAAATAGTCAACTCCAATGAGCCATTCTCCAACCTTCAATGGCTTCAACACAGGGCTGGGAAAATCCTTGGTCCGCACATAATTCCCTTGAAGGTCAAAAACCGAATACCGGAAACCTTGGGTCACCAGCAAGGAGTCGCCCACCACAAAAGCGGCATCAGCTTTGGAGAGATCACCTGGGCCATCTCCACACCTACCGAACTTTCGTTTTACTTCCCAATCCTCATCCAGAATAATAAACTGGCAATCGACTTCGCAGAACACGGCAATGGATTTGTCTGGTATCTGCACCGCAAATTTTGGTTTTGGGAGAAAAAGGCTACTTGCATCATCTCCGGAAGACCACGCCTTGTGAAAAGCCGGAATGGGCTCGGCAGCCAAAGAAAGAGGATGAATGACAAATAGTAAGGTCAGCAATATGCCAATGCGGAGAGCCATCTTGGTCACAGGAAAGTTCCTTTCATTTTTCATAACCCTTTCAGGGCTTTCAATATTTAACGGAGCCAGCACTAAACACGGCATCAAATTCTTAGCATCAATCACTCGGTGATTCAATCATAATCCGCCACCAAAGGGTGCAATCTTGCCTTTCGTGGCGGATCTTCCCCGTTCCCCGACATTCACTTCCCCCCACCGGTCGATCAAAAGCCCATGTCACATCCCCCCGGGGGGAGAGCGCCGATTCACCCGCCGATCCGCGCAGGCGACTACAGCCAGCATCGCCTGAAGCTCCGTGAGCACGCTGTTCTTTCATGCATAGAGCGTTCCAGGATGCCGTTTTCCAGGTTTGGTCCGATCGCAGATCGCTTCCTCCCATCGGCTCGTATTCTCCATCCGTTTCCTGTCAAGCGATTCGAGGCGACAACCCAAGGTAGGAGCCCAGTGCGTTAGTAGCGCACGCTGGGATCTGTGCGGGGTGCCGGGCAACCGGTATCCCTACCGCGACCCTCCTACCGTAATGATGAGCAGGATGCGGATCTTGTCCCTGGGGCGATCGTCTCTGAACTGAAGATCTGCGCGGCAGGAGAAGGGAGTGATTTCGCTGCATGAGGTTGGAGGGTCGTGGAGAGTTTCGACTAAGAATGGGATTGAATCGGCATACCCGCCGGCGGGCATTTCCCAAAGCCACCCCATCGTCACCCGCGCGGTACCCGAAAAATGCGGCCGGGCCCATGAATATATTGTTCAAAAAGGACTTTCATGGGTATTTTGGCACAAAACACCCCCACCAAGGAGTTCCCCATGAAACGCATCCTGTCGATGATGGCGGTTCTGTCTGTGCTGGCCGCCTGTTCCCAGGCCCCCAAACCTTTGACGGAAACCATGAAACTGACCCCGCCGCCTACCCCCAAGGTCCCCGTCGTGAACGATTACCACGGGACCAAGATCACGGATAACTACCGCTGGCTGGAGGACGCCTCCGATCCCGAGGTCCAGGCTTGGACCGCGGCCCAGGAGGAGTACACCCACACCCTGCTGCAGGACCTGCCCCAGCGGGCCTGGCTGGAGGGGCGCTTCAATGCTCTGTGGCGCTACGACGACGAGAGTGTCCCCAGCCCGGTGCTGGAAGGCGAGCGCATCTTCTACAGCATCAAGAACAAGGAAGACGAGAAGTGGATCACCATGACCAAGGCCACCGCCGACGCGGAGCCGCAGGTGGTGCTGAACCCCAACGAGTGGGACCCGACCGAGACCCTGGGCAACTTCAGCCCCAGCCGGGACGGCCGGTACGTGGCCTACGGCGTGGCCCACGGCGGTGACGAGAATCCCGTGGTGCGGGTCATGGTCACGGAAACGGGCGAGATTCTGGACGACACCCTGCGCGGCTGGAAGCAGAACGTGGGCAGCTGGCTGCCCGGCAACGAGGGCTTCTACTACACCTGCAAGCCTTTGCCGGGCGAGGTGCCCGCGGGCGAGGAAGAATACTGGCACTCCGTCTGGTACCACAAGCTGGGCACCGACGCCGCCGAGGACGTGAAGGTTTTCGGTGACGATGAGGTGAAGGAGACCTGGCACGGGGTGTGGCTGACCGAGGACGCGCGGTACACCATCTACTACCGCGGCCTGTTCAACGCCAACGATCTCTGGTTCAAGAAGACCGGCAGCGAGGGCGATCCGATCCCCATCGCCACCGGCATGGAGAACGAGTACGGCGTGGACATCGTGGACGGCAAGATGCTGATCACCACCAACGAGAACGCGCCGCGCAAGATGGTCTACATCACGGACGTGGACAAGCCCGGCCGCGAGCACTGGAAGGTCTTCCTGGAGGAGCATCCCCGCGACAAGCTGCAGGGCATCTCCGCCATCAACGGACACATCTTCGCCAGCTACAGCCACAACACCTACTCGGTGGTGAAGATCTACACGCTGGACGGCAGCTTCGTGCGCGACTTCCCGTTCCCGACCATCGGCACGGGCGGCGTGTGGGGGCGCTGGAATTCGGACGTGATCTGGTCCAGCTTCTCTTCCTTCACCTACCCGCCCACCAGCTTCAAGTACCACTTCGACACGAACCAGCTGGAAGTCTACCGCGAGTTCCCCGTGGACGTGAGCGTGGACGGCGTGGTGGCGGACCAGGTGTGGTATCCGAGCAAGGACGGCACGCTGGTCTCCATGTTCATCGTGCACCGGGACGACATCGAGTTGGACGGGAACAACCCCACCCTGCTGTACGGCTACGGCGGCTTCGACGTGAGCCTGCGGCCGCGCTTCAGCACCTCGGCGCTGACCTGGCTGGAGGCCGGCGGCGTGTACGTGGTGACCAACCTGCGCGGTGGCGGCGAGTACGGCCGGCAGTGGCACGAGGCGGGCATGAAGGAGAAGAAGCAGAACGTCTTCGACGATTTCATCGCCGCGGGGGACTGGCTGTGCGACAACGGCTGGACCAACCCGAAGAAGCTGGCCATCGCCGGCGGCAGCAACGGCGGCCTGCTGGTGGGCGCGGTCACCGTGCAACGGCCGGACCTGTTCCAGGCCGTGCTCTGCGCGGTGCCCCTGCTGGACATGGTCACCTACCACCAGCACGGCGTGGCCAACATCTGGGCCGAAGAATACGGCAGCAGCGACGACCCGGAGCAGTTCCCCTACCTGCTGGCCTACTCGCCCTACCACAACATCCACAAGGGCGTGTCCTACCCGGCGTTCCTGGTCACCGGCGGCGAGAACGACGCCCGCGTCGATCCCTTGCACGCCCGCAAGATGTGCGCGGCCCTGCAGGAGGCGAACCGGGGCGGCGGGCCCATCATGCTGCTGATCAACAAGGCCAGCGGTCACGGGGGCGGCACCACCATCACCACGCAGATCCAGCAGCAGGCCGAACAGCGGGCCTTCCTGATGGATCAGCTGGGGATGTCGGCGCCCCGCTAGCCGATGCTCCGTTAGCCGGCCCCGTATCATCGTGAAAAAGAGAAACGGCCACCCGTTTGCGGTGGCCGTTTCCCTGTCCGGATTACCGGATTGCGGCCCGTTTATGGAAACCGGTTACACTTGGTGAAATCGGCCGTAGAAACCGGTTACATTTTTTCCGGGACTATGCTAGAATCCGGTCGCAACGATGCCGACTCCGGTGATCGCCTGGCCGGAGTTCGCGACGCCTCCCGTCGCCGGCTTGGCTCTATTCTTCCGGAGGGTGTCATGAAACCCTTTCCCTTCACATTCAGGACCTGCTTGCTGGCTGTGCTTCTAGCCGCGCTCAGCGTTACCCCCGCTCTGTCCCAGTTCGTCAACGGTCAGCCGGCCGCGGGCGTGCTGGGCACCACCGATTTCGTCACCCGCCCCGCGCCCAGCACCACCGCCGGCACCTTCGCCGGACCCAACGGGGTGGCGCTGGATCCGCTGACGGGCAAGATCTTCGTGGTGGACCGCACCAACCACCGTGTCCTGCGCTGGAGCTCGGCCGACGCCTTGGTCGACGGCTCGGACGCGGAGGCCGTTCTGGGCCAGCCGGATTTCGTCAGCGGCGGCTCCGGTCTGGCCGCGGACAAGTTCAACAACCCCATCGGTGGTCATGTGGATGACGAAGGCCGCCTGTGGATCGGCGACTACGGCAACAACCGTGTCCTGCGTTTCGACGACGCCGCCAACAAGCCCAACGGCGCGGCGGCCGACGGCGTTCTGGGCCAGCCGGATTTCGTCACCAAGACCGGCGTGACGTCCCAGACCGGCATGAAGGGGCCCGTGGGCATTGCCGTGGCCCCCGACGGGACCCTGTGGGTCAGCAACTTCAGCAACCATCGTGTCCTGCGTTACGATGACGCCGCCAACAAGCCCAACGGCGGCCCGGCCGACGGCGTTCTGGGCCAGGTGGACTTCGATTCCGCCGTGTCCGCCTGCACCCAGAGCGGCCTGCACAGCCCCAACAGCGTGGCCATCGGCGCCGACGGGACCCTGTGGGTGAGCGACTACAGCAACCGCCGCGTCCTGCGTTACGACGACGCGGCCGGCAAGCCCAACGGCGGCCCGGCCGACGGCGTGCTGGGCAAGCCCGACTTCGTGACCGGCGGCAGCATGCTCTCGCGCGAGGGCTTCGGCACCACCCGTTTCGTGGAGATCGGCACCGACGGCACCCTGTACATGGTGGGCGAGGGCAACCACCGCGTGATGATCTTCCTGAACGCGGCTACCCTGGCCAACGGCGCCCCGGCGGACTTCGTGCTGGGCCAGACGGATTTCGAATCCAACGACCATCCCGAGCCGCCCACCGCCAGCAGCCTGCGCACCCCGCGCGCGGCCCTGGTGGACGATGCCAACGGCTTCCTCTGGGTCTGCGACTACAACAACCGCCGCGTCCTGCGCTACGAATTCAGCAACGGCAACGATCCGGCCCTGACCCTGCTGTCGCCCGCCGGCGGCGAGACCTGGTTCGAGGGCGGAACCTACGACATCAGCTGGCTGAGCAACCTGGTCACGGCCGTGGATATCGATTTCTCGGCCGATGGCGGGGCCACCTGGTCCACCGTGGCCACCGCGGCCGACGCCGCGTCCGGCAGCTACGCCTGGACCGTGCCCGCCGGTCTGACCACGCAGGCCCGCATCCGCGTCACCGACAGCGCCGATCCCCTGCTGACCGACGAGAGCGGCGACTTCAGCATCGAGGCTCCCACCTACGCCGTGACCCTGGTCAACCCCAACGGTCTGCAGCGCTGGGAGGCGGGCGCCACCCGGAACATCCTCTTCGACACCTTCAACGTGGCCAACGTCAGCCTGGACTTCAGCGCGGACGACGGCGCCACCTGGACCAACATCATCGCCTCAACGCCGGCGGCCGCGGGCTCCTACGCCTGGACCGTGCCCACGACCCCCGGTGACGCGTACCGTGTGCGGGTCACCGACGCCGGCGGCAGCGGCACCGCGGACATGAGCGACGAAGCCTTCGCCGTGGTGTCCGAGGCGACGGGCGACGAATTCGACTACGTCTTCTTCGCGGACAGCCCGACGCCCGTCTACTACGACCCGAGCTGGACCTTCGTCAACGGCCCCAGCACCCTGCTGCGGTCGGGCGTGAAGATTCCCGTCAGCCCGGCGCGCTCCCTGGTGGGCAACTACGCCCTGAACCTGGAGTGGAGCAGCCAGGAGGGCGGCAACTGGGGCGCGGCCATCGCCAGCATCGGCTGGACGGGCCATGATGTGACCCTGGCCGACAGCCTGGTCTTCCACATCTACACCGACCAGTTGACGGCCCAGGCCGATCTGCCCTGCATCTACCTGGAGGATCTGTCCAACCAGAAGTCCGCCAAGCTGCCCCTCGGCACGCTGATGGGCAACGTGGCGGCGGGCGCCTGGCAGCGGGTGGCCTTGTCCGTGCAGGTCTTCCTGGACAACAGCGGCAACGCGGACATGACGCGCATCAAGACCATCTTCTTCGGGCAGCAGGATGCCGATGGCGCCCTGCACTCCTGGTACCTGGACGACGTGCGCATGACCGGCGTGGAAGTGATCACCGGCGAGGACGGGCCGTTGATCGTGGTGCTGGGCAGCAGCACCGCCGCGGGCGCCGGGGCCTCCCATCCGGACAGCACCTGGGTGGGTCGTTACCGCAACCACGTGCAGGATCTGTACGAGCAGGCCCAGGTGGTGAACCTGGCCGTCGGCGGCTACACCACCTACCACCTGATGCCCGACGACAGCACCCCGCCCGCGGGTCGGCCCGCCCCCAGCGTGGAACACAACATCACGCGGGCGCTGGCCTACCAGCCTTGGGCCATCATCGTCAACCTGCCCAGCAACGACGTGGCCTCCGGCTACTCCCTGCAGGAGCAGCTGGCCAACTACGAGGTGATCACCGGACTGGCCGCCGACGCCGACGTGCCCATCTGGATCAGCACCACGCAGCCGCGCAACCTGGACGCGGCCTCCCGTGAGCTGCAGCACGTCATGGCCGACACGACGCTGGCCATCTACGGGGACCACGCCCTGGATTTCTGGTACGGGACGGCCGCCGAGGACGGCACCATCCTGCCCCAGTACGATTCCGGCGACGGCATCCACCTGAACGACGCGGGGCACGCCGTGCTCTACGATGTGGTGGTGGACAGTGGGATCTGGGAGCTGATCGCTCCGTCCGCGGTGCCCGGCGAAGAGGGTGATACGCCGCCCAACTCCTCGTTGCGGCTGTTTCAAAACCACCCCAACCCCTTCAACCCCACCACGGAAATCGTCTTCGCGGTCGGACGGGAGGGCCCCGTGACGCTGGACATCTTCGACATGCGCGGCCACCTGGTGCGCCGCCTGGTGGACGCGGACCTGCCCGCCCGGACCCACAGCGTCCTGTGGGATGGCCGGGACGATGCCGGCCGCGCGGTCTCCAGCGGCACCTACCTGTACCGCGTGCGCACGGCCTCGGAGCAGAGCGCGCGGTCCATGGTCCTGGTGCGTTGATGGCGGGATCATTCGGCTGAATGGGCGGGGCCTGCTCCTGTTGGGGCGGGCCCCGCTTTTTTCGGCGCGGGGGATGGGCGGGTGGTGCGGATGGGGGTGGGTCTTTCTACATTCCCTATGGGGAAAACAACGACGGGCAAAACAACGACGGGCAAAACAACGACAGGCCCCGTCTGGGACGGCAGCCCGCATCATCGAAAGGTTTCCCATGAACAGAAGCATCGCCATCATCGTGGCCGCCGGTCTGGTCCTGTGGGCCCTGACGGCTTTTTCGGGGCCCGCCCCCCGCAAGGAGAAACACGTGCGTTACAACATCCTGAACAAGCAAGAGCAGCATGTCATCCTGCACAAGGGCACCGAGCGCCCGGGCACCGGCAAGTACGAGCACAACAAGAAACCGGGCACCTACCTCTGCCGGCAGTGCAACGCGCCGCTCTACAAGTCGGAAGACAAATTCGCCTCGGGCTGCGGCTGGCCCAGCTTCGATGACGAGATCGCGGGCGCGGTCCAGCGGAAGCCCGATGCCGATGGCCGGCGCGTGGAGATCATCTGCAAGAACTGCGGCGGGCATCTGGGGCATGTTTTCGAGGGCGAGGGGTTCACGGTGAAGAATACGCGGCATTGCGTCAATTCGGTGAGCTTGCAGTTCATTCCCGAGGGGGAGGCGTTGCCTGAGGTTATTGTTTTGGAGGATTAGAAAGAGCGCGCCAGACTATATTCTCGTCGTGGTGCGCATTTCTCTGGCTCGTAATCGGTTGCGCCGTCCAGCCAAGAGCGTTCTCATGGTCGGATTGCGTGGGGTCGGAAAAACCGTTCTTCTCGATCAGCTGAGGAAAGATGCCGAGGCTGTCGGGATGCGCACTATGCGGATCGAGGCTCCCGAGTCGCGCTCCTTACCGGCGATTCGCGGATCCACCCGGAACCATGCAAAACAAAGGGCACAGACGCCTTCTCCAAAACGCTTTCTCCAAGGTTGACACCCCTCCCATCCTCCTCTAATTTGAAACCCGACCGTTAGGGGTGGCTGCCCGAAAACCGCAGCCTGAGAGAAACCCTTGGAACCTGACCCGGATCATGCCGGCGTAGGAAAACGGGCCTCATGGCGACGCTCCTTCTGTTCCCAGAAACGGCAGCGTCGTTTTTTGTTGCCTCGCTTCTTCCCCGCCTGGCCAACCCCCAGAGGTGAGCCATGCCACGCATCCCCCGCTTCCATCACATCCAAAGCATCCCTCGCGCCCTGCCGCTGCCCGGCCTCCGCGTGACCTTTCTGATGGCCCTGGCGGCCCTAGTGGCTCTAGCGGCCCTGTCCGTCTTGCCCGTCGGGCCCGCCCTGGCGGAGACCACCGCCACCGGCGGCGACAAGATGGTGGAGCAGGCCGACGAGAACATTGTCGAGGAAGTCATCGTCACCGAGTCCCGTTACGACGAGAACGAGGCCCTCAACCTGTCCAATATCACGGGCGAGGAGCTGGACCTGCGCCAGCCGGACCTGCCTATCCCCATGCTGCTGCAGGATCTGCCCGGCGTGTTCAGCTACTCGGACGCGGGCAGCAACCTGGGCTACACCTACGTGAAGATCCGCGGCTTCGATCAGCGGCGCGTGGGCGTGCTGGTCAACGGCATCCCTTTCAACGATCCCGAGGATCATCAGCTCTGGTGGGTGGACATGCCCGACCTGGCCGGCAGCGTGCAGGACATCCAGGTCCAGCGCGGCGTGACCAACGGCATGGGCGGCCTGACGGCCATGGGGGGCACCATCAACATCATGACCGAGCCCCTGGGGGCTGAAGAAGGCGGACGGGCCTCCCTGTCCACGGGCAGCTACGGCTTCGGCCGGCAGATGCTCAAGTACCAGACGGGTGATCTGAAGGGCGGCTTCCGCAGCGGCCTGCGCATCAGCCGCCAGGACTGCGACGGCTACCGCGACCGCACGGGCGTGGACCAGTGGGGCGTCTTCTGGACGGGCGAGCACCGCGGCGAGAACGCGACCACCACGGTGAACATCTACACCGGTCGCGAGGTCACGCAGCACGCCTGGAATGCCGTGCCCCAGTCCGTCCTGGAGAATGACCGCACCCACAACCCCGAAACCTACCCTAACGCCGTGGACGACTTCACGCAGCCCCACTACGAATTGCACAACGAGGCCTACCTCAACGACCGGATGACCCTCAAGAACTCCGTCTATTACACCCAGGGCGAGGGCTTCTACGAGAACTTCAAGGACGGCAAGGACGCGGCCGATTTCGCGCTGGACCAGCGCCTGGGACTGGCCCCGGATGACGAGGTGGACCTGGTGCGCCGCAAGTACGTGCGCAAGGACCAGGTGGGCTGGGTGCCGCGTCTGCTGGTGGAGCATGACCGGGGCCGGCTGGTGGTGGGCGGCGACGTCTACACCTTCCACTCCAACCACTGGGGCCGGGTCATGAGCGTCGCGGGGTACGATCCGGGGCAGTTGATCGGCCCGGAGCACAAGTACCACGAGTACACCGGAGACAAGGACGCCTACAACATCTACCTGAACGATCGCTACCAGCTGAGCGACAGTTTCACCCTGATGGCGGACCTGCAGTTCCAGCACAAGACCTACGATTTCATGCAGCGTGAGGTGGGCAACTTCCGGGGTCTGGACCGGCACGCCTACTCCGTGGATTACGACTTCTTCAACCCCAAGGGCGGCGCGCGCTGGCAGCCGGGCAGCCTGTTCGGGGGGCAGGTGGCCTTCTTCGGCAGCGTGGGCATCAACCACCGCGAGCCCACGGACAACGAGCTGTTCGACACCTGGGACGACGCCACCGACCTGGGCGTGCACCCGCTGTTCAACCGGTCGCGCGTGGTCTACAAGGCGGACGGCACGACGCCCGATTACGTGGAGTGGTCCGATCCGCAGATCCAGGAAGAGAAGGTCATCGACTACGAGCTGGGCTTCAGCTGGGTGGGCGATGACCTGAGCTTCACCCTGGGCGGCTACTACATGGATTTCCGCGATGAGATCGTGCCCTACGGCGGCGTGAACGACGAGGGTTACGGCATCCGCGGCAACGCCGCCAAGACCCTGCACCGCGGTCTGGAGCTGGGCCTGCGCGCGCGCGTCACCCCGCGCAGCGTTCTGGCCGTGGCGGCCAGCCGCAGCTGGGATGAATTCAAGGAATTCGATTTCTACGACTGGGACGGCAGCCACGCCGATCTGAGCGGCAAGCCCATCGCCCTGTTCCCCGAGTACCTGGCCAGCGTGGCCTTGACCACGGCCTGGAACGAGGGCGTGCAGTCGCAGTTCCGGATGCGCGCTTCCGGCCGGCAGTATCTGGACAATACGGGCAATGACGAGCGCACCATCGACAGCTGGGCCACGCTGGATTTCTCCATCTGGGCCAACCTGGACCGTCTGGGCCTGGGCGATCTGGAGAACGCGCGGTTTTTCCTGCATCTGCGCAATCTGAACGGTGCCGAATACGAAACCCAGGGCTACTACTATGGAGAAAATTATTTGATTCCTGCGGCGGGTCGGAACATGATGGTCGGCGTGGATTACGACTTCTAGCCCGCCGGTGGGCTGATCATTCGGCGGACTGATCATGCGGCGGGGGAGCCGACGCTTCCCCGCCCCTTCCCGAACGGTGACCATGTCCCATGACGACGCGCCCCTGGGTGGGGCGGCCAATTCACTCTTTCCCCGCCGCGGCCTCCGGGCCGTGGTGCTGTGCAGCGGCCCTCCGCCGGAGGACGAACTGCTGCGCTACTGGCTGACCGGCAGCGACTTCTTCGTGGCCACCGATTCGGCCGGCCATCCCTACGATCACCTGCCCATCCCGCCGGACGTGGTCATCGGCGACTTCGACAGCCTCAGCGGTCGCGTGCTGGTCGGGCGCTCGGGACCGCGCTTCCTGCAGGTGGACGACCAGTACACCACCGACAGCGAGAAGGCGCTCCTGTTCCTGGTGGAGCAGGGGATAGAAGAGGTCATCTTCCTGGGCGCCACCGGCTGGCGGGTGGACCACACCCTGTACAACCTGCAACTGCTGGAGCAATTCGCCGACAGGCTGCGCATTTGCGTGGCCGGGCCCAACGCGCGTTTCCCCTTGCTGGGTGATCGGCTGGGGCCCGGTGGTCCCGCCCTGATCAGCAACCAGGTGCTGCAGGCGCCCCTGCTGATCAGCGTGGGGCAGGGCAGCCTGCTGGTCTCCGTGGACCGTTATGTGCCGCCCATGAGCCTGGAAGATCTTGGAGAATAGGTTTTGGCTCCGCTGGCGGGCATTTTCTACGCGCTGTTTCTGCTCTTCGTCATCGCGCGCCTGTTTCGGCAGCCCTCCAGTGGGGCTGCCGATTTCATCGTGGCCGGCCGTGGCCTGACCCTGCCCGCCTTCACCGCGTCGCTGGTCAGCACTTGGTACGGCGGCATCCTGGGCGTGGGGGAATACACCTTCAGCCACGGCGTGAGCAACTGGCTGGTTTTCGGCGTGCCCTATTATCTGTACGCGGCCATTTTTGCCCTCGTCCTGGCGGGGCGTGCGCGGCGCAGCGAGGTCCTCACGGTGCCGGACATGCTGGAGCAGGAGTACGGGCGGCCCGCGGCGCTGGTGGGCGCGGGCATGATGTTCGTCATGACGGTGCCCGCGGCCTACGTGCTGATGCTGGGGGTGCTGCTGAACTTCGCCACGGGCTGGCCTCTGTGGGTGGGGGTGGTGCTGGGCACGGTCTTTTCCGTGGGCTACGTGTACCGGGGCGGTTTGCGCGCGGTGGTGGCCACGGACATGGTGCAGTTCGTGCTGATGTTCCTGGGGTTCGTGGTGCTGGTGCCCGTTTGCGTGGTGAAGTTCGGAGGCTGGGACTTCCTGCGGGAGAACCTGCCGCCGGGGCATTTGCAGTGGGATGGCGGGGTGGGGGTGCAGGCCATCGCCGTATGGTATTTCATCGCCATGAGCACGCTGGTGGAGCCCGCCTTTTATCAGCGCTGTTTCGCGGCCCAGTCCGAGAGCACGGCGCGGCGGGGCATCTTCCTGGCCATCGGGCTGTGGACGGTGTTCGATTTCTTGACGACCACGGCGGGCCTTTACGCGCGCGCGGTGCTGCCGGGTCTGGAGGATCCGGTGCAGGCCTTCCCCGCCCTGGCCGACGCGGCGCTGCCGTCGGTGCTGCAGGGCGTGTTCACGGTGGCGCTGCTGGCCACCATCATGTCCACGGTGGACAGCTATGCCTTCATCTGCGCCGTGACCCTGGGAAGGGATGTGGTGGGGCGCGGACGGGGGCTGGCCGCGCCGGGGAACGAGGAAAGCCTGCCGTTGATCCGCATCAGCCTGACGGTGACGGCGTTGCTGGCCATCGGCATGGCGTTGTGGAGCGGCAGCGTCATCGCCCTGTGGAAGGTGCTGGGCAGCCTGGGCACGCCGGTGCTGCTGGGGCCGTTGCTGCTGGCCCAGGGCGGGGTGCGGTTGCCGGCGCGGGGGGTGGCCTGGGTGATGGTGGCCTCGGGCGCGGCGGCGGGGATCTGGCTGATCCTGGGGCACGGCAAGGCCTGGCTGGGGGTGGAGGCCATTTTCCCGGGCCTGCTTGTCAGCGCGGTCGGGTTGGGCCTGATCCGGGCGCTTTCAGGCGCGCGATGAAGTTCTTCACGACCGGCGCCTCGGCGTCTGCGTGAGGGCGTGTCCCCGCCCTGTTCCCTCTCATTCCTCCGGGTCGCTATACTCCGGGTCGCTATAGGCCATGATCTTGTCGATTTCCAGTTGGAACGGGCCGGCCTGCTTGTCGGCCAACAGAAGGGTCAGCTGGGTCAGCCGCGTGGGATCCAGCGGCGGGTAATCCTGCAGGATGCGGCCCCGGAAAGAGGGCTCGAAGGCCGTGAAGGGCAGCCGCACCGTGACCCAACTGTCGGCGGTGGTGGTGAAGAGGGCCCGGTAGGCCGCGCCTTCGAAGCTGTCATCGTTGCGCAGGCGCAGCTGGTAGGTGCGGCCATCGCCCCGCACCTTCAAGGCGATGCCCGTGTGGGCGCCCAGATCCAGATCCGGTAGCTGGGTCCGTGTGGAAGCGAATCCCCCGTTGTTTTCCAGAGAGATGCGCCCGGCGAAGACTCCGGGCTGGCCCGGGGCCAGGGTCATACTGCTGGCGGACAGGCCGCCCATGACCCCGTCGTTCACCCGCAACCAGGTGCCGGGGGCGGTCCGGAAATCGATGATCGTGACAGGATCTGTGGCGTTGTTTTCCGCGCAGGCGGGCAAGACCGTCAGCAGAAGCGGCAGCAGGAGCAGGGGCAGGGCGCTGGGCAGGGCGCGGGGCAGGGCGCGGGGCGTGGCACGGGACATGGCGTTGGGCATCACGGCGTTCCTTCCAAGGGCAGCGGAAATTCGAAGCTGATGATGTTCACGGGTTCCGCCTCCGAATCGAGATCTGTTTCCCCGGATTTGCTGAGGCGGGCCATCCGGGCGCTCAGGGCGTCGGTCACCACGTAGGCGCGATCGCCGGCCAAGAAGAGGCTGTCCTGCACGGGGTCGGCGTCGGCATCCAGGGTCATGACCCACTGGAAACGGCCCTGGGTGTCGTAGACGTCGAAGCTGGTGTACTGCCCGGCGGGCGAGCGCCAGCGTTGGGCGCTGCTTTGCACCCAGAGGGAGCCGTCCTGACGGAAGAACAGCTGTTGGACGGAGTTGTGGAGGTCGTTCACCTTGAAGGTGCTGCCGCGTTTCCAACTGGTCTGCGCGTCGTAGATGAGCTGGAATCTCTCCTTTTCCTCGTCGGTGCGCTTGACGGCCTGGTAACGGGGGCGCTCGATGATGCGGTCCAGGCTGCCGTCGGCGTTCCAGACATGGATGCGGTAGTCCTTGAAGCCGTCGGCGGCGGCCACGCGGCCGTCCGGGGCCACGTCCCAGCGGCGCCGGAAGTTGATCCAGTTCTCTTCGATGAATTCGGAGTTGCCGGGTTTGATTTCATATTTGAGGTCCAGGTAGCCGGCGTTTTCGGTGCCGTCCATGGCGTAGCTCTTGAGGTAGGCGTGCTGGAACTGCCGGTCGCCCTCGGTGACCCAGGCGGAGCCGTTGAGCACCACGTGATCGCCCTGCCGGTCGCCCTGAGAGACCGACTGGAAACCATGGCCTTCACGGTAGGGCAGCTTGAAGGTGGTGCCGGGGTTCCCGTCGGGCGTCAGCATGACCACCTTGCCGGGCCAGGCCTGCACCACGCCGATCTCCCCATTGGGGGCCCAGAACATGTCCGCCGCGTTCATGAACTGGCCCGGCCCCGAGCCCCGTTCGCCGATGGTGTTGAGCCACTCGCCGTCGGGACCGAAGATCTGGATCTCGCAGAGCTGCTTGTCCAGCAGGTAGATGTTGCCGTCGGCATCGTGCATGAACTCGGCGATGGTGCCGAAGAAGACCTCATCGTCCTCGCCGCCGCGCCGCCACAGCTCGTTCATGGCCAGCACCCGGGTCCCGTGGGCGGGAGCCTCGGGGTTTTTCACGACGGTCTGGCCGTCGATGGTTTCGATGGTGCCGTTCCAGTCGGCCAAAGCCACTGAGGCCAGCAGGGTCAGAGCGAGCAAGATGGCGGAAAGGCGCATGGATGACTCCTCGATGGGGTCTGGGGGGATGGTCCGCTGTCTTCTGTTGCTATGGTATATAGTTCAGGCATGGCGTCCGGGCTAGTGGTTCGGTTTGGTGGTGGGTTGTTTTTTCCGGGTTTATCGGTAGTGCCGGCTCAGGAAATGACCGCGCATCCGGCGACCATAGAGGAACTCGAACAGAGAAGAGATCCCCGCGAAGGCTCCGAGCAGTAGAACCGCCACGATCATGAAATCGGCCTGGGTCTGGGCTTGGCCTGGGTCTGGGCTTGGCCCTGGGTCTGAGCTTGGCCCTGGGGCTGCCTCTGGGGCTGCTACCCCTGGCCCGGTTCGGCGGCCACGGCCAGGGCGTAATCCTTGGCGGCGATGATCACCAGGTAGCTGAGCCACCGCATCGCATTTACCCCGCCGCTGGCCAGGTTTTTACTGAAGGCCTTGTCGATGAAGAATACCGTGCCGTCCCGGCTGGGGGGTTGGCTTGTTTGGGCTTGGGGGTGGTCGTGTCTGCTTTGCGAGGGGCGTTCCTTTGAGTGGGGGCGGGCTGTTTTGTGGGCGGTGTTGCGGTCGGGTCGAATTGGAGGATTTTTTGTGGTATAGGGTGCCCGCCGGCGGGTAGTTTTGGGTGGGTGGGGGCTGTTTTGTGGGTTTTGGTTGGAAAATAATTGATTTTTGGACAATATTTTACTGGCTCTTTTTGGTTTTGTTTTGTATATTTAATTTATCACTCCTCCCGCCCACTTATGCCAGAGATTGCCGAGGCCTGCCATGAGTATTATTGCTGTTGATTCTTTTGTTCCTGATCAGTCTGCCGTCGAGGTTAGCGCTTGTTTGAAGAGGGCTGTGCGAGCCATGGACCAGGCGCGGCATTGTGCGGTTTTGTGGTTCAAGGAAATTGTGGAGAGGGAGCTTTATAAGGACCTGGGGTATGGCTCTGTTTATCAGTATGCCGCCGTGGAACTGGAGTTCTCCAAGACGC
>PDQT01000265.1 GCA_002747875.1 bacterium DOLZORAL124_64_63
TATTTTTGCATAAAAATCACCCCTTGTCGACGCCAGCGGGGCCCACCCTGCCCTCCAGCCGGGGTAATCTTCGCTCAAAATCGCGCCCAAACACACCACAACCCATTAAAAAACATGAAGATACACAGGGGAAAGAAGCGTGCCGCCTTTCCGGAATCATTGACATTCCAAAAAATTTGGGTGTATAATTGAAGCCGGAACAGCTTTCACATCCATCCCCCTCGATCCGGCCCATTTCTGCAGAGGGGCCCGGATCACAGACGACAGGTGATATCTTGCGCACATTCTTCGTTGCCAGGCGCGCGGTCCTGCTGACCGCGGCGCTTCTGACCGTGATCTTTGTCGCGGCCTCCTGCGGCAGAGTCGAGCCCACCTATGAACCCGGACAACTGGAGGTGACCAGCACCCCCGCCGAAGCCCTCATCTACATCGATGGTGTCCTGCAGGAACAGACCACCCCCCACACCTTCATCCTGGACGCCAACCGGTACGAGGTGTCCGTGGCCATGGACGGCTATTTCGCCGATCCCCCCAGCAGCACCGTCAACCTGGGACCGGCCGAGCGCGTGGTCCGTCACTTCACCCTCAGCAATGACGCGCCCACTATCCTGACGGTGCTCAGCTCGCCCGAGGGCGCGTCCGTCTATCTCAACGCCGAAAGCGAACCGCGCGGCGTCACGCCCCTGGACATCACCCTGGACGATGCCTCCCCCGTGGACATCTCCCTGGCGCTTGACGGCTACTACGTGGCCCCGGCTACCCTGAGCGTCACGCCCACGGCCCACGAGACCACCGTGGTGCCCGCGGACAGCTTCCACCTGCGCTCCTCCAAAACCGTGATGATGGAGGGTCTGTCCAACGTGAACTGCGGCGGCTGCCCGGATTTGGCCACCAACGTGCACGCCTTCATGCACGATGGCGGCATCGGCCTGGATCGGGCCCTGTACATGAAGTACAGCATGAATTACCCCACCCCCAACGATCCCCACTATCGGTACAACGAGATCGAGAACGCCGATCGCGGAGTCTACTACCAGAACTACCAGGGTACGGGCATCCCCGTGCTCGTCATCGACGGCGAGAAGGCCACCGGCACCGCCGCCAACAACACCCCCAACGACCAGGAGATCGCCGTGCTGGTCAACGACGCTCTGGCGGGAGACCGGCCCGGCTTCCTCATCGACTGCGAGGCCGACTTCACCAACACCACCGTGCCGGTAACGGTGAGCGTGACGGCCATGGAAGACGTGGACCTCAGCAACCTGACCCTCTACGTGGCCCTGGTCCAGGACTACATCCATTACGACGATGCCCCCGGTTCCCAGGGCGAAACGGATTTCCACTGGATCTTCCGCGACCGTCTCGACACCCTGCCCACCCTGGCGAACATGACAGCCGGCCAGGTCCTGACCTATGAGGGCGACCTCACACGGGGCGAATGGGATCTGAGCACCCTGCACATCATCGCCTTCGCCCAGGACGATGCCACCAAGACCATCTATCAGGCGGGCATCTCGGCCATGACCGAGAAGGCCCCCGCCGCCCTTTTCGTTGCCGACCCCACTGACCGTCAAGCCCTCCGAGAGGACCGCCCATGAAACGCACCCTGACAATCCTGGCCGCCCTGCTGCTGCTGACCCTGCCCGGTCTGGCCCTGGCGGATTTCGCTTTCCAGTTCGACGCGCCGGAGACCCAGGCCGAGACCGAGGTCAACAGCCTGCACCAGTTCCACAACACCATCGTCAACATGGGGGATCAGGACGACACCTACCATGTGGTGATGGCTCCCGAGATCCCCGCCGACTGGGTCAGCTCCCTGTGCGCGGGCGCCTCCTGCTACCCGCCCTTCGCCCTCGAGATCGATGTGTCTGTGCCCGCTGGTGAGTCCATCAACCTGGATCTGGACATGACGCCCGGCAGCGCGGGCATCGGGTACGTGACCCTGACGGTCACCAACCAGAACGGCACCGGCAGCACCCAGTCCGCCGACTTCACCCTGAGCACCACCGGTGCCATGGTCGGCTCTTTCGCCTGGACTTCCGAGGACATGGGTGCCGTCGTACCCGTGAACCAGCTCCACGCCTTCCACACCAGCCTGACCAACACCGGCACCCAGGCCGACGTCTTCCAGGTCCACCTGGAGAAGAATCACCCCGAGGACTGGAGCAGCACCATGTGTGCAGGCGCCAGCTGCTACCCGCCCTTCGTCGTCGACATCGAGATACCCCTGGATGCCGGCGCGCTGACCAACCTGGACCTGGATCTCACCCCCGGCAGCGTGGGAGAAGGCTCCATGGTCGTCACCATCACCAGCACCAACACCCCGGCGGTCAACCAGACCTACACGTTCAAGGTCGTCACCCCCGGCATCGACGTGCTGATCGTTGACGGCGAAGCCGGCACCGACCACGAGGCCTACTACCAGACCGCCGTGGCGGCCACGGGCAAAAGCCACGCCACCTGGAGCCGTGAGAACGCCGGCTCGCTCAGCAACCTGGAACTGGCCGAGTTCCCGCTGGTCATCTGGGCCGCGGGCAACGGTCACGGTGGCCTGACGACCGATGATTTCGGCGCCATCACCTACCAGGTCCTGCACGGTGGCGGCTTCTTGCTCAGCGGCACCAGCCTGGCCGGCAGCTTCTGCGATCCCGATAGCGAATTCTACAGCACCGGTGCCCATAACTTCTTCAACACCGTGCTGGGCGCCGACTACAACGGCCCGAGCCTGGACGCCAGCGCGGCCAACGGACCCGCGGGCGATGCCGTCACCGGCGGCATGAGCTTCCTGCTCGTCGGCGGCGACGGCGCGAACAACAACGGGATCGTCGACGGCATCGTGCCCGTCACCACCGGCGTGACCACCCTGCTGTTCGACAACGGGGACACCGGCGCCGTGCGCCACCAGTTCAACGCCGGCCGCACCTGCCTGCTGAGCTTCGCCTTCGAGGGCATCGACACCGCGGCCAACCGCGACGCCCTGATGGAAGCTCTGCTGGTCTGGCTGGCCAACGAGACCACCCCCGTCGGCGATCTTGTCCAGCCTCTGCTGGCCAGCCAGCCTTACGCGTCGCCCAACCCCTTCAATCCCCAAACCAGCATCCGCTTCGAGGTTGGCGGGGACGTGGCCGTCACCGCTCTGGTGGATATCTTCGACCTGCGTGGCCAGAAGATCCGCACCCTGCACAGCGGGCACCTCAGCCCCGGGCCGCAGAGCCTGGTCTGGGACGGCCGCGCCGATGACGGCCGCCAGCTGGCCACCGGCGTCTACATGGCCCGCGTCAGCGTGGGCGGCATGGCCGAAACCGTGAAAATGTCCCTCGTCAAGTAAGGCGCGGGCTGTTGGCTCTCAACCCACCGCGCCGTCGGGATCACCCCTGCGGCGCGGTTCTTCATGAAGCAAATCCGAGGAGATGAGATGAAGGAAAGGACTCTGTTTGTTGCCGTCTGTTTCCTGCTGCTGGGATTCCTGCCGGCAAGTCTGGCCCTGGCCGCCCCCGGTGTGGCCGACTGGACCCTGGGCACCGCCGACGGCGGCACCGTGAACTTCCACGCCAAGCTGGCCGAAGGGCCCGTCGTCATGAACTTCTGGGCCACCTGGTGCAAACCCTGTCTCAAGGAGATGCCTCACCTGAACCGTCTGGCCGGCGAGTACAAAGGGCGCGTCACCTTCCTGTCCGTCAACACGGACAACAGCAAAAGCGTCGCCAAGGTGGCGCCCATGCTCAGCAGCAAGGGCTTCGACAACCTCATCGTGCCCCTGGACACGGGCGCGGAGGTGGCCAGCCAGCTGCAGGTGGCCGGCATCGTGCCCTTCCTGATCGTCTTCGACAGCGACGGCCGCGAGATCTACCGCCATGTGGGCTACAAGGAAGGCGATGAGGAAGAGCTGGCCCATTTCCTGAGCGAACTGGTCAGCCGCCCCGCCACCGACGTCGTGGCCCGGGCCGCGGACAAGCCCCAGTGGGCCGAGGCCGTGACCGCCACCAACAAGTTCGAGTATTCCTACAGCACCGAGACCGAGAAGGAGATCTTCGAAAACTGGCTGGACGTGAGCTACCAGTTCGGCGGATTCCGCACCGGCCTCATGCTCAACAGCCAGGCCCCCAGTGAAGAGGGCGGCCGCGGCAACGAGATCCGGCATCGTTTCTTCGAGTTCGACAGCGCCGACTTCAACGTGCGCGTCGGCCATTTCCACGGCATCTTCGGCCGGGGCCTGGTCTTCAACAGCTACGAGGACCGGGTGGTGCGCATCGACACCCGCTTGGACGGCATCATCGCCAGCACCCGCCAGGGCAAGCTGAACGCCACGGTCTTCAGCGGATCGCCCAGCGTGCAGCCCCTGGACGTGCGCGGTATCGACGCCGAGTACAACGTCGCCGGCAACTTCTTCCTGGGCGCCTCCGGCCTGACCTACCGCGCCCACAACGGCCCCAACGCCGACAACGAGGTGCACCGTGAATGGGTCGGCTCGGTCCGGGCCCGCGACAACTTCGGCTTCGGCGACCTGTACTTCGAGCACGGCTGGAAGACCGGCTACGATTTCGACAGCCAGACCGACCAGGCCAATGCCGGCAACGCCGTCTACGCCAACCTGAACCTGTACAGGGGCCCCTTCAGCCTGAGCTGGGAGCACATGTACTACAAGCACTTCGCGGTGGTACCGTCCGCCGACGGCAAGACCACCCTGAACCGCCCGCCCAGCCTGGCGCGCGAGTTCGCCTGGACCATGCTGAACCGCTCGCCCCACAACATGAACCCCAACGACGAGAAGGGGAACAACCTGGACATCATGTACTCCGACGGGGGCTGGACCCTGCTGGCCAGCGGTGCCCATCTGAAGAACCTGGCGGATGAAACGGCCTACGAGCTGGCCTTCGGCAGCATCCAGAAGGAAAAGCTGGGGCCCTTCCGCGCCACCGCCGGTTTCGGCTACCAGGAGAACAAGGGGCTGCGCCAGACCCTGGTCGGCGAGCTGACCTGGATGGTGGACGACACCCGCAGCTGGACCCTGCAGGCGGAGCACCAGCACGTGCGCCTGGGCGGCGGCCTGGGTTACAACCTGGGCGCCTACGACGTGGAATGGCTCAAGCTGGAGTACGAGACCGCGCCGCGCTGGGCCTTTGCCGCCGTCCTCGAGACCAACAACAAGTATGACGAGCAGCGGAGCCCCACCGAGAAGGAAGGCCCCTTCCCCAGCGGCCAGATCACCTACACGCTGGAAGGCGGCGGCAACCTGAACCTGTGGTTCGGTTCGCGCCAGGCGGGTTACCTGTGCAGCGGTGGCGTCTGCAAGTACGAGCCGGCCTTCGAGGGTGTGGAATTCTACGGACTTTTCCGCTACTAGCCCGGCACCTGCCAAGAAAAAAGGCCCTGCTTGCGCGGGGCCTTTTTTTTGGGGTGTGGGCGGCGGTCGCGGCCGGTCCGCCTACTCGGGAATGGGCATCTCCGAGAGGGCCTTGTTCAGCTCGGCCACCGTCTGCCGGTCGCGCCCCTCCATGTAGAAGCGCAGCACCGCGTCGGTACCGGAAGCGCGCAGCTCGAACCACTGCTCCGCAAACTCGATGAAGGTGCCGTCCCCCGCGTGGAAGACGCGCTCGATGGTCGGCAACCCCACCCCTTCGGGCAGCAGACCGCTGAGGGTTTCCGCCACCGTGGCCGGATCCTTCCCCTCCAGGGAGGCAAAGAAGGCCACGGTGCGTTCCTTCAGGTCGTTGCCGGCGGCCTTGGCGGCGTCCCGCTCGGCACCCTGCAGACTCTCGTCGAAAAGGGTGATGTCCCGCCGCTCGTAGAAGCGGTAGCGGGTGTCGAACTCATCCAGCAACTCCAGGTAATATTCCGCGAAGCTGCCCTGCTTGTTGTGCAGGCGCGCCGCCAGGCAAAGGCTCATGATGCCGATCTGCATGGCGTCCTTTTCCTTGGGCGCCAGGCTCTGGCGGTTGCCGTGGCGGCTGGTGACGGGTTCGGCCGAACCCATGGCCGCGCCCCCGCTCTCCTCGGCCATCATCAGCAGCCGGGGCCGGGGCCCGAATTCCGTCTCCACACCCGTCACGTCCGTCGCCCGCGTGGGATCGGTCCCGGCCGTGATCTGCTCCTCCAGGTCTCCCACCAAGGAAGCGAAGTACTTGAAGCCCACCGGCACCCGGAAGGTGGCCAACCGGGCGGTGCCGCGCTCGGTGACCCGCTGGGCGACCTCGCCGATGCTCAGGCTGGTGGGGAAGGTGCTGGCCACGATCCAGTTGTAGTTGTTCAGCTCTCCGGCCTCGTGCAGGGACTGGATCTTCAGGGCCGTCAGCATGAAGTAGATCTGGTTGGGCTTGAAGAAGACCAGGCAACGCTCCGCGTCCAGGGGGTCCACCTCCAGCCCCGCGGCGACCGCCTTGTCCGCCACCGCGGCCGGGGCCACGGTGACCATGTTGAAACGATCGCCGTCAGGATCCCAGATGAAGAAGACATCGCACCGGCGCTCACGCAGCAACTCCTGGGCGCCCACGTGCTTGTAAACCTGCCACTTGCCAGGGTCCACGCCGTGGTTCACGCCGTCCAGGATGCCGATGCCGTGGAAGGTGCTGCTCTCTTCCTCATGGGTGAAGAAGACGGCGCCGCCCTCATCCATGCCGATGCCCAGCTCGGCGAAAATACGACGCGCCGTGGGGGCCATACTGCCGCCTTCGGTGCAGATGCCCGCCCGGAAACCGCGCTTTTGGGCGGGCGCGATCTCCGCCAACAGGTTGGTCGGGATCACCTGCCGCAGCACGTCCACATAGGGCACCAGGGGGTCGAAATCCCGGAAGACCAAGTCGTTGTTGGCCGGTGCCAAGATGATTTCCACCTTGCCGGCGCGGGCTTCCTCCACCAGGTCCCGCACGCCGTCGGCAATCTGGCCGGCCATCTCCAGCAGTTGGCCGCCCGCCGCTTCCATGGGCTTCCAGCCCCCCTTGTAGTTCTGGCTGTGGCTGGCGGTGAAATTCTCGCCACCGTCCAGTTCATCGTAGAACACGCCGAAGCTGCTGAGCCAGATGGGCGTGGTGCGCATGCCCTCCGGCCGCAGGTGCACCTCCATGCCGTGGGCGGTGTAGATGCGCGTGGCCAGATCGATGAACTCCTGGGTGTGCGGCCGCACCTCGCCGCCCACGTGCAGCTTGCGGATACCCTTGCGCACGGACAGGCGGGCCCGCGCCTCCAGGATCAGAGCGGCGCTCAGACCGTTGAACGGCACCTCAAAATTGAAAAGATCCGCGGGATCCAGCAGGTCGCGATAACCGGCCGTCCCCAGCTTGAAGGAGGCGGCCCAGCGGTCCACGCCAGAACGCTCGATCAGTGCGGCATCCAGAACGATGCGTTCCTCGGTCTCGGCAA
>PDQT01000156.1 GCA_002747875.1 bacterium DOLZORAL124_64_63
TGCTCAGGGACGCGCTCTGCCCGCCAAGGTGGAGGTGGGGCACGGGGTGAAGATGTCGGCCACCAACAAGAGCTTCACCCAGGGAACGGTGGTCAGCACCGGCAACCCCTTGGACCTGATGATCGAGGGCGACGGCTTTTTCCAGGTCCGCTTGCCCGACGGCACCATCAAGTACACCCGCGACGGCAGCTTCAAGCTGGACGCCGACCGCAACATCGTCACCAGCCAGGGCTACACTCTGGAGCCGGCCATCACCGTGCCGGCGGACGCCACGGAGATCTCCATCTCCCGGGGCGGGATCGTGGCCGTGCTGACCAATGGCGATGACGCCAACATCCAGGAGATCGGGCAGCTGGAGCTGGCCCGCTTCCCCAACGCCGCGGGTCTGGACGCCCGGGGCGGCAACATCTTTGCCCAGTCCCCGGCTTCCGGTACGCCCATCCTGGCCACGCCGGGCCTGGAAGGCATGGGGGAAACCGCCGGCGGGTATCTGGAGATGAGCAACGTCGAGACGGTGGACGAATTGGTCAAGATGATCTCCGCCCAACGAGCGTACGAACTGAACAGCAAGACCATCACCATGGCCGATGAGATGCTGCAGACCATCAACCGGCTCAAGAGGTAATCCGTGAAAGCCTTGCCCACACGCCTGCTGCTGCTGCCGCTCCTGCCGGCCCTGCTCTCGCTGCCGACGGGCGCTGCCTGGGCCGGACTATTCCAGACCGCCCCCTGGGTCTGCGCCATGCGCGACACGGCGCATGTGGGCCATGCCCCCATCCGGCTGGGCGACATCACCGCCGGCACCCTGCCTCCGGAGGCCGCGGAGCTGACGGTGGGGCAGGCGCCCGCCCCGGGCGGCAGCCTGATCATCCGCCAGCGTGGGGTGCTGCGCCGTTTGGTGACGGCCGGACTGTCCGGGGGCGTCCGTTTCCGGGGAGCCGCCAACACGGTGGTCATCCGGGATGGGGCCCCCTTGGACCGCGCCCAGTTGCGGGCCCGGGCCCAGCAGTTGCTTACCGACCTGTTGCCGCCCGACCATCCCGGCGCGCCGGCCGGCAGCGTGGAGCTGGATCTGCCCCCTCGTCTGCCCGCCGTGGTGGCGGCCAACGAGGATCTTTCTCTCAAACCCGCGCACCCGTTGCGGCCGGGCCGGAACCACCGGGCTCTGGTCCTGCGCAGCGCCGGCGACGGCGGTAGAGTGGAGATCCCCGTGACCATCCATGTGCATCACTATCAGGAAGTGGCCAAGGCCCGCCTGAAGGTCGCGCGGGGCCAGGACCTGCATGCCGGACTTTTCGACTGGGAATGGGTGGATGTGGGGGCCCCCCGCAAGGTGACGGATCTGTTCGGCCGCGAGGCCCTGCGGGGCTCTTGCTGTGCCCGCAGCCTGCGAGCCGGGGACTATCTGCGGGCCTGCGACCTGAAGCCCATCCCGGTGGTGCGCGCCGGTGACCGGGTGGAACTGACCCTGCGGCGGGGCTCCGTCATGGTGAGCGTCCCGGCCACCGCCCGCCAAGAGGGCCCCCTGGGCAAGGTGGTTCCCGTGCGCAACGAACTGACCAAACGTCTCATCAACGCGCGGATCACAGGTCCCGGTACCGTGGAATGGAGGAACTGAGATGATGCTGAAGATGACGGGGCTGCGGGGTTGTTCACTGCTGTTGGGTTGTGTGCTGCTGCTGGCCGGCTCGCCCGCCCTTGGCCGCGCGCCCCTGATCGATTTCGAAACGGGGGAAGGCCTGATCTCCAACATGAAGGCCCACCGGGTTGGGGACCTGATCACCATCATCGTGGTGGAGAATTCCACCGCCGATGCCTCCAGCAAGACCAAGGGCAACACCAAGAGCGAACATTCCGGCGGTCCCGGGCTGGGCTTTCTAGACTTCGTCAAGCCCTGGGACGTGAAGATGGAGAACAAATACAGCGGAGACGGCAAGACCTCCCGCAGCGGCAATCTGGAGGCCCAGATCACCGCCCGCATCGTGGAGGTGCTGCACAACGGGGATTTCCGCCTGGAGGGCTCGCGCATGGTGAACGTCAACGGCGAGAAGACCTTGATCGAGATCACGGGCGTGTGCCGCTCCAAGGATATCGAGCCGGACAACACCATTCTCAGCACCTTCATCTCCGACGCCATGATCGCCTACAACGGGACTGGTCTGGTCAATGACGCGGCGGCCCCCGGCATGGTCACCCGAGTCCTTAACTGGTTGTTCTAGAAAGGTTCTACATGATGACGCGCGCGCGAATGATCGGGATGCTGGCGGTACTGGCCCTTTTCCTGAGCCCGGCCCCGGGCGGGGCCATGGACCATACGGCCCGCATCAAGGACATGGCCCGTCTGCAGGGCACCACCCCGGAGCCCCTGTCGGGCCTGGGGCTGGTCATCGGCTTGAACGGCACGGGAGATCCGGCCGGCAGCGAGCTGGTCCACCACAATATCGCGGCCGCCCTGGAAAAGCACGGCATCACGGTGCCGACCAACATGGGCACCAAGAACGTGGCTGCGGTCTGGGTGACGGCCACCATGGACCCCGGCACGCCGGTGGGCAGCACCATCGACGTGAAGGTCAGCAGCTACCTGGAAAGCGGTAGCCTGGAGGGGGGCACCCTCCTGATGACGCCCTTGGTGGATTACCAGAACCGCCCCTGCGTGCTGGCTGAAGGTTCCGTCTCCATTGGTGGTTTCAACATCAAGAGCGGCGCCGGCAACAGCTTCCGGAAGAACCACGCCCAGGTGGGCACCATCCCCAACGGCGGCATCGTCAAGGTGAGCCTGGGGGGGAGTTTCATCCAGAACAACACGTGTACTTGGCTGCTCACCCAACCGGATTTCTCCACCGCCGACCAGCTGGCCGGCAGCATCAACCGGGAATTCGGGGAGGGCGTGGCCCAGGCCCGCGGCGCCGCCGAAGTGACCGTGCGCGTCCCCGAGCCCTACCGGGAGAACCCCGTTCGTTTCGTGGCCGCCATGGGCAACCTGGAGGCCGGCTTCGACAACGTGGCCAAGGTGGTCGTGAACGAACGCACCGGCACCATCATCGTGGGCAAGAACGTCAAGCTGCGGGAAGCGGCGGTGGCCCACGGCACCCTGAAGGTCGTCGTCAACACCCACTACGATGTCTCTCAGCCGCGCCCCTTCAGCCGCCTGGGCCAGACGGTGGTGGTGCCCGATGTGAACACCGAGGTCCAGGACAAGGAGGCCCGTGTCCTGCGGGTGCCGGACACCAGCACCGTGGCCGATGTGGTCGGCGTGCTGAATGACATCGGCGCCAGCCCGAGGGATATCATCGCCATCCTGGAGGCCCTGAAGCGTTCGGGCAGTCTGCAGGCCGATCTGGAGATCATGTAAGCCATGAGCGACGGAGGATTCAGCAGAACCCTGACAGCCGCGGATAGGGCCCTGCGCCAGGCGGTGCCCGAGCGGCAGTCCCTCTCCGGCCGTGATTTGCCCAACCGGGATTTGGCCGGGCTGAAGGCCGCCGCGGAGCAGTTCGAAGGGGTTTTCCTGAACACCATGCTCAAGGCCATGCGGGCGACGGTGCCCGACAACGAACTCTTCAACAGCAGCGGCCCCACCAAATTCTACCAGCAGATGCTGGACTCGGAAATGGCCACGGCCATGGCCACGGGGCCCAGTCGGGTGGGCGTGGCGGATCTCATCGTGCGGCAGTTCCAGGCCACCGTGGACGGAGACGCGGAAGGCGCGCCCCGGATCCTTCCCCGATCCGCACCAGTTTCGGCACCGGCATCGGCACCCATGGCTCTGGAGCGCTACCGGAGTATGGGCGAGGTCACGGGTGAAGTGGCCCAGCGCCTGCGCCTGCGCGCGCGGGCCGCCGATGCCGGTGCCGCTGTGGCGGACACCCTGTCCCGGTTCGAGACGGAGATCCACACCGCCGCCCAGCGGGCGGGCGTGGATCCGGCCCTGGTCCTGGCCGTGGTCATGCAGGAAAGCGGAGGCGACCCCCTGGCCGTCAGCCCGCGGGGCGCCACCGGCCTGATGCAGCTGATGCCGACCACCGCCGCGGAGTTGGGGGTGCAGGACGCCACCTGCCCGGCTCAGAATATCGCCGGTGGATCCCGTTACCTGCAGAAGATGCTGACCCGCTACGACGGCGATCTAGAGCTGGCGCTGGCCGCCTACAACGCCGGTCCCGGCCATGTGGACCGCGCCGGCCGGTCCGTGCCCGGGTTCGCCGAGACCCGCCGGTACGTGCAGAAAGTCCAAAATCTTTATCGGCAACTGGGTGGCACGAATATGGCCCCGGAGAAATGAAACAGGCACCCGTTCCCGTCCAAAGTGAGCCATACGATGAAATACGAGAGCGCCCCAAGTCACGGAATAGACGAGAAATGCACGCTTCTGGCCGATTTGCTGCACCGGGAGACTTTGCAGTATCGGCGCCTTTTGCGCCTGGCCTGGCGTCAGAATTCTTACATGCGGCGGCAAGATGTGGACCGGCTGGACGCCAATGCCCGGGAATGGGCCCGCTACCTGCCCTTGGCCGATGAAGCGCGCATCGCCCGGGAACGGTTCGTCCGGGAAGTGGTTGCCGCTACCGGCGCCGCCAGCGGGGAAGAGGGCGTGCAGAAGCTGCGGGACAATACCGACGAGAAGGCCCGCAAGCATCTGGATAGGACCCTTGAAGAACTGAAAGAGGTCAGCACACGGCTGGCGCGTCAGAATGAACTGAACCGCCAGTTGGCGGAGTTCTGCCTGGATCTGGCCCGCGAAGAGACGGAGCTTTTCAAGAAGGCCGTCCTCAGCGACCCCACCGGTTGCTATGGCCAGAATGCCCAGGCCACAACCCGCGGCGCCGGTGGCGTTCTGGTCAAACAGGCGTAGGAGGAGACCATGTCCGGACTCAATTCCGTGATGGATACCAGCCTGTCGG
>PDQT01000007.1 GCA_002747875.1 bacterium DOLZORAL124_64_63
AGGACGGGTTCCGGGACGCGGTGGCGCGGCGCTTCGATGTGGGGCCGGCGGATCCGGATCCCGGGGCGCGTTTCCAGGCGGAGGATCCGGCCATCAAGGCCGCCTTCGTGGACATTAGCCTGGAAAATCTTGATCCCTTCCGGCTGGAGATCATCAGCCCCATTATCCAGACCTACTTCGAGATCGGGAACCTGGGAGTGGCCCTGGGGCATCCGGATCGCATCCCCGTCTTCTTGCTGACGAATATTCTGGGCGGTGGCATGAGCAGCCGCATCTTCCAGGCCGTGCGCGAGCGCGAGGGGCTGGCCTACTCCATCTACAACTACAACGACATGGGCCGCGACACGGGGCTGGTCAGCTGCGCGGGTAGCTGCTCGCCGGAAAATCTGGAGCGCATCACCGAGGTGATCAGCGTGGAATACGATCGTCTCATCGCCGAGGGTGTGGGTGGTCAGGAGATCGAGAACAACCGGGCCCAGATCAAGAGCCAGCTCATCTTCAGCCTGGAGGGGATGGTCAACCAGATGTTCCGCGCGGCGCGCAACGAAATCTACTACGGGCGTTTCGTGCCGGTGGCGGATCTGGTGGATCTGGTGGACAGTGTGACCAGCGCGGATCTGCGGCGCTGCGCCGCCAAGTATTTCGATCCGGGCAGCCTGCTGGTGGCCACCCATGGTCCGCAGGCGCAGGTCGGCGGCGCGGCCGCGGATTTCTGATTCCCCCTTTTTTCCGACAGGGAACGTGGTGCCGGGCTCAGGAGCTCAGGGCGTAGCTGTCCCGCTTGCTGTCCCGCGTGTACTGCCAGCCCAGGGTTTGCACCGTCTGGAGGGTCGCCTCCTGCAGGGCGCCCTGCCGGACCAGAAGTTCCAGGCTCTCGGGCCAGGTGCCTTCGCGGTAGCGATAGAGGGTGGTGGCGGACGTGATCTCGTTGCGTAGCTGGGCCTCGCGCAGGGCCTGGGCGCGACCGTTGAGGGGCGCCGCGGGCACGGACCAGCGCAACCAGCCCAGACTGAACAGCATCAGCAGGAAGAGCAGCGCCGACGGCGCCCGGCGCAGGCTGGAGTTGATCTTCAGGCTGCGGTTGGTGGCGCTTTCCGGGCTTTCCTGCTCACTGTTGTCTTGGCTGCGGTCGATGACCAGGTAGCCTTCCTCGCACCAGGTCTTTAGCAGATCCCGGACCACGAAACTTTCGGCACGCCCCTGGCGGATGATCCGGCCCAGGGATAGGCCGGCCAGGGCCAGGCCCATGATATGGCGCCCGGTGGAGCTGAGGGTCTGTTCGGGGATGGGCGTGTTCCCCTGCAGGAAGGTGATGCCCGGGTTGGGCAGGGCCTCGCGCAGCAGCTGTTCCTCGTCCAGACGGCGGGCCGATTCCATCAGCAGGCCCTGCACATCCATGTCCACGCGGCTGCGCACGCCGGGCGGGGTGCCCTTGGTGGGGTTGAAGTGGTAGCTGCCGCGGCGCAGCTTCATGCCCTTGGTGGCCATCTCCTGGGCCAGGCTGCGGAGCACGCCCGTCAGTTCGTCTTCGCTCAGCAGGTTCTCCGAGACCAGGATTTCCGCCAGATCCAGGCTGCTGTTTTGCGCCACGAACTCCACGTGCTTCCACTGCTCTTCCGTGAAGAAACCGTAGGCCAGCAGGAAACTTTCCAGCGGGTCGCGCGAGCGGCTGCGGCGGTCGCGGGTGCTGATCAGCATCCCCTTGTCGAAGATGAAAACCATGTCCCGCGTCGCTTCCAGATTCAGGAAGCCGGATTTCTGCTGGGAGGAGATCAACTGCAGGATCTCGGCCAGGTTGAAATCACTCAGTTTGCCTTCCAGGGCCACGGTGCCCTCCTATCGTTTCAGGCCTGGGCCGACGGCGATTCCGGCGGACGGCGCGGGTTTCTTGGGGGTGACGGGGGCGGCGGTGGGCTTCTCGGAGCCGGCCGGGGCCCAGGACAGGCGCTCGGGGATGCCACGGTGCAGGAGAGGACCATCCAGGACGCCGATCACCCAGCTGAGCAACACCAGACCGATGCCCGCCAGGATGCTCAGGTCATTCCAGCCGGGCCACATGATGGCCGGTAGGGGCAGCCAGCGCAGGCTGAAGACTTCCTGGGGCAAGATCATGCCGGGGCTGAGCCAGCGGTTGCCGGGGTCGATGATCCAGCCGGCGCTCAGCAGGAAGAAGCCCAGGGAGGCCAGGGCCAGACGGGCCCATCCCGCGGCGAAGGACCCGGAGGCCAGATGCCCGGCACCGGGGACCAGGCGGCCGAGCCGGACCACCCGCGCGATGCCGCGCAGACCTTCATCTCGCGAGCGATTCTTCATCAGGGTGGCCAGCACATGGTCGCTGCGGCTGCGGCTGGCCGTTTCGCCACAGGTGGGGCACAACCAGGCGCCTTCCCGCACGCGGCAGCACTCCCGGCACAGGGGCACGCCGCAGTTCTCGCATTCGCGCGGATCGTTCTGACGGCTCCACAGCAGGATCAGCGCCACGCCGATGATCAAGGGCACGACCAGCACCAGGAACAGGGGCACCGGCGGGCTGCCCAGAAGGTTTTCCCAGGTGGCCAGGGTGACCAGGGGTGGATACTGCACAGCCTCGAAGGCGCAGGCGGCCAGCAGGCTTTCGTTGCTCAGACCGGGGTAGACCACCGGAGAGTAGGCCATCTGGCGCGTCTTCTGGTCCATGTGGGTGGGTACCAGGAAACTCAACTCGCGGCTCAGCTCCAGGGCTTCGGTAGCCTCGGGAATGAAAAGCTTCTTGAAATAGACTTGGGCCATGTTGTAGCACACTTCACCACGCTCCGGATGGACCTGGCGACAGCGCTGGTACTGTTGCAGGGCCTGGTCCAGCCGGCCACGGAAGTAGGTGTTGTTGGCCAGCCCCACCAGGGCCGCGAAGCAATCCGGATCATGCTCGAGGACGGTATTGAAGAGCTTGTCGCTGTCGGCGAAACGACCGCGGCGGGCTTCCTGGATGCCCAGCGCCACCTGCAGGCGTGCCCTGCGGTCGGCATCCTGGGCAATGGCCAGGGTTTGGCGCAAGCGCTCGCTTATGGGACCGGAGGGATCCTGGCGGCAGGCTTCCGCCAGCAGGGTCACCTCCGAAGCGGGATCCACCGTGGGCGGGGCCAGGCGCAGGGCGGGCCACGCCGGGAAGGCCATGGCGATGGCGGTCACCCAGGTGGCAACCAGCAGCGCGCGCTGGCGGCCACGCGTCTGGATCAGCAGGGGGATGCTCATCAGGGCCAGCCAACCCAGCCAGCCGGGCCGCAGGGCGGCAAAGGTGACCGGTAGGATCAGGGGCAACATGGTCCGCAGGGGATGGTTGCGGTTCTTGAAGATCAGGGCGCTCAGGTCATGGGCCAGATGCCGCCACCAGACCAGCGACAGGGCGGCCACCAGCAGGGTCCAGAACCAGGTGGTGGCCAGTAGGGACGCCTGGTGCAACCGTATGATCAGCTGTCCCCGGGCCACGGCGCTGGCCAGGAGGGTGCGCGCGATCTCGGGCACCACCTGGATCAGGGTGGGGGTGTCGACCTTGCGCAGGGCTTGGTCGGCTTGCCACCATTGGAAGCGGGGGTTGTCCGGCTCGATGCTGCGGGCTCGCCGCAGGTTCTCGCGCATGGCGGCACCGTCGCCGGCGGCGGCGGCCCGGCGGGCCTCCTCGAAGTGCCAGTCCCCGGCCAGGGGGTGTTTGAGACGCGGGGGACGACTGGGCGCTTGGGGCTGGGGGACGACGGTGGCTTGGACATCGGGCAGCTTCTTGCGGGATATCTCCACGTCGGGCTGAGCGTAGCGGGGATCCTGCTCATCCAGGGGAGAAACGGCGATCTGGAGCGTATCCAGGGGCGCCTCCGCGGCAAGGGCGGAGGTCCGGAACGGGCAACCGGTCAGCATGAGCGCCACCAGGGCGGTGGTCACCAGAAGGACGTTGCCGCAGCAGGCTGTGAAAAAACGTCTCATCCGTTTCTTGAAACTTTCGGCCTATGGGGAGACTATTCCCCGGTTCCCGGCTTCAGCGTACTGGTTATCGTCTTGCCGGCCCCTGCATTGAGTCTTTTTCGCGGTTAGGATTGCCCGTGACTTTCTTCGGATCTGAATTCCCTGTCCTGCGCCGCGGCATCCTGGCTGTTGCCGGGCTGCTGGGCATGATAGGTATCCTGCTGCATCACGGGACGTACCCCTCGCCCATCACCCTGCGCCTGTCGGAGCTGGCCAGCTTCGGGGCGGTCATACTGTTCCTGGTGGAGCAGATCCTGACCTGGCGCCATGTGGGCTCTTTCCGCGTCTATCTGCGGCAGTGGTGGCCCACGTTCGTCCTTTCGACGATCCTGATTCTGGAAATCTCCAGCTTCCTTTTCGGGCGGGACAGGACCTGGTTGATGAGCCTCCTGCGGAAGCTGCATGCCTGGGACATCACGCACGCCTATCTGGTGACCCTGCAGATCTACATCGTGGGCGTGTTCGCGGTTCAGCTGCCCCACATGCAGCACCGTTTCGCCCGCTGGCGGGTGCGCCCGGCCTTGGCTTTCGTGCTGGTCTTTGTGGCCCTCATCGTCTTCGGCACGGGTTTGCTGATGTTGCCCAGGGCGACACCCGCGGAACACCCCATCAACGCCCTGGACGCCCTGTTCACCTCCACCAGCGCCGTGTGCGTGACGGGCCTGGCCGTCCGGGACACGGGCACGGCCTTCACGCCTTTCGGGCAGGGGGTGATTCTGGTGCTGATCCAGCTGGGGGGCTTGGGTATCATGTCGTTGACGGCGGCGTTGGCCCTGCTGTTGGGGCGCGGCATCGGCGTGCGCGAGAGCAACCTGCTGCGCGAGGTCTTCCAGGTGCCGATGATGGCCGAGGTGGGGCGCATGGTGCGGTTCATCATCCTGCTGACCCTGTTCTTCGAGGCGGCGGGCGCGGTGCTGCTGTACCAGGGATTGGCCGGTTCTGCGGCGGCCTCGGGGACGGCGTCCGTTTCGCCGATCTGGTCGGCGATCTTCCATTCCGTCAGTGCCTTCTGCAATGCCGGCTTCAGCCTCCACAGCGACAGCCTGATGCGACAGGCGGGCAACCCCTGGGTCATGGGCGGGGCCACCACCCTGCTGGTGCTGGGAGGGCTGGGGTTCGGGGTCTTCCTGCAGGTCTTCGCCTGGTTGCAGGGGCGGCTGGGCCGCAGGGGGGAGCCGCGTCCGCGGCTGGATCTGCATGCCCGCATCGTGCTGTCCGTATCGGCCTTCCTGTTGGTGGGCGGGGGCGTGGCCCTGGCTTTGCTGGAATGGAACCACGCTCTGGCCGGGCAGCCCTGGGGCCTCAAGCTCAGCCAGGCCTTTTTCCAGTCGGCCACCTGCCGTACGGCGGGTTTCAACAGCATGGATCTGACTCTGCTGAGCCGGGCCTCGCTCTTCTTGATGATCGTCCTGATGTTCATCGGCGGCGCGCCCGGCAGCACCGCCGGGGGCGTGAAGGTAACGGCCTTGGCCATTGTCTGGGCCAATGTGCGGAGCGTGGGCGCGGGGCTCAACAGGGTGCGGCTGGGGCGCTGGGAGATCGAGCCGGTGCAGGTGAACCGGAGCATGCTGGTGCTCTCCAGCGGGCTGGTGGTGGCGGCCGTCTCCATTTTCGTGCTGCTGATCACCGAGGACGGCCGTCTGCTGCCTACCGTCTTCGAGGTCTTCTCCGCCCTGGGTACGGTGGGGCTGAGCCTGGGCATGACCGCGGGGCTTTCGGTGCCGGGCAAAATTCTGATCGTTCTGTTGATGTTCATGGGCCGGCTGGGCCCTCTGACCTTGGCGGCCAGTCTGGTCGGCGTGGGGGTGGAGCCTCGGGTACGGTACCCGCGGGGCCGGATTCTCATCGGTTGAAAGGTGATGTTGTCATGCAAGTGCGCAAAGTGGCTGTCCTGGGGCTGGGACGTTTCGGCGAGGCCGTGGCCCGGGAATTGAGCCGGCAGGGGGTTGAGGTGCTGGGGGTGGACGGCAACCTGAACCGGGTGAACGCCATCGTGCCGTACGTGGACCAAGCCGAAAGTTTTGACGCCACCAATCCCGAGCTGCTGGCCAGCCGGGAGATCAAGCACATGGATGCGGTGGTCGTGGCCATCGGCAACAATTTCGAAGCCAGCGTGCTGGTGACCATGCACTGCCATGAACTGGGGGTGCCCTTGGTCTGCGCCAAGGCCCTGAACGACGACCAGGCCGAGGTGTTGCGCAAGGTGGGGGCGGATCAGATCATCAAGCCCGAGGAGGACATGGGCAAGCATCTGGCTCTGCACCTGACGCAGCAGTCGGTGGTGGATTTCGTGGAATTGCCGGACCACTACAGCCTGCGGGTGGTCAAGGTGCCGGATGACTGGGCGGGCCGGAGCATCGCCGAACTGGACGTGCTGGGGAAGCATCGCCTGAGCATCATCCAAGTGCTGCGCTCGGCCACGCCGGAAGAAGGCGGCGAGGTGCCGTTGGAGAAGATTCCCCTGCCGGCCGGGAATCTGGTTTTCCAGGCGAAGGACCAAATGGAGGTCATCGGGCACGACAAGGATCTGGACAAATTTCACCAGTAACAAAAAACGCAATAAAAACTTGTGGTCAGGACTGATAAAGGGCTACTCTCTGACAAAATGGTTTCGTAGCCCGGTTGGAAACCGGGCCCCACGGCCGTATTTCCGAGGGGAAGACGCCAACGCAAAGGAGTAAGAGAGATGTCGAACAAGCGTAACTTGGCCTTGCTGGGCTTGCTGATGGTCCTGGTGGCCATGGCCGGCTGTTCCTGCAAGGAATACGAAGAGCAGATCATGCAGTTGGACGCCCAGATCGCCGAACTGCAGAAAGGCATCGCCAACGACGAGGCCGTCATCGCCGAGCGCAACCAGATGGTTGAGGAGCTTTCCGCCAACCTGGAAAACTGCCAAGCGGACAACGCGGTGCTGATCGAGGAGAACGAGGAAGTCGTGATCATCTCCGTCGATGATGAGCTGAGCTTCGTTTCCAGCGGTGTCATCGTGATGGATACCATGGTGCCCACCCTGGAAGTCATCGCCACCACCATCCGCCAGCACCCCGACTGGGATGTGTACGTGGAGGGCTACACCGACAACCGCAAGATCAAGGAAGAGTACCAGGAATACTGGCCCAGCAACTGGGAACTGGGCGCCTTCCGCGCCGCCGCCGTGGTGCGCTACATGACCGGCCAGATGGGCCTGGATCCTGAGCGCTTTGCCGCCGTCAGCTTCGGTCCTTTCCGGGCCGTGGCCGACAACGACACCGCCGAGGGCCGCAAGGCCAACCGCAGGGTGCGCTTCATGCTGTACAAGCCCGACCGGTAGACCACGCAACCTGCCACGCGTGCCGAAGTACTCCGGTTGTGCCCCTGAAATTG
This sequence comes from bacterium DOLZORAL124_64_63, assembly GCA_002747875.1. Classification (GTDB taxonomy): domain Bacteria; phylum Krumholzibacteriota; class Krumholzibacteriia; order LZORAL124-64-63; family LZORAL124-64-63; genus LZORAL124-64-63. The sequence continues at coordinate 7,357 of PDQT01000007.1, forward strand.
TTGATCGATCAACTTCCGTTGACAGCCGTCCAGCCTCGTGAGCGGAAATAGATCGTCCAGACCGCGCCCAGGCTCCGCAGGGAGCCTGGGCTAACGGTAATCAGGCCGATTCCAGCCTGATCTGGACACACCTAACCCGTTGTTCTCATTGTTTTAGCGGGAATCAGAAGGCAAATCTCAAATCATGCCGCCGATTGATTGGTAAAGCCACCGTCTCAACCTCGCGCCTGTAGTACTGCCGCCAACGCGGCGGCAGATCCACGTCATCGGGGAACAACCGCTCCCCAAACATCTCCTCTATACTCAATCGATGATCCGTCAGCCCAAGCATCATCGCCGGCGAAGGGCTCCGGCTGTCCTTCTCCGATACCCCCTTGTGATAGTTCCGCCACACCATGAACAGGATGATCCGCTCGGCCGCCCCATTACGGCGCTTGGCAAAGGCGATGGTCTCCCGCCGGTGATTCGCCACACTATGCC
>PDQT01000107.1 GCA_002747875.1 bacterium DOLZORAL124_64_63
TAAAAAGCACATTAAGAAATAGATGACGGCTGGCACTCCGACTGCAAAGGGGCTGGTGACCATGAACTGGCGCACACCGCTTACCTGATGGGAGACCAAGATGAACCGCCGACTTCCGACCCCGATCCCGACCTTGCCCTTGGCGCTTCTGCTCTGCTTGGGGCTGTGTCTCTGCTTCGCTCTGCTGGCCGGCTGTGAGGATGAACGCTCCGATCCGACGGTGGCGGACCAGGTGGCCGTCGATGATTACGAGAACATGGATTTCAGCCAACCTCATGGTGGTCTGACGGCTTCCGATGAATGGGTGGCTTTTGGCGACGCTTCTCTGGAAGATTTGCTGACCCGCGAAGAAGCGGAGTTGGTCCAGGATGAATTCGCCGACGATGACGACGTGGTGGCCCTGCTGGCCGCGGGCGAGGCCGCCGCCGACCCGAACGATCCCACCCGCCCACGCTTCACTTTCCTGCGCCTGGCCTGGGGCATGGTGCGCGGTCCGGGGGAGAACTTCGAGCTCCCCTCGGAACCGTGCGACGCCCTGGACTGGACGGGAGAAATCCACACGGATCGGGGGATCGTCCTGGTCCGTCGGTTGATCCGTTTCGAGGAGGCCGATTACCTGGCGCGCCCCCGTCCGGACCGCCGGACGGTGGCCTTCGCGTCCCACACCTCCTGTGGCTCGGACGGGTTGCTGCTGCAGATCATCGAGCGCCCCGTCGACTACAGTCCCGAAAACACCGAACCCAATCACTTGCGCATCACCACCGGGCCTTTCAGCGGGGTCTACACCATCGAGGAACTGGCCGGACTGGACGAGGTCCATGAAATCGATCACGACGGCAATATCTTCCAGCTCAATGGATTCAATCTGAGCGATGTGGCCTACTGCCCTAAGGGGTTCCTCGGCGGTCGGTACCGTCTTGTGCCGGGCCACACCATCGACCCGCAGGAACCTTCCCGCGTTGCGGGCCGTTTGACGGGGGTTTATCGGGGGCTGGGTGGTCGCATCACGGGATTCTTGCGGGGGGCTTACGGATTCGATGCCGAGGGGGAACGGGTGTTCCATGGCAAGTACATCGATCGCCTGGGCCATTTCCGTGGGTTCCTGGGCGGAGTCTGGGTAACCGGCGACGATACCGATCCCCTGGACTATTTCCAGGGCCACTGGATCAACCGCAGCGGCAAGCGGGAAGGCCTGCTCAGTGGTCGGGGGTATCCGGTGGCCGCCTACCCGGGCGGTTTCTTCGAGGGACGCTGGACGACCCTTTGTGATGATCAGGCAGAGGAACAGGTCCATTGACGTTAAAGGGGAATCCTCCAGTTTGGCCGGAGATATTCCCTATTTCAATAAAAATAACAATTTCGTGAGCTTTTTCAGAAAGGCGGCCCGCTGGTGGGCCGCCATTTTTTTCTCCTGGCTTCCTCTTGGCCTTCGTGATAGATTTTGATATTTCATAATTATGATAACTTTTTGTTTGGTAAGACATTACGGGAATCCCGGAGATGGCGGGGACTGGTAAAGTCCCGAGCAAGCCCATGCGAACAAAGCAGATCAATTCCGGGCGAATTGAAGCGTCAAGCCAGCGATCGTATAATAGAGTTCTCCTTTTGTATAGAAAAATACCCGTTTTTTGGAGGCAAACCATGAGTAAGAGGCTGATGAATATCCTGATGGTGATCCTGCTGGCAGGATTGGCCACCGGGGCCCAGGCCGAGTGGCAAAGTTTCACCGGCCAGGATGCCAGTCGCCCCGAGGTGCAGGTCCAGCAGGTCAGGGACAACCTGACCCGTCTGGATGTCACCCTCGAGGGTATCGACACCGAAACCGTCACCATCCAGGGTGCGGCCTACACCCAGGTGCGCCTGCCCGGTCACTGGTGGACCCTGGACGCCGGCGACCCGGAATTGCCCTACATCACCTCCCGGCTGATCATTCCCGATGCCGGCACTCCGCAGGTCAAGGTCGTGGACGCGGTGTGGCGCGAGATCGCCACCGACCCCGTCGTGCCCTCCAAGGGCAACCTGATGCGTGATGTGGACCCCGCCACCGTGCCCTACACTTTCGGTGAGGCGTACAGCCAGGGCGGCGTCTTCCCGGAGCAGGCGGTCCAGCTGAGCGAGCCTTTCATCATGCGCGATTTCCGCGGCGTGAGCTTGCGCGTGAACGCCGTGCGCTGGGATGCGGATCGCGGCGTGCTGCTGGCCCTGGAAAGCGCCACCTTCACGGTGGAGACCACCGGCACCGGCGGCATCAACGTCAAGCAGGCCCGTTTCAGCGATGGCATCGACGCCCAATTCGCCAACCTCTACGCTCTGGGTTTTGATAACTACGACGCCGCCTCCAAATACAGCATGTTGTCGACCGAGGGTCGTATGCTCATCGTCTGCCATGACGCCTTCATGGGTATCATTCAGCCTTTCGTGGAATGGAAACGCCAGACCGGTCTGGACGTGACGCTGATCTCCAGCGGCAGCGTGGGAGGAACCACCGCCGGTATCCAGGGCGCCATCGACGAGATGTACGCCCAGCCCGCCGGCCTGACCTATGTGATCCTGGTGGGCGACCAGGCCCAGATCCCCTGCTACAGCGGCACCTTCGAGGGGGCCGACGATGACACCCGCTACGCGAACCAGGAAGGCGACGATCTTTATCCCGACCTGTTCGTCTCGCGTGTCAGCGGTGCCAACCCGTCGGATATCCAGACCCAGATCAACAAATTCATCCACTACGAACGCAACCCCGAAGCGGGTGCCGAGTGGTATCACGTGGGAACCGGCCTGGCCTCCAGCGAAGGCAACCCTCCGGATTACGAGCGCTCCGAGTGGCTGCGCCAGGATCTGCTGGGCTACACCTTCACCGAGGTGCACGAGATCTATCAGCCCAATGGCACCACCGCCCAGATTTCCGCGGCGGTGAATGAGGGCACCAGCTTGGTCACTTATATCGGCCACGGTTCCGGCACCAGCTGGTCCAATCCCTATTTCACCACCGGCAACGTGCATGCTCTGACCAACGGCTGGCGGACGCCCTGGATTCTGGACGTGAGCTGCTCCAACGGTGATTTCAGCCAGTCGGAGTGCTATGCCGAGGCTTGGCTGCGCGCCGGTGATCCGGCCCAGCCCCACGGTGCCATCGCCATGTACAGCGCGTCCACCAGCACCCCCTGGGTGCCCCCCTGCGTGATGCAGGCCGAGGCCGTGGATCTGCTGGTGGCGGATGCGGCCAACGTCATCGGTTCCCTTTACTATCACGGCATGATGAAGGTGCTGGACGAGTACCCCGCCAGCCAAAGTGCCCAGCTGGTCGAGCAGTACAATATCTTTGGCGATTGCTCTCTGATGGTCCGGACCAACACGCCCGTCGTGCCGGCCACCAGCTATGACGGTGTGGTGAGCCTCGGCAGCACCGTCTTTCCCGTGGAGACGGGTGTGGCGGGGGCCAAGGTGGCCCTGTACAGCAGCGCCGGTTTGCACGGCGTGGGTGTGGCGGATGCCGCCGGCCATCTGGATCTGATGCTGGACAACCCCGTGACCGTGCCCGGCCCGGTCACCCTGACCATCACCGGTTATAATCTGCTGACCGAGGTGGCCACCCTGCAGGCCATCGTCCCGGTGGTCGTGGATATTCAGCCGGCCAGCATCCCCGTGGGGGAAAACACCAAGGTGACCGTCACCTTGGCCGATCCCCCCAGCGCCCGGGGTACGGTGGGCGTGACCGTGACCATTGACGGTTTCGGCGTGGACGCCATGAGCGCCGTGACCGACGAGAACGGCGAAGCCGTTTTCAACGTGACCCCCGAGTACGGCGAGATCCTGAGCGTGACCGGCCGCGAGCCCGATGCGGCCTACGATATGTTCACCGAGGGGTTGCCCGTCACCGGCGCCCAGGAACTGACCGGCGCCGTGGTCAGCGCCGAGGTGGCCTCCATCGGCCTGGTGGACGCGTTGACGCCCCATATCGAGGGCTCTGTCACCGCGGGTAGCGATGTGGCCGATTTCCAGCTCGTTCTGAGCGGTTGCGGTCTGGACAGCCAGTCCATGGCCGACGGGTACAGCATCGTGCGGCCCGTCACCCCGACCAGCACCGGCATCGTGACGGCCACCTTGCTGAAGAGCGGTTACGAGGTGGTGAGTAGTCATATCGATGTGGTCCCGGCCTACGGCACTTTGGCCGGCACCGTGACCGACGCCGATGACGAGGGCACGCCCGTGGCCGGTGTCCGGGTTTACGGCTTCGCCACCGGTGACGACCCCAGCGGCACCCCCTTGTTCGACCTGACGACCGACGCCGCCGGTCGGTACGCCCTGGATGAGGACCTGCCGGTTGGCGACTACGACCTGTACACTTCCCGATTCGGCTACCTGAACCACATGGAAACCTACTTCCTGATGTACGGCGCCAACGACCACGGCATCGCCCTGAACCAGGCCCCGTCCGGTGTTCTGAGCGGCACCGTCACAGCCCTGGACGGCGGGGAGCCTGTCGCTGCGGTCATCAAGGTCAAGCGCGCGGACAACAACCAACTGATGGCCACCGTCAACACCGACGAACTGGGCCATTATGAAACCCCGGCCCTGACCTACTACGAGTACCGCGTGACGG
>PDQT01000108.1 GCA_002747875.1 bacterium DOLZORAL124_64_63
GCCCTGACCTACTACGAGTACCGCGTGACGGTCATGGCCTCCCAGTTCATTCCCCAGACCCTGACCGTGGCCATCGATGCTCCGACCGTCCAGCAGGACCTGGAGCTGGAAGGCACCAACGGCAATATCCTGATCGTGGACAACACTGCCGATCGTGAGGACCTGGTGAACTTCGCGCCCAAGCTGGGCAAGAACGGCACCGTCATCGCCGAGGGCTACCAGGGCGACGGCCGGCGCGCGTCCGCGGACATTCGCGCGGATCTGGAGACCATCGGTTACTCCGTCGAGTTGGTGGGCGGCACCACCTACAACTATGACGACTGGTTCAGCTACGACCTGGTCGTGGTCTCCGCCGGCGCCAGCTCCAACGGCCTGCCGTCGGCCCTGAGGACCGACATGGCCAGCTTCCTGGAGGCCGGAGGCAAGCTGCTGATCGAAGGTGGCGAGATTGCCTACAACCACCAGACTGACGCCGGTTTCTGCGCCGATGTGCTGCACATTGCCGACTGGGCCACCGACAATGCCGGTGATATCGGGGTGGCCGATCCCGACCACTACGTCATGAGCGTGCCGAACGTGCTGGCCGCGCCCATCGACCTGACCTACTCCGGTTACGGGGACAGTGACGGTGTCGAGCCCGCCGCTGACGCCCAGATGCCCGGCAACTGGACCAACTGGATCGAACGAGGCAGCGTCATCACCTATGACACGAACCCCGGGCCCCAGGGCGGCCAGATGGTGTACTTCTCCTTCAATTATTCCGCGGCGGCCAGCCCGGACCGCGCGAACCTGATGCAGAACGCGGTGGTCTATCTGACGACCCTCGAGGTCGGCGACGGGAGCATCAGCGGCACGGTCAACTGCGTGGGGGACAACGGCGGCGTGACCGTCACCCTGACCCCCGGCAACCGGGAGTTCGTCACCGATGCGGACGGCCACTACAGCTTCGAGGGGCTTTTCCCGGGCGCCTATCGCCTGACGGCCACCAAGGAAGGCTGGAGTTCGGACACGGCGGACGTGACCGTCACCCAGGGCGGCAGCACGCTGCAGGACCTCTGGCTGACCAACATCGTGACCGACCAGCTGTGCAACGACATGTCTCAGGACATTCCGGACAACGATCCCACGGGGGGCATCTACAGCACCATCAACATGCCGGTGGAAAGCGCCCTGTCCAGTTTGGCGGTGTATCTGAACATCGAGCATCCCTACATCGCGGACCTGGTCGTCACTCTGATCAGCCCCGCGGGTACCGAGCTGATCCTGCACAAGAACCAGGGTGGTGAGACCGACAACATCGACGGCTGGTACCCGGTGGATATCGCGCCGTTCCAGAGCCTGGATGCTCTCATCGGCGAGGACACCCAGGGCGACTGGCAGCTGCATGTCACGGATGTCGGCCAGTACGATGAGGGCCGGTTGGTGAACTGGTGCCTGGCCCTGTCCTACGCCGAGTCCCATACCTCCGCCGTCGGAGACCAGACACCCGCGGTCCTGGCTCTGGAGGGCAACTACCCCAACCCCTTCAACCCCATGACCGTGATCAAGTTCGCGGTGCCGGTCACCGGCAACGTCCAGCTGGATGTGTACGATGTGCGTGGCGTCAAGATCCGGACCCTGGTCCGCGAGACCATGGACGCCGGTCGGC
>PDQT01000103.1 GCA_002747875.1 bacterium DOLZORAL124_64_63
CCCTTCGCCGGCGATGATGCTTGGGCTGACGGACCATCGATTGAGTATAGAGGAGATGTTTGGGGAGCGGTTGTTCCTGGATGACGTGGATCTGCCGCCGCGTTGGCGGCAGTACTACAGGCGCGAGGTTGAGACGGTGGCTTTACCAATCAATCGGCGGCATGATTTGAGATTTGCCTTCTGATTCCCGCTAAAACAATGAGAACAATGGGTTAGGCGTGTTCAGATCAGGCTGAAATCGATCCTATCACCGTCCACCCAGGCTCCATGCAGAGCCAGGACGCGTTCTGGGTGATCTATTTCCGCCCACGAGGCCGGACGGCTGTCAACGGAAGTTGATCGATCAACAATTTCAGGGGCACAACTAAAATATTAGGGAACCGTCCCGCTTATCGCGCGACAGAAATATCAAGCCACCACCACTCCCAATCGTGACAAGACGATCTTCATAGGGAATAATCCTTGCAAGGGATGGAATCCATTGCCACGAAATGGCGCTTCAATTCATCCGGACCCGCCCCGTTCTTGCTGTCTGGACTCGAACCTGGAAGTGATCTCATGACCACTATACCCTTCTCAATGTGGCCCACACGCCCATGCCCCACACGCCCACGCCCCGCTGCATGCCTGCTGTTGCTGGGGCTCCTCCTGCTGAACACGACCGTCCTGGCCGGAGATGGGACATTCCCCGGCCGGCTGGGTGCAGAGGTGCGCCCCGGTGTGCGGGAGGGCTCGCTACAAGTGCCCGACACCGGATCGCCGGCCGCCGCGCCGGCCACCTCGCGGGTCTTCTCTCTAAGCAACCCGGCTATCGCGGGACAGTCCGACAGCCGTGACGGGGGGCTGCTCCTGTACGATGGCTTCGAGACCGGGCTGTCCTCCGATCTGTGGACCTTGCAGTATCAGGGATCAGGCCCCTACTGGGGGGACTGGACGTGCTGGGCCTCGGCCGGCAGCCGCAGCGCCGGCTGCGCGGCGGATGGCGCGGGGGCCATCAGCTGTGGCGGAAGCTACCCTAACGGCATGCAAGCCTGGATGATCAGCGGGCCCTATGACCTGAACGTCACGGGCATCACCGGTGGCACCTTCCAATGCGACCTGAACTTGGTTTGCGAGGAAGCGGGCTCGGCTTACTACGATTTCTTCTTCATGGGGGTCTCCCTCAACGGAATCAACTACCAGGGCCATGTCTACGCGGGCACCCACAGCGGCACCGTCACCTTGGATCTGTCCAACGTGCCCGAATTCGGCAGTGTGCTGGGGCAGGATCAGGTCTGGTTCGCCTTCATGTTCCAGTCGGACGAAACCGTCACCGAATCCAACGGCGCGCAGATTGATGAGGCCCGTATCACCGTGGACGTACCAGGGTCCAACGAGGCACCGCAGGTGGCATTGACCGATCCCAACGGCGGCGGAATACTTCCGGCCGGTGTCCCCACTACCATCACCTACACCGCGACCGATCCGGACAGCGGTCCCCAGGCCCTGAGCATCGCTTTGGATTACTCCACCGACAGCGGAGCCAGTTGGACGAACATCACCACCGGCCAAAGCAACACAGGCAGTTACAGCTGGACCGTGCCTAACGTGACCACCAGCACCGCCCGGGTGCGGGTTCGCGCCACGGACGGTGCCGCGGAGGTGGCCGACGTCTCCGACGCCGACTTCAGCATCACCCAGAACAGCAATGCCAACACCTTGTCTCTGGGCAGCGGGACGGGAGCCAGCGGAACCACCGTCACGGTTCCCCTCAGCCTGGATAACGAGGACGCCGTCAAGGGCGTGCAGCTGGACATCACGTTGGACGGGGCGACGGCCTTCCTGGCGGGTGTGACCTCCTCGGAGCGCGGCGCGGGCATGGTGGCGCAGGGCGCCATGGTGGACTCCGACCGCGCGCGGGTCGTCCTGTACCATGACACGGCGGCGCAGATTGCGGCGGGCTCGGGCGAGATCGCCCGGCTCAGCTTCACGCTGCAGGGTGCCGGTGGGATCTCCTCGGTGCTGGCGCCCACGGACATGGTCCTTTCCGGTCCGGCAGGCGAGGCCTTGGCCGTCACCGGCAGCAATGGTCAGCTACAGATCAGCGCGCCTACGGACGTGCCCTTGGTGCAGGTGGTGGCGTTGAAGAATCCCGGCCGCACGCGCACGCTGCAGGTCATGGTCCATGTGACCAACGGAACGGGTGCGCCGCCCACGGTCACCGCCGGCGGTATCAGCGTGCCTGTCGCGTCCGTGGGGCAGGGCGTGTTCATGGGCTCCTACGCGGCGGCGGCTTCGGCCACCAACGTCAGCATTTCCGCCTCGGCCACCAACAACCATGGAACCGGAACCGGCCAGACCACGGTCAGCTTCCCATGAAAGGACGCCGCATGCTTTTTCTGAGAAAAACATCCTTTTTGCCGAGCACTCTGCTGTGTGGCGCGTTGCTGTGCGCGGCGTTGCTGGTGGGCTGCGGCGGCGACGACGGGGACGGAGGCGACCCTCTCTATCCTGACCCGCCGACCACGGCCGCCGCCTACACCAACCGTGGCTGGGCGCGCTTCGAAAGCGGTGACTTGGAAGGCGCCCAGAGCGACTTCAGTCACGCCATCGGCCTGGACGCGAACTACGGAGATGCCCACGCGGGCCTGGGCTGGGTGCGCCTGAGCCAGGCCACGTCGCCACTGGACATGCAGTCGGCCGTGGCGGCCTTTGCCGACGCCGTGGGGGCCGGAGAGTCGGGGGCCCATGTGCTGGCCGGCCGGGCGGCGGCGAATCTGGGCAGCGGCCCCAACAATCTGGCGGCGGCGGTGGCGGACGCCCAGGCCGCGCGCGCGGCGGACCCGGCCTTCACCTTCCGCCATCGCACCAGCTTCAATCTGGTGGATGTGCGCTTGATCGAGGCCTTTGCCCTGGCGGGGCAGGGCAACCTGGCCGGGGCGTTGACCCTGGCCGACGCCATCCAGGCCAGCGGCATCACGGCGGGCGACGCCGCCAGTTGGCAGGTCGACGGTGTGGTCTACGACAGCTATGCGGGGGCGGTGCTGGCTCATCTGGCGCGTCTGTCCGCGCAGCATGCCGGTTAGGTGGAAGCGGGAGGTTGCCACAGAATGTTTGTCCGGAATCATCACAAGAAATGGGTGCCGCCGCTGATCCTGTTGCTGATCCTGCTGGTTGGCGGCTGCAAAGACAGCCGGGAGGCGCGGGCCCTGGAACGCGTTACCGACACGGCCTCCCTGCAGCGTTTGCGGGCCGTTCCCGAGGGCGGGAGCGTTCTGTTCAGTGTGCACGGGACGGAAGCCCTGACGGAGATGCCCGCTTTGGGCGCGGATTTCCGCCGCCTGGGTTCCAGCGGCCATTCCTGGCTGGTGGTGGGGCCCCTGGACCAGTCGGACCCTCGGCAACTGACGCCGTTGGCCGCCACGCCGGAACTGGACCGCCTGGTGATCTGGGGCGATGGCGCGGTGGTGGCGAAGCTGGATAGCCGCCTGCGCCGGACCATGCTGATGCACCTGTCCCGCGCGGACGATGACGGGAAAATGCTGCGGGTGGTGGCCCGCTTCGCGCCCGGGGACACGCCCCTGGGACCCGGGCTCCGGGAGTTGGGCGCCCAGGTGGGCAGTCAGGGCGCCGGGGTCGTCACCCTGGACGCGTCCGTGCCCGTCCTGCTGAAAATTCTGGCCCGCGACGATTTGATAGAACTGTCCTCACCGGTCATGCAACAACCGCTGCGTGGCGACGGCAAGAAACGGGAGATGAATCCATGAGTCACCAACGTTCGGCCCTGTTCACGATCCTTCTGGTCCTGCTGCTGCCCCTGCGGGTGTGGGCGGCGGATCTGGACCCGTTGCTGCAGCGCTTCGCCTCGGAGAAAGAGAACAAGGCGGCGGGGGCGTTCCACACCCATTACTGGGACAAGATCCTGGTCCTTGAGAAGACGGAAGACAAGAGCGATCCCCGCGTCGCCGTCATCTTGGAACTGGACGGGGCAACGGCGGATCTGGACATGGTGCCCGGTCTGACGGTGGGTTCTCGGATGGGGAACATCGTCACGGCGCGGCTGCCCCTTTCCGGTCTGGCGGACCTGGCCCGGGTGCCGGGAGTGGGGCGCGTGGAGGCGGCCCGCATGCAGTACCCCTTCCTGGACATGGCGGTGCCCGCGGCCCGCGTGGATCAGGTGTGGGCCGGCACGCCCGCTTACACGGGTGAAGGCGTGCTGGTGGGGGTCATCGATTCAGGGGTGGACTGGGATCACGCGGATTTCCAGAACGCCGACGGCAGCACGCGCATCAAGGCCATCTGGGATCTGCACGCCACCGGCACGCCGCCCGCGGGCTTCAGCTACGGGGCCGAATACACCGAGGCACAGATCAACGCCGGCAACGTGGGGGAAGTCGACTACAGCGGGCACGGCACCCACGTGACGGGCATGGCCGCGGGCAATGGCCGCGCCAGCAACGGGCAGTACCGCGGAGTGGCCTTCGAAGCGGACATCCTCTTTGCCAAGTCCTTCAACGATCAGAGCGGCGGGTTCCCCAGCGACAAGACCATCGACGCCATCAACTATCTGGTGCAGAAGGCGCAGAGCCTGGGGCAGCCCATCGCCATCAACATGTCTTTGGGGGGGCACAGCGGGCCCCATGACGGCACCGGCCTGCAGGAACAGGTGGTGGACCAAGTCAGCGGCGAGGGAGTGGCCATCTGCATCGCCGCCGGCAACGAGGGGGAGAGTTTCGTTCACGATTCCACTGCGGCCAACGGCGGGAGCATGAATTTCCGCGTCCTCCCCTACACGCCGAACAGCGGCACGGGCGATGACTACGCCGTGCTGGAGATCTGGGTGGAGCAGCCCACCGCCGTCACCCTGATCACGCCCGGAGGCAGCGTCTGCGGGCCGGTCTCTTCGGGGGCGGCCGACCAGGGATTCACCACGGACGATGGCGCGGTGATCATCGACAACGCCAGCCAGGGCGCCAACCCCGGCAACGGCGACCGTGTCATTTTCATCCAGCTGGACGACCAGGCGGGCAGCGACGTGAGCGCGGGGGACTGGCAGATCGGTTTCAGCGGCGGTTCGGGCCAGGCCCATGCCTGGAAGGTGGTCTCGTCCATGACCACGGGCTTTCCCGACTCGGACCAAAGCTACTCCGTGGGCTCGCCGGGCAACGCGGCCGAGGCCATCACCGTGGCCGCCTGGAAAAGCCGCCATGAGTGGCCCTCCAGCGTCGGGACTCAGAGCTACGGCTCGGGCAATACCTGGGGCGATGCCGATATCGGCGACGCGGCGCCCTTCAGCTCCATCGGGCCCCGGCGGGACGGCGGCCAGAAGCCGGATATCTCCGCGCCGGGCATGGCCATCGTTTCCTGTTACAGCAGCGACTCCAACCCTGCGCCCGAAGCCTCCGAGCTGCTGACCGGCGGCCAGTACTACGTCACCCAGGGCACCAGCATGGCCTGCCCCTTCACCTGCGGCGTGACGGCCCTGATGTTCGAGAAGAACGGGACGCTGACGGCCCAGGAAGTCAAGGCCGCCCTGCAGGGCGGGGCCACCACCGACGGGTACACGGGCAGCGTGTGGAACGCGCGTTTCGGCATGGGCAAGGTGGACGCGGTGGGTGCTCTGGCGGCCGTCGGCGACGGGCCGGTTCCCCCGAACGGCGATCTGGATCTGGATGGCCAGACCACCGTGCTGGATGTGATCCTGCTGGTGAACTACATCCTGGACCCGGTGGGCCATCCCCTTTCGGGGGCCGCTGCGGCCAACGCCAACGTCAACGGCGACGGCGTGATCAACGCCCTGGATCTGGTGCGCATCGTCAATTTCATCCTGGGCACGGACGCGCCGGGGAGGTCCTTCACCGACGAGCCGGCCCGTTTTCTGGTGGGCGCTCCCTACGAGCAGGAGGGCCGCTGGTTCGTGGATGCGACCCTTTCGGGCCGAGATGTGGCGGCGGGGCAGTTCGCCTTGCAGTTGCCCGCCGGAAGCTGGGACGCGTCGGCCGTGGTGCTGGCCGATCCTGCGGCCGGCAGGGTGGCGGCCCATGCGGTGGGCGCGGACGCGGGGCAGATTCGCGTCCTGGTCTATGACCTGGACAATGCTCTGCCCGCGGAGGGCGTGACGGTGCGCCTGCCTTTGGCCGGGGGGCCGGCGACGACGCCGGAACGCCCCGAAGTGGTGGGGCTGCTGGTGGCCGATCCCGCCGGCCGGGAACACGCCGTGGAGCAGGAAACGGTTGGGTCTTTCTTGGCGGGCCGCCTGTCGGTCTCGCCGAATCCCATGGGCCGGGCCACCACCATCCGCTTCCGCAGCCAGGACCCGCGGCCCTACACCCTGAGCGTGTATGACCTGCGCGGGCGTCTGGTGCGGGAACTGACGACGGGGCTGGACGAGGCCCGGGGCGCCGGTCTGGATTGGGATGGGCGCGACGCCAACGGGCAGGCGTTGCCCTCGGGGGTGTACTTCGTGCGGGCGAACCAAGGTGGCCGGGCGCTGACGACCAAGGTGGTGCTGAGCCGCTAAAGGTCGGGCCGAAGGAGATGGGCGCGCCCCCTTTGATAGGGGGCGCGCCTTGTTTACACGGTCAGCCCAATTTGATCAATTTGATCAGCCTAATCTGGTCAGCCGCCCATCACGCCAAGCGGCGAGGGCCTCGCGCAGGCTCATACCGCCGGCACCCACGCCACTGGCGATGGCTACTCTCATGCGGGGCTCCCTGGGGCCGGCCCGCGCAGACCGGCTCCGGGCTGGGTGTTCCGATGGGTCAGGATTCTTCGGTCTGGTCGGCGATACGCGCCTCCAGTTCATGGACTCGACGGC
>PDQT01000181.1 GCA_002747875.1 bacterium DOLZORAL124_64_63
GCCTCCAAGAAATTGCGCACATATCCCGGAAAACTCAGACGGCACCTCCCACGGCACCCGGTGGCCGCAGCCGGGCAGGACAAGGTGCTTCCCCCCCGGCAAATGCGGCACCGCCGACTCCGCAAGCCCGGTAAACTTTTTATCCCGATCCCCGGTAAGCCAGAGCACAGGACACGCAATCCGGTGAAACTCCGGCACCAGATCATCCTGCGCCCCCAGTGACCAGTCAACAAACGAACGCGCAACCGAGGCACGCCGATCCCTGAGCCGACTCCGATCCGGCAGCCCAGCACCGCCCGCAAGCACCCCCTGTGCATTCCATTTTGTTAGAAAATCAGACCACTCTCCCTTCAGGGCAAGCGCGGACCACTCGGCATCCTTTTTACGCCGCAGCTTCCGCCCAGCCTCATCGCGCAATCCGGGGTGAGCCGACACGATAACGGCGGACTTCCAGAGATCTGGCTGTGCTAACAGCGCATGCAACGCCAAACGCCCACCCATCGAGTAACCTAACAAAATTGGCTCAGGATCAATGCGCCTGACTTCCTCAGCAAGCGTGGCGCCAAACTTCTCCAGCGGCATCGGGCAACAGTCGAGAAACCGCCAGAGGTCGAGCCGACGCACCGCCCCAAAAGACGGCGGCAACCCGGCCGCAAACGCGCGCCAGTCTGCCGCCATCCCGACGGCTCCGTGAAGAGCCCAGATCATTTTCCGATAATGGTTAGAGCGACTTCAGGCATGCCTGGAGCGCATCGAAGTCCGGCAGCTCGCCTGGGTTGTCATTGACCTCCACGTAGCGAACCACGCCGGCTTTATCGACAACAAAGGCGGAACGCTTCGGCACGCCGCCCATAATCAGGTTTTTCTCAGGCAGGAAGGACTCGTATGCCACGCCGTAGGCTTCAGCCGCCGTGTGCTCGTAGTCACTCAGCAGGGTGATCCCGATGCCCTCCTTCTCTGCCCACGCCTGCTGTGCAAACGGGTTGTCACCGGAAATACCGATCACCTTGGCATCCAGCTCGTCATAAACGGAAAGCCCCTTGGTGATGGAGCAGAACTCCTCGGTACAAACCCCGGTAAACGCCATCGGCACAAACAGCAGAACGATGTTAGATTTCCCGACAAGCTCGCTAAGCTGGACGGTCTGCGGGCCTTCGGCAGTGAGGGTGACGAGGTTGAAATTGGGAGCTTGGTCCCCGACTTGAATACTCATGGTGATAATAGGTTGTTATTTCTTGGGTTCGCGCCACCGAAGCGGGTGACGGCTGACTCTAAGCAGGGAGTCACCAATGGCAAGCATCATCCTCGGAGGTAGCAGTCCCACATTGATCCGGAAACTTGCGACTTGGAGCCACACACACTGGTCTGCCACAGGATGCGGCAACCGGAAAAAGGAAACCCAAGCCCCTATAAAACTTAAATTCTCCTCGCCTTTCCCGTCAGGCGGAAGAAGGTTTCGTCGCTGACTTCGCGGGCGGCGCGGATGCAGCCGGTGTGGTCGTGCAGCATGGTGTTGATGCGGTCGAGGCAGGCTTGCTGGTTGGCGGGGGTGTCAAATTCCATGCCGACGAGGGCGCGTCCGACACGCTCGCCGGAGTAGGCGTAGTTAAAGTAACACAGGCTGGCGAGGTCTTTGATCCCGGTCATAAACTGTAGCAGGGCGCCGGCACGCTCGGGGAACTCGATGTTGACAAACAGCGGGTGCCGGAACAGCGCCGGCGCGTAGTTGATGATGCGGTAGTCCACGTCCTCATCCGTGGAAACATCGTCGGCGGAGACGCCGCGCTTTTGCAGCACCTCGTCGAGCACTCCGTAGTCGTGCCCGGAGCCGATCAGGCCGAGCACGGGGAACTGCACATCGGAG
>PDQT01000244.1 GCA_002747875.1 bacterium DOLZORAL124_64_63
GGCGGGGTTCGCGTCGCATTTCGGGGCGGATTTCTACGGGTTGCCCCGGAACGAGGGCACCGTCACGCTGGCCCGCGAGGAGTGGACCGTGCCGCAGAGCTACGGCTTCGGCTCGGGTGAGGTGGTGCCGCTGGCGGCGGGGACCGCCCTGGGCTGGCGTCTTCTTTAATCGGTATAGCCCCTGGCGGCGCGGTCGCGGTTGGCGAACCGGCCCATGCCCACCAGGATCAACGCGCCGACGGGCAACAACACCCAACTGGGCATCCCGAACCCGGCCGGCAGGAAACCGGTGACGATGGCCACCCCGGCCGTGAGAAAGGCGTAGGGCATCTGCGTGCGCACGTGGTCGTGGGGCGTCACGCCGCAGGAAATGCTGGAGACGATGGTCGTGTCGCTGAACGGCGAGCAGTGATCCCCGAAGACCGCCCCGCTGAAAACCGCCCCCACGATGATGGTCAGAAAACCCGGCTCGGCACCCAGCTGCGCGGCGGCCGGAACCGTCAGGGGAAAGAGGATGCCCATGGTGCCCCAGCTGGTGCCCGTGGAGAAGCTGATCACCGCGCCCGTCAAGAAGACCAGGCTGGGCATCAGGGCCAACGAGCCGCCTCCGGTAGCTAGACCACCGGTTGCTAGGCTGCTGAGCCAGGTCGCCGTATCCAGCAGACCGATGACGCTGCCCAGCATCCAGGCCGCCACCAGGATCAGGATGGGCGCCAGCATGGCGCGGGTGCCGCGGGCGAAGGCCGTCACGGCCACCTGGCGCCGGCGCGGAAAAACCACCAAGGCCGCCAGGGAGGCGGTCAGGGCGGCCAGGATCAAAACCAGCGGGCCGGCGTCGCTGCCGAAGGCGGCCACCACCTTTTCCCGGGTCAGGGGCCAAAGGGGCCCTTCAGTGCCCAGGGCCAGGAAGAACACGAAGAACGACGCCATCAGCACCGCCAAAGGCAGCAGCGCCGCGCGCACGGGGCCGTCGGCGGGCGGGTTCGGTGAGGCGGCGGGGGCGGTACCCGCCGGCGGGTATCCGGAAGACGGATATCCGGAAAATGAAGATCCGGAAGATGAATATCCGGACAGCGGTCGCCGCAGGGAAGCCTCGGCCACGAAGCCGGCCATGGGGCCGGGGTGGAAGCGCAGCCTGATGGCCACGAAGAGCATCACCAGGGTCAGCCAGCAGTAGAAATTGAAGGGGATGCTTTGCAGGAATACGGCGTAGGGGTTGGCCGGGACACCGGCCAGGCGGAAGGCCTCGGCGATCATCGAGAGCTGGAAGGCGATCCAGGTGCTGACGAAGGCCAGGCAGGCCACGGCCGATGATGTGGAGTCCACGATGTAGGCCAGTTTGGCGCGGGCCACGCCCTGGCGATCGGCCAGATCGCGGGTGACGCGGCCGACGACCATGCTGTTGGCCAGACCGTCGAAGAAACAGAGCAGGCCCAGGCCCGCCGCCGCGCCCTCCAGGCGGGTGGCCGATTCGGCGGCGCGCCCTCGCACCAGGCGGGTAAAGCCGCCGCCCGCTTCCAGCATGCCGGCGAAGCCGCCCAGCAGCAGGGTGAAGGCGATGGCGCCCATCTTCCAGCTGCTGCGGAAGTGGGGCAGCAGGTCGCGCGTCACTAAGTCCTGGGCCGCGGTCAGAGGGTGGCCGCCGGCAAGGAGCAGGGCGCCCGCCGCCGCGCCGCACAGCAGGCCGACCAGGGCGTTGCGGGTCAGGAAGATGACCAGCAGGGCGGCCACCGGGGGCCAGAGGCGGATCACGGCCGTGAGGGGGGAGCTCCGGTCTGGGACTACTTGGTCCGGGGTTACCGGGCCCGGAACTCCCTGAACCAGAGCCAGCCCAAAGGTCACCGCCACCGCCATCGCCCCCAACCACACCGTCCGGCGTTTCATGAAGCCACCTCTTCCAGGGGGCCGGACGTTTCTTCCAACTTGCCCAATTGCCGCCGGGCCCACCAGCCGCTGATGACGGCGGCGGCCCAGTTGATGCCGAAAATGCCCCACCAGATGCTGTGCAGGCCCAGATCGAACACGCGCGTGAAGAGGGTGAACAGGGTGATGGGCGCCACCAGCTGCCGGGAAACGCCGATCCAGAACCCGAAGTTGGGCCTCTTCAAACCCTGCAGGATGCTGGTGTTCACGAAAAGGACCACGTAGCTGAACTCCAGGAACGCGGCGATGCGCAGGTAGTACGACCCGATGGCCACCACCTGCGGATCGGGAGTGAACAGCTTCATCAGAAAACCGGATCCGAAGTAGATCAGCACCGTGCCCAGCATCATCAGCAAGGCGCCGTACTTGAGCGAGGTCTGGGCCACCTGGCGGATGCGCTCGAATTTTCGCGCGCCGAAATTCTGCGATGTCAGGCTGAGGGCCGCCACGTTAAGCCCCAGGGCGGGCAGCAGCACCAGCTGCTCGATGCGCGTGGCCGCCCCGTAGGCCGCCACCGCCTGCTGCCCGAAATCCGCCAGGAAGTAGGTGATGACGAAGACCCCCAAAGCCACCGTCATCATGTTCAAGCTGCTGGGCAAACCCTGCGCCACGATGGCCCGCAGCACCTTCGGGTCCGGTGCCCAGCGGGCGCCCTCGCTGCGGGCCAGCAGGCCGGTGCGCCGCGCCCGCAGGCCCAGGAAGACCATGCCGCCGCCCTGGGCGATGACCGTGGCCAGGGCGATGCCCCGGATGCCCATGGCCGGCAGCCCCAGCCAGCCGTACATCAGCATGGGGTCCAGAATGATGTTGGCGATGGTGGCGCCCAGCAGGAAGTCGCGGAAGGCGCGCGTGTCGCCCGTGGCGTTCAGCGGCGCGGTGAACATGTTGAAGGTGAAGACGAAGACGGAGCCGGGCAGGATGACGCTCAGGTAGTCCACGCACATCCGCAGATACGGCCCCTCGGCGCCCAGCAGCCGGTAGGCGTCCGGCCCCCACACGTAACCGACGACCACGACCAGCCCCACGATCATCCAGCCCAGCACCACGCCCTGGGCCGCGATGAGGGCCGCTTCGCGCCGGTCGCCGCGGCCCAGGGCGTTGCCGATCAGTGCCGTCGCGCCGTTGCTCATGCCCATGCCCGTGGCCAGCAGGATGAAAAAGATGGGGAAGGTGAGGCTCAAGGCCGCCAGGGCGTCCGTGTCGTAACGCCCCGCGTACCAGATATCCACCACGTTGTACATGGTGTTCAGGAACATCCCCACCGAGGCGGGAATGGCCAGTTCCCGGATGAGCGCGGGAATCGGTTCCGTGGTCAAACGGTTCAAATGGTGATGACCTTCTCCGCCGCCGCCTGGGCGTTGACGATATCCTGCATGCTGCCGGCGGTGCCCACCCGCAGATCATCCAGCAGTTGGTAGTGGTTCAGGCAGGTGGTGCAGGCGATGAGCCGCACCCCTTTGGCCGCCAGGGAGCGCAGCTCCTCCAGCACGTGGGAGCCCTCGGCGGTCAGCTTCACGCCCTCGGCATAGAAGCAGATGGCCCGCGGCAGCTGGTTGCCCAGGTCCAGCATGTTCAGATAGCTCTGGACCAGCTTGCGGGACAGGGTGTCATCGGCCTGGCCCATGCCGTGACGGTTGATGATGATGACGGAATTCTCCATAAGCCAAGCACACTCCGGGTCGCAGGGTTTCGGTCCCCTGAAAAGAAAAGCCGCCCGCCAGCCGCGCGCCGCGCCAGCGGGGTCATGGGCCTGTTCCCCAAGGCCGTTCTTGTGGAAGGGCAACACCATGTGGATAATGGGACAGTCAACAACCTACCCCAACCAAGGGATTCCGGCACCTCCCATGTTCAGCCCCTCCGCCAACCAGCCCGCGCCGTTCCGCCCCTCCATCACCGCGTGGATCATCTTCGCGCTGGCCGTGGTCCTTTTTCTGGCCCATGCCCAGTACTACCGCCCCTGGGTCGAGGACGACACCTACATCTCCCTGCAGTACGCCCGCCACCTGGTGCAGGGTCAGGGATTGGTCTTCAACCCCGGTGAGAAGGTGGAAGGTTTTTCCAATCCTTCCTGGGTGCTGTTGGGCGCGCTGGCCATGGTCTTGAAGCAGGACCCGCTGGCCTTCCTGCAGGTGGTGGGCATGCTCTGCGGCCTGGTCGTTCTGTGGCTGAGCTGGCGGTTGGCGACCGATCTCATGGACAGGCCGACCGCCGTCACCGCCCTGGCCCCGCTGGTCCTGGCCCTGACGCCCATGCTGCCGCGCCACAGCGTCACCGGGCTGGAAACGGCGCTCTTCACGGCGGGGTTGCTGGCGGCGGTCTTCGGTCTGGGGCGCGGGGCCAGCGGGGCGCGCCTGGTGTGGGGGCTGGCCGGTTTGGTGGTGCTGGTGACGACGCGGCCCGAAGGCATGGCCCTGGCCCTGGTGCCGGCCCTGTGGCGGTGGTGGGCCCACGGGCGGCAGGAGCGGGGGGCGGTGCTGGCCATCCTCACGGCGGGCGCGACGGCCGTGGCGCTGCTGGCGGCGCGGTGGCTCTACTTCGGGGATTGGGTGCCCAACACCTTCCACGCCAAGGTCTCGGCCTCGCCGCGCGGCGTTTTCGAGGGCGTGCTCTACACGGTGGATTTTCTGCGTGACAGCGGGGGCGGCGCGCTGGTGCTTTTCTTCCTGGCCCTGCTGCTGTTCCGGGACAGTCGGCGGCTGTTGTCCCTGTTGGCGGTGACCGTGGGGCTGATGGTGTTGGTGGTCCTGGCCGCGGGCGGGGACTGGATGCATCTCTACCGTTTCTATGTGCCCATCTATCCCTTGCTGGTGGCGGGCGCGACGGCGGGGGCGGGGCGTTTGCACGGCGCGCTGGTGGGCCATCTGCATCGGCCCTTGCTGGTGGCGGGGGTGCTGGGCGCGGGCGCGCTGATGGCGTTGCTCAACACCTACAAGGAAGAGAAGGAGACGGTGCGCCGGGTCATGCCTCACGTGTTGGCGGGGCATCATCTGGTGGATGCCTACCGGGAGACGGGTCTGTGGTTGCGGGAGAATTCGGCGCCGGAGGATCGGGTGGCCGTCAGCGACATCGGCATGATCGGTTACGCGGGCGAGCGCGCGGTGGTGGACATGTTCGGGCTCATCGATCCGCATATCGCCCGGGCGGCGGGGCGGCAGCATTTCAAAAGCGATCCGGCCCATGTGCTGGCGCGTGACCCGCGGTTCGTGGTGCTGGTGCGGGATGCCGCCGGCGGGTATCTGCGGGTGCCGGATATGGCCATGGCGGCCACGCCGGAGTTTGCGGCGCGTTATGCGTTGGTGCGGAGTTTTCGGGTGGAATACAGCGATGAGTGGGTGGATGTTTATCGGCGGAAATGAGGAGAAGGCGGTTTCCAGGAAATCCAGGAGATCCAGGAGATCCAGGAAATCCTGAAAACCGGCCTTCTCGGCAAAGGTCCGCGGGATGCGGTCCTTGGGTCAGTCCTTAGTTCCGGGCTTCCTGCTGGAAGCGCGTCAACTGCTGATTGAAGTAATCGTTCTCCGGGTTCAACTCGATGCAGCGTCGCATCAGATCCACGGCGCCCGCGGGGTCGCCCAGGGCGGCGGTCAACTCGGCCGCGGTGTCCAGGATGTTGGCTTTTTCCGCATCGATCGTGGCCAGGTCCGCGCCCTTGAGGGCCAGCCCCTTGGCTTCCTTCATGTTGACGCGGTTCTCGTAGCACCACCACGCGAAGTTGTTCAGCTCTCCGGCATCCTCTTCCCAGCCTGCGGGCAGAGCCTTCCGCTTCAAGGCCAGGGCCTTGTCCTTGTCCTTGAGCACCAGCAGGGCGTGGTCCACGGCCAGTTCGGCGCGGGCTTCGGCCAGTTCGGGCATACCTTCGCTGGCGGTCATGGCCTGGGCGATATAGGGGGCCGCCAAGGCGGCCTGGCCCTTGTCGGCGGCCATGCCGCGCACCAGGGTGGCCACGCTGATCTTGTCCTTGGGCGTGGAATGGGCGTCGGCCATGATGTGGTCGGCCTCGGCCATGAACTGGTCCAGGGTGAAGCCGCTCTCGTCCCCGCCGTAGTACATGTTGGCCAGGATGTCTTCGGTGTATTCCGGGGCCCCGGCCGGGTCCATTTTGCGGGCGTCGCGGAAATACTTCACGGCGTCGGCAAAGGCGTAGGTGCTGGAGGCGTGGTTGGCCAGGCAGCAGGCCAGATCCTTGGTGGGTTGCTTGTCGTAGGCCTTCTTCTTCTGGTCGATGGTGCGGCGGTCCCGATCTCCGGCCCGGACCAGTTCGGCCCATTTCTCGGGTCCGGGGTAGCCGATCCAGGCGCTGCTGACCTCGCCGGCCGGGTCGACCATGATGAAGGTGGGGTAGCCGGACACGCCGTACTTCCGGGCCAGCTGCACGCCCTCACCCTTCTCGCAGTTGTTTTGGAAGAGGATGACATCCCGCAGGACGTCTTTCAGGATCGGATCGTTGTTCACCGCACGGGCGAACACCTGGCAACCCGGTCACCAGTCGGTGTAGAAATCGATGACGACCATCTTGTTGGTGGCCTGGGCCAGGGTCAGGGCATCGGCCAGACTGCTGGGCGCCTGGGCGGCTTGGCCGTGGATGACCGATTTCCCCGCCGACGGGGCGACCGGCGCCAGCAGCGCGACGCCGACCAGCAGACCGGTCAGGATGCTGAGATGTTTGCGGTTCATGAAGGCTCCTTGGGTTTGGGATGGCAGGAGTGTGTTCTCCTCGCCTCATGAGCTAAATAAAGAACGCGGAAACGGCCAATTTGTTCCCGCCGTCATTCCGCGCTGTAGACCACCCGGCCGGCCACGATGGTGTGGCGCACAGCCATGTCCAGCAACTGGGCGGGTGGGCAGGTGACGGGGTTGCCGCTCAGGACGGTCAGGTCGGCGTAGTAGCCGGGCCGGATGACCCCGAGACGATCTTCCATGAACGCGGCATAAGCCGAGCCGGCGGTATAAAGCCGCAGGGCCGTGGCCCCATCCAGCTTTTCCTGGGGCTGCCAGCCGCCCGGCGGGGTCCCGTCCGGATGCATGCGGGTACGGGCGGCGTACAGGCCGTCCAGGGGATCCACTTTCTCGATGGGGAAGTCGGTCCCGAAACACAGGCGCGCCCCGCTGTCGAGCAGACTTTTCCAGGCGTAGCCGCCGGCCAGCCGCTGGGCTCCCAGCCGCTGTTCGGCCCAATCCATGTCGCTGGTGCAGTGCACCGGCTGCATGGCGGCGATGACCCCTTCCCGGGCAAAGCGCGGGATGTCTTCCGGGTGCAGGATCTGGCTGTGCTCGATGCGCCAACGCGGATCCCGAACGCTCCCGTCTTCCTTGTTGAGTTCCGAGAAGATATTAAGCAGCAGCCGGTTGGCCGCGTCCCCGATGGCGTGGGCACCCACCTGGAAACCCTTGTCCCGGGCGCGCCGGCTGACCTCGCGCAGGTGCGCGGGGTCGGTCACCAGCAGCCCACGGTGCCCGGGCTGATCCGTGTAGTCCGCCAGCAGACGGGCGCCCCGGCTGCCCAGGGCGCCATCGGCGTAAATTTTCACGGCCCGGGCGGTGAAGATGTCATCCGGGGTGAAGATGGGCCCCTGGGCGAAGGCCGCGTCCAGGGTGGCGGGCACGTCGTCCAGCATGGCGTAGATGCGCAGGTCCAGCTTTCCGGCCTGGGCCAGGCTTTGGTAATAACCGACCCGCTCCCAGGACACACCCGCCTCGTGAACGCCGGTTATCCCGTAACGGTGGCAGTGGTCGATGGCCAGCCGCACCCGGCGGGCCACCTCGTCGGCATCGGGCTGGGGGATGATCGCCAGGACCAGGTCCACGGCGTTGTCGATGAGCAGACCGGTGGGCCGACCGGCCTTGTCGCGCAGGATCTGCCCGCCGTCGGGATCGGGGGTGTCGGCGGTGATGCCCGCCAGGGCCAAGGCCTGGCTGCTGGCCAGGGCGGCGTGGCCGTCGATCCGGCGGATGAGCACGGGCCTGGTGCCCACCACGACGTCCAGCAGCGCGCGCGTGGGGTATTCCTGCACCGGCCAGTCGTTCTGGTCCCAACCCCGGCCCTGCAACCAGCCGTCCCCGGGCCGCTCTGCATGGGCGGTGGCCACCCGGGCGGCCACATCCTCGGGGCTGGCGGTGCCCACCAGGTCGATCTGCGCCAGGGCCTGGCCCAGCCCGTAAAGATGGCAGTGGCTGTCGTTGAACCCGGGCACGACGGTGGCTCCGTCCAGGTCCAGCACCTGGGTCTTGGGCCCCTGGAGGGCCAGAATCGGGGTATCCGGGCCCACGGCCAGGATGCGGTCTCCGGCCACGGCGAGGGCGGTGGCTTCCGGGGTTTCGGGGGTGATGATATGGCCGCCGTGCAGGATCAAGGTGGCTTCCGGCTGGGCGGCGGGCTGGCAACCGGCCATGAGGCCGGCCAAGGCGAAGGAGGTGAGGGCAAAGGCGGGCAGGAGCAGGGAGGGGCGCATGAAAAACCTTCTTGGGAAGACGAGCGCGGGGAATGACGTTAGACTGCCTGAATCCTAGCCAGTCTTCCGCCCCGATGAAAGGCCGAAAAATTGTCCTCCTCCTCTGCCTCCGAGGCCCATATCCCTGAGGCCCTTGTCCCTGAGGCCTTTGCCACCGAGGTCCTGGCCGCCACCGCGGCGCTCCGCGACCAGGTCGATGACCTGCGCTTTGCCGAGCCCGTCGCCATGGTCTACAACCCCTTGCGCTACGCCTGGAAGCTGCACGAGCAGTACGTGCGCCAGTGGGGCAGTACCCGCCGGCGGGTATTGCTGCTGGGCATGAACCCGGGCCCCTGGGGCATGGCCCAGACGGGCGTGCCCTTCGGCGAGGTGGCCATGGTGCGGGATTTCATGGGGCTGAGCGGCGCGGTGCAGCGGCCGGATCCAGAGCACCCGAAGCGCCCTGTTCTGGGCCTGGAGACCACCCGCAGCGAGGTCAGCGGGCGGCGCCTGTGGGGGTATTTCCAGGAGCGCTTCGGCAGCGCGGAGGGCTTTTTCGCGGAGCACTTCGTGGTGAACTACTGCCCGCTGGTGTTCATGGAAGAAAGCGCGCGCAACCGCACGCCGGACAAGCTGCCGGCGGCCGAGACCGCGCCCCTGTTCGCGGCCTGCGACGCGCGCCTGCGCCGGCTGGTGGATCTGTATCAGCCGCAGTGGGTGGTGGGCGTGGGGGGCTTCGCGCGCAAGAAGCTGGACGCGCTGTACGGCAAGAAGGCGCCCAAGGGCGGGGGGCATCGGCCGGCGCGTATCGGCACGGTGCTGCATCCCAGCCCGGCCAGCCCGGCGGCCAACCGGGGCTGGGCGGAGGCGGCGGAGAAGCAGATGGTGGCCCAAGGAATTTGGGAATAGGGATTTGGGAATAGGGATTGGAGACGCGCGGTCGCGTCGCCCCGGGCCCGGATCAGCCGCG
>PDQT01000246.1 GCA_002747875.1 bacterium DOLZORAL124_64_63
GGAGGGATGGAGCCCGGCCAACAATTCGCCCTGGGCTGGATTCTTCGCCCGCTCCCGCCTGGCCCGCTGCTTCGCCCGCTTCACCGTTTCGCGCAATTCCTGGCGGCTCTTCTTCTTGGCCTCATTCAACCAACGGTCCTCATTCTTGTCATCAGCCACCTTCACAATCTCCCGCGCCTTGGTATAGCCGATCTTCCCTTCCTCCATCTCCTTCTTCAACCGGGGCAGCTTTTCCAGCTTCCGCGCCAAGTGCAGAAAGTCCCCTGTCCGCGTCTTGGAGAACTCCAGTTCCACAGCCGCATACTGATAAACGGAGCCATACCCCAGTTCCTTATAAAGCTCCCTCTCCACAACCTCCTTGAACCACAAAACGGCACAATGCCGCGCCTGGTCCATGGCCCGGACGGCCTTCTTCAAGGAAGCATTCACTTCGGTAGCAGACTGATCAGAAACGAAAGAATCAACGGCAATAATACTCATGGCAGGCCTCGGCAATCTCTGGCATAAGTGGGCGGGAGGAGTGATAAACTAAATATACAAAACAAAACCAAAAAACGCCAGTAAAATATTGCTAAAAAGACAATTATTTAAAACTCAAACCCACAAAAACACCCCCCGTCCACCCAAAACTACCCGCCGGCGGGCACCCGATAAAACAAAAAATCAACCAAAACCATCTCCCCAAACACCCCAAGAACCCTCTTCACTCCAACAGCCCCCCATCAAGACTCCCCACCCCAATACCCCCGCAAAACCCCCACCAACCCCTCATCCTCCGGCTCATGATTCCAGCTCTCCGGAATATGCCGAAACCACGTCCGTTGCCGCTTGGCATACTGCCGCGTGGCCAGCACGATGGCCGGCACAAGCTCTTCCCGACCCAGCTCCCCTCCCAGATGCCGCACAATCTCCCGATACCCGATACTGCCCAGGCCAGGCCCCTGGGGCTGATGCTTCTTGAGAGCCGCTTCCGTCTCCTCGATCCACCCTTCGGCCAGCATGGCCTCCGTGCGCCGGGCAATGCGCGCGTCCAGCTCGGGCACCGGGCGATGCAGAACATGGGCGGGGAAAGCCAGCCCCAGGCAAGGGGTCGGGCGGTGCTCGGCCGTGAGCGCGGTCATGCTCCGGCCGGAAATGAGGTAGATTTCCATGGCCCGCTGGGCCCGGTAGAGATCGTTCTCGTGGATGCGGGCCTCGCTGGCGGGGTCCACCTGCCGCAGCTTCTGCCGCAACTGCTCCGGGGACCACCGGGCCACCTGGGCGCGCGCCTCCTGCAGGCGGGGCTGGCTGTGCCCGGGGATGTCCATGAACCCCTCGCGCAGGGCCTTGAGGTACATGCCGGCTCCGCCCACCAGCAGGGGCCACCCTCCCCTGGCCCGGATTTCCTGGTACACGCGCGCGAAATCGGTCCGGAAACGGGCCCCGCTGTACTTCTCGTCAGGATCCACGAAATCGATGAGGTGGTGCGGGCAGACGGCCAGTTCCTCGGCCGTGGGTTGGGCCGTGCCGATGCGCAGGCCCCGGTAGATCTGGCGGCTGTCCAGGCTGATGACTTCCAGGGGGCCGTGGGCGGCCAGGGCGGTCACCAGGCTGGTTTTCCCCACGGCGGTGGGCCCCACCACGGCGGGGCATATCTGCCCGCGGAAGGGGCTTTCCGGCCCGCTGGCGCCCCCTCCTTGCCCGCTCAAGCCATCCTGGCCGGCCATCTCAGCTTCGCCCGAACTTCTTTTCCAGCTCCGCCAGGGTGTACTGGATCAGGGTGGGCCGGCCGTGGGGGCAGGACAGGGGCGTGTCCGTGGCGAAGAGCTGGTCCACCAGGTTCTGCATCTCCGGCAGGGTCAGGGGTTCGCCCGCGCGCACGGCGGCGTGGCAGGCGTAGCTGGCCAGCAGGTCCACCTGGTTCTCCTGGCTGGGCTTGTCGTCCCAGGCCAGGTCATCCAGCATATCCAGCAGCAGGCGGCCTTCGTTCCAGTTCTTGAGGCTGGCGGGGATGCCCTGCACCAGGATGCTCTGCCCGCCGAAGGGCTCGATGGTGAAGCCCATCAGCGCCAGCTGCTCGTTGTGGGTCTGCCAGGCCTGGACCTGTCCGGGCGTCAGTTCCAGATGGGCCGGGAAAAGCAGCTGCTGGGTGGGCACGCCCATGCCCCGGCCCTCGGCGGCCAGGGCCTTCTGGGCTTCGTTGTACAGGATGCGTTCGTGGCTGTTGTGCTGGTCGATGAGGACCAGGCCGCCCCGGATCTGGGTGACGATGTAGGTGCGGTGCAACTGCCAGAAGGGGGCCGAATGCAGCGGGGCTGCGTAGCTTTCCCCGGGCACGAGACTTTGACGCTGGCCCGGGTCCTGTCCAAAGTCCTGCCCAGAGCCCTGCCCAGAGCTCTGACCCAAATCCTGGCCCGGATCCTGGTTCTGGCCGGCGGGATCAGGGGCGGGCAGTTCCGCCCGGGTGGCCGCCGCACCGAACAGTTCGCCCTGGCCCTCGGGCACGCCTTTGAATTCGTAGCCGGCGCTGCCGCCCTTGGAGAATTCGCGGCGCAGGAAGTCGTCCTGGGCCATGCTGGCGCGGGCCACGCCGGTGCTGTGGCTGCCGCCGCCGGCTCCGCTCCAGGGGCGCAGGTCATCGGCCTTGCGCAGGCTCAGACCCTCCTGGAGGCTGTTCTTGAGCATGCCGAAGATCTCCCGTTCCAGCAGCAGGCGCACCTCGGTCTTGGCCGGGTGCACGTTCACGTCCACCTCGCCGTCGGGCACCTGCAGGAAGGCGATGATCACCGGGTGCTTGCCCGCCGGGATGACCTCCCGGTAGGCCTGCACGACGGCTTGGCTGAGGGCCCGGTTCTGCACGGGCCGCCGGTTGATGAAAATATGCTGCTGCTCCCGGTTGCCCCGGGTCCAGGTGGGGCGCGAGGCCAGCCCGCCGATGCTGAAGCCGCCCTTCTGCATCTCGAAGCGGGCCATGTGCTCCATGACGGATTTGCCCAGCAGGTCACGGGCCCGGTCGATGAGGCTGGTGGCCGGGCGCAGGTCCATGGCGATGGTGTCGTCGGCCTTGACCAGCCAGCGCACCTCCTGGTGGGCCAGGGCCAGCTGGGTCATCAGCTTCATGATGGCGCGCTTCTCGGCCTGGGCCGATTTCATGAACTTGCGGCGCGCCGGGGTGTTGAAGAAGAGGTCGCTGATGGTCAGGCTGGTGCCCACGTTGTGGGGCGCGGGCTCCCGGCGGGTGATCTCGCCGCCGGCGATTTCGATCAGGCCGCCGGTTTCTTCCGCCTCCACCCGGCTCAGGCAGCGCACCCGCGCCACCGAGGCGATGCTGGCCAGGGCCTCCCCGCGGAAGCCGAAGCTGCCCACGCGCATGATGTCCGCCGCGGAGGTGATCTTGCTGGTGGCGTGGCGTTCGAAGGCCAGGGGCAGCTGGTTGAAGGGGATGCCGTGGCCATCGTCATCGATGCTGAGGCTGGTCAAGCCGCCGTCCACCAGGGTGATGGTGACGCGGGAGGCGCCGGCGTCCAGGCTGTTCTCCACCAGTTCCTTGACGATGCTGCTGGGCCGTTCGATGACCTCGCCGGCGGCGATGCGGTCGATGGTGGCGCCGTCCAGGACGCGGATGCTGCGGGGGGTCTTGCCTTGTTGGCTGGTCATGCTGCCCTTCATTCCCATTTTCAGTGGCGGGTCGGCGAACGCGCGCCCTTTCGTGGCCGCGGCGAAAATCCTACGAACCAGAAAGTAAAACAGGACCCCCGGAGCCGTCAACCGACATCCGGGGGTTGGGCCCCATTATTCCGGGGATAAGGTGGGGAAAACCGAATACGCCTTGGTTGGATCGGCTTCTACCAAGGGCGGTAGCGCGTCCCTGGAGAGCCGGGCTCAGGACCGATCAGCGCAGGTCGCCAAGCACCGCGTCGATGAGATCGTCGGCGTTGTTGCCGGTGCCGGGAAAGACCCGGTGGGCCGCGCGAACGATCAGATCTTCCTGGCCGCTGATCTCACGCAGGAGATGGATCACCCGCTCCTTGAGATTCTTCAATGACTGGATGTCTTCCGGCACCACCACCAGCAGGGTGCCGTCTTCCAGGCGACCGACCTGGTCGCTGGAGCGTAGCTTGCGGGCCAGTTCCGTTTCCAGATGCTCGCCATCGGGCACCGGTCCGAGCCTGGGGCTGAAACAGATCCCCACCACGCCGACCATGTTGTGGTAGCGGCGGCAGCGGTCCATCTCCACGGCCAGGGCATTCCGGATATCGGGCACCGGCAGGAAGGGCTGCGGCCGGGATTCGGGTTGGGAATCCGGTTCGGCCTCCGGCCGGGTTTCCGGCTGGGACGCCACGGCGGTCGGGGCGGCTTCTTCCCGCATGGGGTCGTCCCGCATGGGCTCCTCCTGCAGGGTGGCGGGCACCGGCCGGGTGCTCTGGGCGTGGAAAACCGGCAGTATACGCCGGGCAAAGAGGGCGTCGAATTCGGTGAAGGAGGCCCCGTCCAGCGGGTGCAGGCGCTTCTTGTTGAT
The DNA here is from genome assembly GCA_002747875.1 of bacterium DOLZORAL124_64_63. Classification (GTDB taxonomy): domain Bacteria; phylum Krumholzibacteriota; class Krumholzibacteriia; order LZORAL124-64-63; family LZORAL124-64-63; genus LZORAL124-64-63. Next base: position 4,499 of record PDQT01000246.1, read on the forward strand.
CAGGACCAATCCCGGGAAGGGCTGGTCGGGCCGCAGGGGCACCACCAGCAGGCTCTGCCCCGCGTCGTCGGGGAGGCCTGTACCCAGAATGGTGCTGCTCCAGCCGCGGTTTCCGGTTTCCCGCAGCAACCGCACCGCCTCCTGACGCAGGGCCGGCGTCAGGGGGCCGGCCGGGGCGTCTTCTTGGTGGTGCTCGTGGCGCAGGATGCAAGCCTGCCGGGCTCCGGTCAGCTGGCAGGCGGCCGCGCAGATCCGGTGGTCCAGTTTCTGGCTGTCTCCGGGCTCGACGGCGCTCAGTTCCGTCAGGGTGCCCGCCAGGATGGTCAGGCGGTTCACTTGGTCATCGCTGGCAAGCCGGTCCAGGTAGGTGGCCATGTGCCGGTTCACCAGGTAGATGACCTCGGCGCTGAGGGTGTGGAAATGGTGGGCGCGGCTGGCCGTTCGGAAGACCACCGAAAGCAGGGCCCGGCCAAGACCACGACCGATGGGCAGATGGAAGACGGTGCGCCCAGGCTCCTGGCCGTCGCCCTTATCTTCGCCGTCGGGGCGCAGGACCAGAGGGCTGCTCGTGGCCAGCACGGCGTTTTTCTCCGGTGTCGGGGACGATTCGTAATGCGCGCCTTCGGGCTGAGCCACCAAGAGTTCGCCGCCATCGGTCAGCAGGCCGAGGCTGAGATCGTCCGCCTCGGTGACATTCTGCAGGGCCTCGGCCCACGCGCAGAGGGCCTCTTGGGAGGAGTCGGCCCAGGAGGCGGAGGATTCGAAAACCTCCTCCAGTTTGCGGAAGGTCTCCCCGTCCCGGATGGTCTGCAGCCGCAGGAAGCGTTCCAGGATCAGGCCGAAACGGCCGGTCAGGTTCTCGATGACGTTCAGGGCGTCGGCCCGCAGTTGGCGGTCCCCGGGAGCCGCCGAGACGTTCACCACGCCCAGCAGGGTGTCCTGCCAGACGATGGGGGCGCAGACGGCGGTTTGGAGTTCGCCACGATCCCGCCGGGCACCGGGATGCTGGTTGCCCTGGATCAGTTCGGCGGTGCGGTTCCGGGCCACGCGACCGCTGATGCCCTCTCCCAGAGGGACGCGCGTCTGGTGCAGGGTGGTCTGGCTCAGACCGTGGGCAAAGGCCACGTACAGTTCCTGGGTTGTCTGATCGAAGAGCATGATGGAACCGCTGCCGGCACCCACCGCCTTGGTGGCCAGCTTCAGCAGCCAGCGCAGCAGGGCCTCTCGGTCCAGAGCTTCCTCGATGCGGCCCAGGGTTTCGTGGATGGCCGCGGTTTCGTTTTCCAGAAAGTCGAAATGCTTGTGGGTGTCCACCGCGCGTTTGGTCGGGACCGAGGTCAGGGCATGATCCACCAGCAGGTTGGCGAAGTTGTGGGCGGAGATGCAGGTCAGCTGGAAATCCGGAGCTTCGGCGATCAGCTCGTTGATGTAGTCATCCTGGGGTGGGTGGATGAGGAAACGGGCCTGGCCCTGGGGGATGTCGGCCAGATACCGGAAAACGGGCAGCCCCATGATCTCGGCCAGACCGGCCCCCACGGAATACCCTTCCGGGTCCAGCAGTCCCACCACACGGGTGTCCTGGCGGCGGGTCAGTTCGGCCAGGAGGGCCAGTTCTTCCTCGCCGGGGATCGCCATCACCACCGACCATTTGGTATCTTGCGTCATCGTCCCCACTCCGGTTTAGAGCGCTGTCGTCCCACTTTCCGTTGTTTCCGTCCCTGTAGTTTCGTCGGTAAGATTCAAGGCTTGAGACCGTTATGTGTTGTCCAGTTGTTTTTTGATCCGGGCCAGCCACATGAAGGCGTCCACGGGGCTGATGTTGGCCAGATCCAGATCGCGCAGAGCATCCAGGGCGTCCCGCTCCGCCTCGCGGAAGAGGCTGAGCTGGCCGGCGTCAGGAGCCGGTGCGCGGGAGGCTTCCGGGGGACGGGCCAGCAAAACCGAAAGCTCCCGTTCATCGGCGGTGGTCAGCCCGGTGAGGATTTCCTGGGCCCTCTGGAGCACGTTTTCCGGCAATCCGGCCAGCCGCGCCACATGGATGCCGTAGCTCTTGTCGCTACGCCCGGGCTTGACGCTGTGCAGGAAAATGATCTTCCCCTCCCACTCCTTGACCTCCAGCTTCAGGTTCACCAGGCCGTCGATCTCCTGCTCTAGTTCCGTCAGCTGGTGGTAATGGGTGGCGAAGATGCTGCGCGGCCGGGGGCCCGCCGGGTGGCTGAGGAATTCGGTGATGGCCCAGGCCAGGCTCAGACCGTCGTAGGTGCTGGTGCCGCGGCCGATCTCGTCCAGGATGACCAGGGAGCGCCGGCTCATCTGGTGCAGGATGTTGGCCGTCTCGCTCATCTCCATGTAGAAGGTGGACTCGCCCCGGGCCAAGTTGTCGCTGGCGCCCACCCGGGTGAAAATGCGGTCGGCAATGCCGATGCGGGCGCTGCGGGCCGGCACGAAGCTGCCCGCCTGGGCCAGCAGGGTGATCAAGGCCACCTGGCGCAGGTAGGTGCTCTTGCCGCCCATGTTGGGCCCGGTCAGGACCAGCACCTGTTGGTCGCTGCCGTCGGCGATGGTGTCGTTGGCGATGAAGTCGTGCTCCAGCAGCTGCTCCACCACCGGGTGCCGCCCGTCGCGGATATCCAGCTCCAGGCTGTCGTCGCACACGGGGCGGCAGTAGTCGTTCTTCTCGGCCGTCTCGGCGAACCCCAGCATCAGATCCACCTGGGCCACCAGGCCGCAGGCCGTGTGGATGCCGCCCAGGCGGTCGGCCACCAGGGTCAGCAGTTCCTGGAAGATTTCGTTTTCCAGCCTTTCGGCCGTTTCCTCGGCCTGCAGGATGCGTTGCTCCGCTTCCTTCAGCTCCTCGGTGTGGAAGCGGCAGGCGTTGACCAGGGTCTGCTTCTGCTGGTAGTGCTCCGGCACTTTGTCCAGGTGTTTCTTGGTGACCTCGAAGTAGTAGCCGAAGACGCGGTTGAAGCCCACCTTCAGGCTGGTGATGCCGGTGGTCTCGCGTTCCTGTTGCTGCAGGCCGGCCAGGAAGCTCTTGCTGTCGGTGGCGATGGCCCGGCATCGGTCCAGCTCCTGGTGCACCCCGGCGGCCACGAAACCGGCCTTGCGGGTGTTGGCCGGGGCGTCGGCCTCCAGCTTGGTGAGGAGGGCCTCGGATAGGGGTTGGAAATCCTCCAACTGTCCCACCCAGCGGGCGATGGGGTGGCTGCCGTGGCCGCCTTGGGGCGCCAGCTTGGCCAGGTCCCGCAGGGCGGCCAGGCTTTCACCCAGCTGCCGCAGACCGGCGGGGCCGATGCGTCCGGTGGCCGCCCGGGCCGCCAGCCGCTCCAGATCCCCCACCTTGCGCAGGATCAGGCGCAGGTCATCCCGCCAGGGGCGGTCCTCCAGGGCCGAGGCCAGACCCTGGTGCCAGATCTCGATCTCTTCCAAATCCGTCAGCGCCTCGGCCAGACGCTGTTCCAGCAGGCGGCGGCCCATGGCCGTCAGCGTGTTGTCCACGTGGTGGATGAGGGTGCCTTCCCCGGCTTCTCCGCGGAAGCTGCGGAACAGTTCCAGGTTGCGGATGGTCTCCTCGTCCAGGACCAAGCGGCCGGCCCGGCTGCTGAAGCGCAGGGTGGTCACCTGGGTGGGTTTGCGCAGCACCAGGCTGGCCAGATAGCGCAGAACCGCCCCGGCGGCGATGCAGGCGGGCCGCCGGTCACCGTCCTCCAGGCCGAAGGCCGTCAGGTTGGCCGTCTCGAAGTGATCCAACAGGGTTTGCCGGGCAAAGGCGGGATGAAACCAGGCATCGTTCACGGTGTTGATGACCATGCCGGGCATGGCCGCCTGCCAGGCGCGGATGGTGGCCGGCTGCGTGTTTTCGGAGACGATGACTTCCCGGACGGCGTGCCGCTGGCACAGGCTTTCCAGGCTGGCCTGTTCCTGGCCGCAGCGGAATTCGCCCGTGGAGGCGTCCAGCAGGGCCCAGCCGTCCTCGTCCCTTTCGGAGGGAACCCACGCCAGGCAGAAGTGGCCCGTGGGGCTGTCCACCAGTTCGGGCGAGGTGGCCGTGCCCGGGCTGATGATCTCCACCACCTCGCGCTTGACCAGACCCTTGGCCTGGGCCGGATCCTCCACCTGCTCGCAGATGGCCACGGTCAGTCCGGCCTTGAGCAGGCGCGTCAGGTAGGTGTCCAGGGCATGGTAGGGCACCCCGGCCAGGGGCACGGGATGCTCGCTCTTGGCGTCCCGGCTGGTGAGGGTGACCCCCGCCACCCGGGCCAGGGTCTGGGCGTCCTCGAAGAAGGTCTCGTAAAAATCGCCCATGCGGAACAGCAGGAGGCTGTCCGGGTGTTGCCCCTTGACCTCCATGTACTGGGCCAGCATGGGTGTCAGCTTGGGCCCTTGTTTCGCGGCCGAGGATTGGTTGCGGGGTTTCGGGCTCATAGGGATCTCAGCGGTCGTTGCCGAAGGTCGCCTCCGTCTCGACGACGATGATTTCCAGTTTGTGTTCGTTCTTCAGACGGCGGGCCTCGCTACGGGCCCGGGCGGGGTTGACGAAGGACCCGGTCCGCACCTTGTAGAGGAATTGCCCCCGTTGGTCCCGGGCCTCGATGATCTTCAGATCCGGAAAGATGTCCGCCAGGCGGCGCTGGTAGTCCAGGGCCAGGCCGCGATCACTGAAAGCCCCCAGCTGCAGGGCGTAGCGGCCGGCCGCCACCGGAGCGGTGGCCAGGGTGTCGCGCGGGGCTTCCCGATGGGTGCCCAGGCGGGCCTGCTCTTCATCTTCCTCCTGGCGCAGGACCCGGTCGATCTCTTGTAGAGGAATTGCCCCCGTTGGTCCCGGGCCTCGATGATCTTCAGATCCGGAAAGATGTCCGCCAGGCGGCGCTGGTAGTCCAGGGCCAGGCCGCGATCACTGAAAGCCCCCAGCTGCAGGGCGTAGCGGCCGGCCGCCACCGGAGCGGTGGCCAGGGTGTCGCGCGGGGCTTCCCGATGGGTGCCCAGGCGGGCCTGCTCTTCATCTTCCTCCTGGCGCAGGACCCGGTCGATCTCCACCAGGGCCAGACAGGAGGGATGATTCTGCCGCAGGTCTTTCAAGATGGTGTCCGCCTGGTCGTCCTGGCCGGCGGCCCGCAGGGCGCGCCATCGGCCGGCCTGCAGGCGCGGGTCGGTGTCGGCGTGGTGGTTCCCGGATTCGAAATAGCGGAGGGCCAGTTCGTCGTCACCATCCTGCAGGCCGATATCCCCCAGGAAGTAACGGGCCGAGGTGAACGCAGGATCCTCCGGCTTGATAGCTGCCAGAAACTCTCGGGCGCG
>PDQT01000157.1 GCA_002747875.1 bacterium DOLZORAL124_64_63
CTGGGTCGAAAGATGGTTGAAAACACAAACCCCGCTCCGTAGCTAACTTTTCCTGCGCCTCCAGCCCCCACTACTCCAGCGCACTCTCCACCAGCCTGAACTTCTTGTGGTAATACCCGCCGTTGTGTTTCTTACAACAGGCGTAACACCCGGCATAACGCTTCATCCTGCGAACGCGGTCAAACCCCTCGCCACAGACCGGACAAGTATACCGCCATCGGCGTTTCATCTTCCGTCCGGGTAGCGGCAGGGAATGCGTCGCACGCTCCCCCGGTATGCCGAGATCCGCACACGCCTGCCGCCACTCCCGCCCGTGCGCCGCAATCCGCCGCCTGCCAGCCCGCGCATACGCCAGCAGGTGCGCCAGCTCGTGCAACACCGTCACATCCACCTCACCCGGTGCCAGCTCCTCCAGCTTCGGGTTTAGCTCGATTTTCCCCTCTGGCCAGAACGCGCGCCCTGCCGTCGTGCGCATCCGCCTGTTCCAGACCACCACCACCCGCCCGGCAAGCTCCGCCATCCCCTGCCCTTCTAACAACCCAGCACACCGTTCCGTCAGCACCCGGTCAACCCCGTCACCGCCACCCTCCGGCACCGCCTCACGGACAGGCTCCTTTTTCCTGCCAAACAAAAACTCAAGCTGCCGGTAAAAACACATCGCGCGAAAAACTACACCCCACCAACACTTCCGTCCATTCCGCATCTTCCGTGGTTAATCAAAACCCCCCCCCGCACCCGTCACCGTCACCTGCACTGCTCCGTGGTTTCCACAGTCAAGCAACCAGAAAAATAGGAACCGGCACCAGCAGGGCGGCGTCCGCCAGCACCCGCAGCGACTGCGCCGAAAAACGGTCGCGGTAATGGTTAATAATCTGCAACGAAGCCGCAGCCACCATCACCGCGTAGAAAAACGGCTTGGAATACTGGTCTGCATACATCGCCGCAAACACCAGCGCCCCCCCCGCGAGCACGATCAGCCCCAGCGTCAGCGTCTGCTCCTGCCGCAACACATAGGCCTCATCGCCGGACACATCCGCCTTTTCCCACAGATCAATCGCCGTGATATTCATCATACACAGCAGCCCGAACACCCAGACCTCCCGACACAAATAAAAAATCACCACCATCGTACTCACCACCATACGCCCGAAATTCCACGCGGCATCAACCATCCCCGTATTCTGATAGGCATAAACCACATCCTTCAAGTCCGTCACCAGCAGTTGCGCGTTAGCCGCATTCACCGGAATACCAATCCCCATAGCAAAAATCATACCCGCGAGAAAATTCTTCCCATACGGCACCTCCGCAGTCCTGAACAGCGCACACACAAAATAAATCCCGCACAGCCACGCCGCCACCAGACCCGCGGAAAACATCGAGCGCGGCAGCACATACAGCGCAAAATACAAACTCACACCACCAGCCACCACAGAGCCTAACAACATCGGCCACCGCCACCGCCAGTGGAACACATGCCGCGCCGACACCTCCCTCGTCTCCGGGTTCCTCCAGCCGTCCACCAGCCGATCCAGCACATACACACACCAGATCGACGCCGGCAGCACAAACCACGCCTCCGCCTGGATATACTCCACCCGCAACGCCCGCGCCAGCATCCACATCCACACCACCGCCACCAGCGGAGCGTCGATGCTCAACAAGTTCGGCAGCAGCCAGACTGGATTGCGGCGTCGGTTCATCACAGGCACATCATCCGCCCGCCCCCACTCCCCCGATCACTCATCCTGCCGGAAAAATGGCACCAACCCGGAAGTTGGCACCGGAAAATCCGCACAGGACGCCGGGCAGGGCAAGCCATTGGGAAAAACATCCCCTAGTGGTGGCCAGCCTCCCCGTCATGCGCGTGCCCACCGTGGTCGTGATCGTGGTCATGCGCGTGCCCGTGGCCTTTCTCCTCCTTGGGATAGAGGTTCTTCGTGCCATCCTTCTTACCCTCCGCGCTGTCCTGCCACTCGTGGCGTTCACAGGAAAAAAACGAGAGCAATCCGGCCACCGCCAATATGCTGAAAAGAATCTGTTTCATGTCAGGGAGTTGCATACCCCATCCTGCCGGGAAAGCAAGGCGTCATTGGCAGGGAATTTCTGCGCTTGATACTTGCAAGACACGCAGCCATGCCGCAGATTGGCCGCGATTTCCAACCAGCAACCCACACCAGAACCCATGACCACACTCGCCATCCTCCCGGTTCACGCCGCCAGCATCTTCCCCCTCGCCTTCTTCGGAGCCGCCCTCATCCTCGGCATCGCCTTCTTTTTCATCCTGCTCAAATTCTTCAAAACATGGCTGCGCGCAAAACTCTCCCAAGCCTCCGTCAGTATGGGCAGCCTCGTCGGCATGTGGCTGCGGAAAGTCCCCTTCTCCCTCATCGTTGACAGCCGG
>PDQT01000114.1 GCA_002747875.1 bacterium DOLZORAL124_64_63
TGCAAGCCTTTGCTTTCAGCACGGCCAGCAGCAACGCCACCATCCCCGTGACGTTGCGCGCGGTGACCCGGCGGCTGGGCGTGGGCAACGCCGTGGCGGCTTTCACCATCCCCTTCGGCGCGACCATCAACATGGACGGCACGGCCATCATGCAGGGCGTGGCGACGGTGTTCATCGCCAACGTCTACGACGTTCCTCTGGGCCTTGGGGACTACCTGACGGTGATCCTGATGGCGGTGCTGGCCAGCATAGGCACCGCCGGGGTGCCGGGGGTAGGGTTGGTCATGCTGTCGATGGTCTTCAAGCAGGTGGGGTTGCCGGTGGAGGGTATCGGCCTGATCCTGGGCGTGGACCGTTTGCTGGACATGGTTCGCACGGCGGTGAACGTGTGCGGCGATGCGGCGGTGACCTGCATTGTTGCGAAAGGGGAGGGGCCGTTCGATCAGGCAGTTTTCGATGATCCGGATGCCGGAATTTCTCTCGACAGTTGAAATAGACTTGGAGATCCTGGTTTGTAGATCCCAGTAGAATGGGGCCCATTCCTTGCCACGCGGGCTTCTTTGGGTTAAAATCCGCTCATTCAGAGACCACCATGACCATGCACCGACCACGGAAGGATGCACGTGTCTACCGAATTCGGGCCCAACCCTGGACAACCATCCCTACCGGAAAATGGCCTCCTTGATGGTGCCGCCCAGCGCCAGAAGGCGCACCCTTTGTCTATTTCTTCCGATGATCTGGTCCATGGCAAGGTGACCACGTCCATCGTGGAGGCGTTGCCCTGCCCGGTGGTGGCCATGGATCTGGAGGGCAAGGTCATCCTCTGGAACCGCTCCGCCCAGCTGGCTACCGGGTGGGAAGCCGGTGAAGTCATCGGCCGGAATTTTCCCGCCATCCGGACCAAGTACGAGGAAAAATTCCGTGAGGCCATTGCCCGAGTGGCCGTGGGCCAGGAAATCTTCTGTGAGGAATTGAAGGGCCTGAAAAAAGACGGCTCCCTGATGCGGATCCAGTTCTCCAGCTTGCCGATCTACGGACATGACGGGCATGTCAGCGGCGTGCTGGCCACCTTCGTGGACCAGTCCGAGCGCGAACTGCGCATAGAGGCGGAGCTTTCCAAGGGCAACGACTTCATCGAGAACGTGCTGGACAACCTGCCGGTGGGCATTTCCGTCAACACCATCGACAAGGGACACATCGGCTACGCCAACCAGCAATTCCTGGATATTTACGGCGGCTGGACGCGGGATGATTTCACGGACCTGGAGACGTTTTTCCAGAACATCTACCCCAACCCCAGGGAGCGGGAGGAGGTACGCACGCGCCTGCTGAAGGACATCGCCACGGGCGATGTCGAGCGCATGAGCTGGGACGATCTGCGCATCACCACCCGCGATGGTGTGGACAAGATTCTGGCTGTGCGCAACATCCCGCTCGCGGACATGAATCTGATGATTTCGACCGTGCAGGATGTCACGGAGCCGAAGCTGACGGAGAAGGCCCTGCGCGAAAGCGAGCGCCGGTACCAGGTCATGGCCGAAGCCTCTCCGGTGGGCATTTTTCGGCTGGATCCGGAAGGTCGCCTCTGCCACGTGAACCGCAAGTGGCGCGAGGTGTCCGGCCGTATGGTCTCCGAGGTCATGGGCCAGGGCTGGGACGTGGCCGTGCATCCGGATGATCTGCCGGCCACCCGAGACATCTGGCAGATGGCCGTGCGCGAACGGCGCAGCTTCAAGGTGGAATGCCGTTTCAAGGTGCCCCAGGGGCGCACCACCTGGGTCTTCTGCCAGGCCGAGCCCATCTTCGGACCGCGCGGGGAACTGGAAGGCTACATCGGTTCGGTGACGGACATCAGTCGGCGTAAGCGCACGGAAGAAGAAATCCGTCAGTTGGCATACTACGACAACCTGACGAAGCTGCCCAACCGCAGCTTCTTTCTGGAGCAGCTGGAGCGGGCCATGGCCACGGCGCGTCGCAACGGCAGGCACGTGGCGCTGCTGTTCTGCGACCTGGACAACTTCAAGGACGTGAACGACAGCCTGGGCCATGACAAGGGTGACCAGCTGCTGCTGGCCATTGCCGAACGCCTGAGCGGCTGCATCCGCCGGGGGGACACCCTTTGCCGCCACGGCGGCGATGAATTCGTGCTGCTGCTGCCGGGCATCGAGCACGACCGCGAGGCCGTCGCGGTGGCCCGCAAGATCCAGCGCGCCATGAAGAACAGCTTCCTTCTGGAAGGGAACGAGGTCTACTCCACCACCAGCATCGGCATCGCCGTGCATCCGGAGGACGGCGGCGATGTGAGCACCCTGCTCAAGCACGCGGACATGGCCATGTACGCGGCCAAGGGCGAGGGGCGCAACCGCTACCGTTTCTTCAGCGCGGAGATGAACCAGCGCGCCCAGGAGCGCCTGATCATGGAGGCGGGTCTGCGCCAGGCCATCGCCCGCGGGGAACTGTCCCTGGCCTGGCAACCCCAGTATGATCTGCAGACCAACGAGCTGATCGGCGTGGAAACCTTGCTGCGTTGGCGGCATCCGGAGCTGGGGGTGGTCAGCCCCAGCCGGTTCATCCCCCTGGCTGAGGAGACGGGGCTGATCCACAGCATCGGCCGCTGGGTGCTGGAGCAGGCCTGCAGCCAGGTTCAGCGGTGGCGCCAGGCGGGGCTGGAGAAGCTGCGCGTGGCGGTGAACCTGTCGGCCAGCCAGTTTCTGGAGCCGGATGTGGTGGGCATGGTCAAGACCGTCCTGCATGACACGGGCCTGCCCGCCCACTGGCTGGAGTTGGAGATCACCGAGAGCGTGCTCATGATCGACGCCGACATCACCATGCACAACCTGAACTGCCTCAGCGAGGACGGGGTGCAGCTGGCCATCGACGACTTCGGGACCGGCTATTCCTCTTTCCTTTATCTGAAGAATTATCCCATCAACCGGATCAAGATGGCGCGTGAATTCGTTCAGGATATTCTGACGAATCCGGACGACCGGGCCATTGCCGGCACCCTGGTGGCCATGGCCCACAACCTGGATCTGAAGATCATTGCCGAGGGTGTGGAGGACGCCGGCCAAGCCGACCTGCTGCGCAACATGGGCTGCCACGAGGTGCAGGGATTCCACTTCTCGCCGCCGCTGACGGTGGAGGATTTTTCCAAGATCATCTGAGGCGGATTGTCAGTTCTCGGCTATGGGCTTGCCCCCGATGCCGATGGGCAGCAGCGGCACGCAGGCGAAGCTGACCCCGTAGGTGATGCGGTGGTCCTGATTGAGGGCCATGAAGAATCCCGGCTTCAGGGGCCCCAGCTTCACCAGTCCCGGGTACAGATTCAGCCGGTAGCGGTAGTCCTTGGTCTTGGCGTACAGCAGGCTGGCCAGCAGGGAATTGTCCCGGTCGTAGAAAAGGCCCCCGCTCACGGCCAGATCCAGGGTCTTGCTGATCTCGTCCACCTCCAGCAGATTTTTCGCCACCAGACCCAGACCCAGGCTGATGCAGCGGCCGTCCCGGGCGGTGAAGCTCAGGCCCAGTTCCGCGTGGGTGCCCCAGTGGTAGAAAAGGCTTTTGCTGCCTTCCTGGTTCAGATGGTATTTCACGGCGTAGTTCTGGCCGTTGTTGTGCAGTTCTTGCGTGTTGGGGATGTAGACGGGCTGGTAGGACCAGTCGGCCATGTGCAGCGTTTCGCTGAAGAAGCGGGCTATCCGGTCGTTGCTGAAAAGGATCACGCCGGCAGGGTTGAAGAGCCAGAAGTCGGCCACCGGGTCGGTGGTGGGGCCGTCCAGCACGTCGTTCTCCACCACCTCGTTCAAAAAATGATAGGCCAGGATGGTAGCCCCGGCGGCCCATTTGCTGTGGGGGATCTCGTGGAAGCGGTAATACTCTTCCATCATGCGGTAGCTCATGCCGCCGCCGATGAGGTGGTTCATGTAGTTGGGCCAGTACTGGGCCTTGCCGCTGTTGACGCTGATGGGGATGACCTCGCGCGTCAGGAAATCCCAGAAACCGTTGACGCCGATACTCCAGCCCGGGTTCAGCAAATTCTTGCCCACGTTGCGCATGCCGCGCCCGTACATGATGTCCAGGGGCCGGTTGTGGCGGTTCTCCACCTGCATGATGCCGAAGCCCCCGTTGAGGATGAGCCGCGTGGGGGAGATGAGGGCCTGGCTGCCGAAATCCAGACCACGGTAGAAATAGTAGGTGCCTTCCTTGCCGGGTATGGTGTCGGTCCAGGGCACACGCGGCGACAGGGGCGCTTCCTGAGTCGCGGCCTGCAGCGGAATCAGCAGTAATGTCAGCAGCAGCAGTGTCTTGCGCATGTCAGACGAGATCCACGATCGACCCGAAGTCCGGATCGAACATCCTCTTGTAGATGCGGCTGGCGAAACCATCGGTCATGCCGGCCAGGTAATCGCAGATGATGCGGGCGCGGGCCGTGTCGGTCCGGGCGCCGTCCATTTCCTTCTCGAAGTCGCCGCTCAAAAGAGCCAGCCGCGGCTTGCCGCCCCCAAGATAGTTCTCCACCAGCGCCTGGAAAAGGCGCGCCAGCATGTGGTTGCCCTTGTGCTCCAGCTGACAGATCTGCGGCGAACGGAAGACCAGCTCCACCGCCAGGCGCGCGTACAGTTTCTGCTCCCGCACCACGGCCTCGTCCAGTTCCACGCCGAAGCGGTAGCGATTCGTCAGGTCGTTCATGAAGGTGTCGCGCTCCACCAGCCGGCAGGCCTCCACGAAGGTGCCGATCTTGCGGTTCATGGCGCGCTCCAGACCACCGCCGCGCATGCTCTCCAGCAGGCCTTCCAGGAAGCGGGCCTCTTCAGCGGCGATGTTCTTCTCCTGTGCCCAGCGCTCCACCTGAACCATGCCGATGAACCCCGCGTTGGCGCTGTCCACCAGATCGTTCAGGCTGTAGGCGGTGTCGTCGGCCCAGTCCATGATCTGGCATTCCAGACTGCGCAGTCCGTTGAGGGTTTTGCCCGGCGTCAGCTCGGCGGGGAAGGGACGGCCGGCGAAGACGAAATCCAAGTATCGCTGCTGGTCGTCGTACAGGAAATGGTTGCGCGGGTTCTCCCACTGGCTGAACAGCGTCTTGTACTTGAGGACACCGTCCATGAAGGCGCGCGTGGGGTTCATGCCCCGGCGGCTGCGGCCGCTGGTGAAGATGATCTCCGTGATCAGGCGCAACGTCTGCGCGTTGCCCTCGAAACCGCCCCAGGGGCGCATCAACTCATGCAGCTTGCCTTCGCCCGCGTGGCCGAAGGGCGGGTGGCCGATATCGTGGGCCAGGGCGCAGCTTTCGACCAGGGCCAGATCGATCTCGAAGCCGGGCCGCAGGTGTTCCGAGCTGGCGTTCAGGTAGCGGGCGATGCTGCCGGCGATCTGCGCCACCTCGATGCTGTGCGTCAGCCGGGTGCGGTAGAAATCGTACTCGCCGCTGAGAAAGACCTGGGTCTTGGCCTGCAGGCGCCGGAAGGCCGCGTTGTGGATCAGACGATCGCGACCCCGCTGAAAAACGCTGCGGTAGTCCGGTTCGCGCGGTTCCAGTTCCTCGCGGTCGAAATCGTTGTAGAAGCTGTTCGTGGGCATGGGGACTCCGTCGTGGGGTGGAGGGTTTGGGCCAAGATAGCTTGGCGGGGGCGGGTAGGGAAGGGGGGAAACGGGTGTTGCCTGTACCTGGTCATCTCCCCTGAACCTCCGGCAACCGTCCCGCCAGCAGGGCCCCGCCCAGCCCCAGAACGGACAGCCCCGCGATGATCACCTCCGGCGGCAAGAAACTCAACGCCCCGGTGATCGCGCCCATCCCCAGCAGCACGATGGCGATCAGGGTATTGCTCACCGACACATAGTCCGTGCGCTTCACGCCGCCGGCCAGATCCAGCAGATAGGTCTTGCGCCCGGCGCGCACGCCCGCGTGGGCCACGCCCAGCACGAAGAAGAACATGGGCCACAACCAGAAACTCCGCCCCAGATCCGGCAGCAGGTGTGTCACGGCAAAGGCCGCGATGCCCAGCGCCCCGGTCAGGATGGCCGCGCGGATCATCACCAGCCGCGCCGACCTGTCGGCCATGGTGCCCCACACCGGGGCGGAAAGGCTGCTGGCCAAGCCGCCGGCCAGCATGAACACGCCCAGCATGGCCGCGGTGCCGGTGCCGTTGTTCCGGGCCAGAACCACATAGTAGGGGGCCGTCAGAGCGCTGCACAGCAGAAGCGCGCGGGTCAGCACGAATAGACGGAAAGGCCTGTCGCTGATCACCAGCCCCAGGTTCCGCCAGGCGGCCCGCCAGCCGTTCTTGCCGCCGGCGGTTTCTCCGGGCGTTTCCTGCAGGAAGGTGAAGACCAGCATGGCGACGAACCACATGCTGCCGGCCGCCAGCAGCAGCAGGGCGTAGTCGGCGGCATCGCGGCTTTGGCGGCCCATGACCATCAGAGACAGGCCCACGCCCAAGGTCAGCAACCCGCTGACGCCCGCGGACCAGCCCCCCAGCCGCCCGCGCCGTCCTTTGGGGATGGTCTTGCCCACCACATCCTTGCTGACGATGCTGTTGAGCGATCGCGCCAGGGAAAAGGCCACCACGCAGCCCAGGATCACCATTCCGGCCGTCTTGCCCGTCAGGGTGAAGGCGGCCAGGGCGCAGGCCAGGATGGAGGCTCCCTGCAGGGCGCTGCCCACCAGCCAGATGGGCTTGCGCATTTCCCGAGAGCGGACCCAGCCGCCCAGGGCCAGCTGCGGCAGCATCGAACCGGATTCCCGGATGGGCACCAAGAGGGAAATCATGGCCATGGGCGCGCCCACGGCGGTCATGACCCAGGTCAGCACGGTCTTGGGACTGCTGAGGGCATCACCCAGGTTGGTCAGGGTGTGGGCCATGAGATAGACGAAGAAGTTGCGCGGCACCCAGCGGCAGGCCTCGGGGGCCAGTTCGCGGCAGCTGCGGGCGTCTTCCTCGTTGGCCACCAGCTGGTAAAGATGCTCCAGGCGCTCGTCGACATCCTGGGTCTTGATCAGGGCCATGGGGGACCTTTCGGGTCAGCCGCCGCGCCGCTGGCGCAGGGCTTCGTACAGCAGGACCGCGGCCGAGGAAGCCACGTTCAGAGAGTCGCCCGCGCCCAGCATGGGGATGCCGACGGTGATGTCGCAGGCGGCCAGCATCCGGGGGCTGAGGCCGTCGTGCTCCGTGCCGAGGACCAGGGCCAGGGGGCGAGCCAGGTCGGTGGCCGTGTAGTCGGCCCTGGCGGCGGGGCTGGCGGCCACGGTGGTCACGCCCCGCGCCGCGCAGAAGGCCAGGATCTTTTCGGCCGGCGCCTCCACGGTGGGCAGATGGAAGAAGGCGCCCCGGCTGGCCCGCAGCACGTTGGGGTTGAAGAGGTCGGTGCCCTGCCCGCAGATCAGGACCGCCGCCGCGCCCGCCCCGTCGGCAATGCGCAAGATGGCCCCCAAATTGCCCGGTTTCTCCACGGCTTCCAGGATGACCAGAGGGCCGCTTCCGCTCAGGTTCCGTTCCTTCAGATCTTCCAGGGTTGTCTTGACCTGCGGCGCGACCACCAGCAGGCCTTCCGGGTGATCGCGGTAGCTGGCCTTGGTCATCACCGGGGCGGTCATCTCCACGCTGCGCAGGCCGGTGGTGGCGCGCAGGTCGGCCAGCAGCCGGCGGCCCGCGTCGTTCAGGTGTTCCGGACAAAAGTAGACGGTCCGCAGGGGGTAGCCCGCTTCCAGGGCCCGGGCGATGACCAGCGGTTCCTCGATGACCGTCAGCCCCTGCTTATCCCGCGCGCGCCTGTTGCGCAGTTTGACCAGGGTTTTGACCTGGTCGTTCTGCAGGCTGGAGATGATGAGATCGCTCACGGGGCTCTCCCTGGACCGTGGTGTTTCCTGACGAATGGGGGCCGAAATCTCAGCCGATCAGCACCCCCGCGATGGTGGCCGTCAGCCAACTGGCCAGCGCGCCGCCGAACATGGCCCGCAGCCCCAGCCCGGCCACATCGGCCCTTCTTTCCGGCGCGATGGTCCCGATACCCCCGATCTGGATGGCGATGCTGCTGAAGTTGGCGAACCCGCACAGCGCGTACGTGGCGATGACGACGCTGCGCGGAGACAGACTGCCGTCGTTCATGGCGCCGCTCAGCTCAATGTAGGCCAGGAACTCGTTCACGGCGATCTTAGTGCCCAGCAGGTTGCCGAAGGTGGTGGCCTCGCTCCAGGGCACCCCCATGACGAAGGCGATGGGCGCGAAGATCCAGCCGAAGATTTGCTGCAGGCTGGTGCCCAAAAAGCCCAGCCCGTAGTTCAGCATGGCCACCAGAGCGGTGAAGGCCAGCAGCATGGCGCCCACGTTGGCGGCCAGCTTCAGGCCCACGGCCGCGCCCCCGGCGGCGGCGTCCAGGAAGTTGGCGTGCTCTCGCGGCACGTCCAGGCTGACGGCCCCGCGGGTGGGCGATTCCTCGACTTCCGGGAACATGATCTTGGCGATCACCAGGGCCGCCGGCGCGGACATGACGCTGGCGGCCAGCAGGTGCCCCGCATCGATGCCGAAGCGCACGTACGCGGCCATCACCCCGCCCGCCACGGTGGCGAACCCGCCCACCATGACGGCCATCAACTCGCTGCGCGTCATGCTGCTCAGGTAGGGCTTGATGACGAAGGGCGCCTCGGTCTGGCCCACGAAGACGTTGGCCGAGGCGCTGAGGGTTTCGCTGCCGCTGGTGCCCATGGTCTTGCGCATGACCCAGGCCATGACCGCGATCATCTTCTGCATGAGGCCCAGGTGGTAGAGCAGGGCCATCAGGCTGCTGAAGAAGATGATGGTGGGCAGGATGTGGATCACGAAGATGGTGCCCAGGGGCTGCAACTCTCCGGTGACGGAATTGGTCACCAGCCAGTAGCCGTCCGAGGGGGTGTTGAAGGCCACCACTTCCTCGCTCGTGCGGTAAAGGTTGCCCCAAAGCAAGCCGGCGCCGACGTCGGTGAAGCTGAGCAGCCGCGTGACGAAGTTGCGCGCGCCCGCGAAGAAGGTCCCGCCCCAGGGCGTTTTGAGCA
>PDQT01000020.1 GCA_002747875.1 bacterium DOLZORAL124_64_63
CGGATGCTCCCGGTACAAGACCTTGGGCAAGATCTCCCCGATGATGATCACCAGCGTCGAGACGACAGCCACGGCCAACCACTGCCCGTCCTCGCCGAAACGCGCGGTCAGCACCCAGGTGGCCACGGCGCTGGCCATGACATTGAACAGGTTGGTGCCCACCAGGCAGGTGAGGATGGGGTCTTCGATGTTCTTGAGCTGCTCCAGCAGCCGGCGTCCCAGGGGGGATTCATCCTCCCCGCTGAAGCGCAGGCGCACACGGCTGACACTCATGTAGCCCGTTTCCGTTCCCGAAAAAAAGGCGCTGAAAACCAGGCAGACCGCAAAGATGGCCGCCAGAGCGGGCCAGCCCAGATCCCCTAGGCTGATGAAGGCCGGGAAAGTCATGCGCCACCTCCGGAACCCCTGTCCTCGGGCGCCAGGCGCCGTCCTCCCTCCGGGAGCAAGGTGATCTGGATGCGGTCCACCCGGTGGCCCGTCATCTCCAGCACCCTCAGCCGCCCTTGGGGAAGGTCCAGATGGTCATCCACCTTCAGCACCCGTCCCAGACGAGCCATGAGGAAACCCGCCACCGTGCGGTAGTCCTTGTCGGCGGGCAAGACCAGCCCCGTGGCCTCCTGCAGCTCCCGCAGATCGGTTTGCCCGCTGATCAGCCAGCGTCCCTCGCCCAGGGGCAGAATCTCCGCATCGTGCAAGGCCGAGTCCATGGCCGGCCCCATCAGCGCCTGCAGGCAATCGGCCATGGTCACGATACCCGTGAAATCCCCATGCTCATCCACCACCGCCGCCAGATGGGCATGGCCGTCACGCATCTCCCCCAGCAGGGTGGCCACATCCTTGCTCTCGGGCACGAAGAGCAGAGGCCGCAGCCGTGTCCGCAGGGGCCGCTCCAACTCTCCGGGCGTCATGCCCAGCAAATCTTTCAGATGGAAGAACCCCACCGGATTATCCTGTCCCGCCTCCATCACCGGATAGCGATTGAACCCCGCCCGACGGGCGGCGGCCAGCATGTGGCGCAGGTTCATGTCCTGGTTGAGGGTCACGACGGTGGTGCGCGGCGTCATCACCTGCCGCACCTCCAGATCCTCCAGCAACAGCAACCGGGCCAGACTGCGACCCTCCGTTTCGGTCAGGGTGCCGTCGCCCACCGCCAGATCGCAGGCCACCTGCAGTTGGGCCGTATCCAGGGGGCGGCTGCCCACCGCTTCCAGAGGCACCGTGTGCAGCACCAGGCGCACCAACTGGGCCAGCACTTTCAGGATGGGCCAGGTGAGCCACTGCCAGACCTGCAAGACGGGCTGGGCCAACTGAGCCACTTGCCGGCGGAAACGCAGGGCCAGCATCTTGGGGGTGATCTCGCCGAAGATGAGCAGCAGCAGCGTCACCACCGGCACGGCGATGGCCACGCCCCCGGGACCGAACCAATCCAGGCACAGGCTGGTGGCCACCACACCCGCGGCGGTGTTGACCAGGAGATTGCCCACCAGCAGAGCGCTCAGGAGATCGTGACTGCGGCGCAGCATATCGGCCACCCGCTTGCCCCGGCGGCCGCCCTGCTGTTCCAGGCGGGCAATCTCCACCGGTCTGAGGGAGAAGAAGGCTGTTTCCGTTCCCGAGAAGATGGCGGAAACGGCCAGGAGAATTAAGAGGGTCAGCAGGGCCACGGTTGGATGCTCCGGGGGTCGGGGATTGGGTTGCGCTCTGATGGTAACGTTTCCCTTATGGGCCATCAACATTTTCCCCCAAAACCCATGGCTTGCTTCCTTGGGCGGGGGAAGCCATTTTGCAGTAAACCCACGCGCCCCTACCCCCACCCCGGATGGTCCCATGCACCAAGTCCTCGTCATCCGTTTCGGCTCCCTGGGCGACCTGTGCCTCCTGGCCTGGTCCCTGACGCGCTGGCACCACGGCGAGGGCGGTGACCGCCGCCACGTGACCCTCTTGACCAAGGCCGCCAACGCCCCCCTGATGGAGCAGGTACCCGGCATCGACCGGGTCCTGTCCCTGCCTGTCGGCGGGGGCCTGGGCGCCCTGGCGGGGCTGGCCCGCCGGCTGGGGCGGGAAAATTTCGACACCATCATCGATGCCCACAGTGTCTTGCGCAGCCACGCCCTGCTGCTGATGATGCGCCGTCGCCCCGCCACCCGCCTGCGCAAGGATACAGCCGCCCGTTTGGGCCTGCTGGGGCTGGGGCGCGGGTCGCGGAATCTGCAGCGCACCATGGCCGAGCGATTCGACAGCCTCTTCGCTCCCCTGGATCCCCTGGGCCAGGCCCGTCCCCCTCTGCGGCACCTGGCTGCCGGCCCCCGGGATGCCGACTCCCCTCTGGGGTTGGCCCCCGGCGCCCAGTGGAGCACCAAGCGCTGGCCCGAGGAGCATTACGCCCAACTGCTGGCCGCGTACCTGGCCGCCGGGCGGGGAACGGCCCGCATTTTTCTGGGTCCGAGAGAAGAAACCTGGTTTGCCGGCAGCAAGCTGGCCGCCGTGGCCGAGGGTCGGGAGCAGGTGGAGATCGTCCGCGGCCGCAGCCTGGTGGAGGTGGCCGCCGCCCTGGCCGGCTGCCACCGTCTGGTGACCAACGACAGCGGGTTGCTGCACATGGCCGAAGCCGTCGGCACGCCTGTTCTGGCTTTCTTCGGGCCCACGGTGCGGCAGTTCGGCTACTTTCCGCGCCTGGCTGCCAGCCGAGTCCTGGAAACGCCTCTGGATTGCCGTCCTTGTAGCCGCAATGGCAAAAAAGCCTGCCACCGGGGCGATGGGGCTTGCCTGACGCGCATCCCCGTGGCCGAGGCTCTGGCCCACCTGCCGGGCCCCGCGGAGGAAATGGAGACAAAACCATGACCGCCCCTCGCAGCCTGCTGCTGCGCCTCTATCGGGGGGCCAGCCCCGCCTTGGCCAATCTGGTCGGGCAGCTGGCGCCCTTTTCCCCCAAGCTGGCCGCCGGCGTGCAGGGGCGTCAGGGCCTGGACGCGCGTCTGGCCGAGGCGGCCCCGCGGCTCCGCGGTGGCGTGTGGTTCCACGTGACCAGCGTCGGGGAATACGAGCAGGCCCGGCCGGTGATCGCCGCCATCAAGGAGGCGCATCCGGAAATGCCCGTGGCGGTGACGCATTTCTCTCCCTCGGGTTATCACTATGCCTTGCGGCGGCCCTGTGCCGACTTCCACGACTACCTGCCCTTCGATCATCCCGATCCCATGGACCGGCTGTTGCGTCTGTGGCGGCCCCGGTTGCTGGTCTTCGTGAAATTCGATCTGTGGCCCAACCAGGTGCTGGCCGCCCATCGCCAGGGTGTGCCGCTGGTCCTGCTGGCCGGCAGCCTGGCCCCCACCAGCGGCCGTCTGCACCCCATGGTGCGCGGCATGTACCGCGACCTCTTCGATCGCTTCGCTCATCTGGGCGTCTGCACACCCGACGACGCGCGCCGTTTCCGCGAAGATCTGGGAGTGAGCTGTCCGCTGAGCGTGACCGGGGACACGCGGGTGGAGCAGGTCATCCTGCGGTACGAGGCCAGCCGGGATGGCGACACGGCCACACGGCTGAAGAGCCTGGGCGGCAGAATCCTGGTGCTGGGCAGCACCTGGCCGCCGGATGAGCGGTTGTGGATGCCCATTCTGCCGACCTTGTTGGCGGATTTCCCGGATTTGCGGGTGGTTCTGACGCCCCATGAGCCGCTGGAAGAACGGCTGGTGAAGCTGGAGGCCGAATTGACGAGGCAGGGGGTTTCCCATGTCCGGCTGTCGGCGCTGGCCGGGAAGACCAACGACTCCAAGCATGCCATTTTGGAGCATGCCATTCCCGAGCGTGTCATTTTGGTCGACAGCATCGGCAAACTGGCGGAGATTTATCGTTCGGGCCATCTTGCCTACGTGGGAGGCAGCTTCACCACCGGCGTGCACAACACCATGGAGCCGGCCGTGGCCTCCCTGCCCGTGTTCTTCGGGCCGCGCATCCAGAATGCCGAGGAAGCCCTGCTCTTGGTTCAGCGCCGGGCCGGGTTCGTTTTGCAAAAACCGGATGAGGCCCTGGACCAGGCCCGCCGCCTGCTGGCCGCGGAAGATCTCCGGCTCGATACCGGCGACGCGGCGCGCCGGGTCGTGCTTGAACAGCGGGGCGCCACCGCACGCAGCATGCGTGTCATCGCCCCCTATCTAGAGGATTGAGACCGATATGAGACCCGACCAGGCCGATCGCATCCAGGACGTGGATATCCGCGGCAAGCAGCAGGCTGGTGCCCACTGGCATATGCCCTACGCTCCGCGGCCGCGCTTCATCCAGATGGAGACCGTCACCAAGTGCAACGCCAGTTGCGATTTCTGTCCGCAGAACGAGATCTTCCGGGACCCCCCGCGCATGCCCGAGGCCACCTGGAAGAAAATCGTGGACGACACGCGCGGCCTGGGCATCACCTACCGTCCCTTCCTGACCAACGAGCCCTTCGTGGACAAGCGGCAGCCGCAGATCGTGCGCTACATCAAGGAGAACGACCCCACCGCCCGCGTGGAGTACAACACCAACGGCGAACTGGTCACCGAAGAGATGGGCATCGCCTTGCTGGAAGCGGGCGTGGACATCATGCGCTTCAGCATCGACGGCCTGAGCCGCGAGACCTACGAACCCAGCCGCAAGGGCGTGAACTACGATCGGGTGATGGAGCGCACGCAGATCTTCCTGAAGAACTGGGCCGAAGGCGGCTACCGCGACAAGGTCTTCACGGAACTGCGCATGATCGAAGTGCCCGAGAACCGGCACGAGATCCAGGCCTACAAGGAGTTCTGGGGGCCCCGGTGCAGCGAGGTGCTCATCACCCAGCTCTACCAGTGGCCCTGGACCGGGCAGCAGCGCCAGGAT
>PDQT01000029.1 GCA_002747875.1 bacterium DOLZORAL124_64_63
GTGAATTCGATCTGGAAGCCCGCAGCTTGCTGACCATCAACGCCGGCGTCAACGCCTTGCTCTACTTCCTGAACATGGACGGCAATGGGGAAGGCCGCTTCCATCCCTTCGTCAAGGCCGGCGTGGGCAATGTCTGGTACAGCATGAACTCCAACTACGTGGACGATGCCGCCAGCGCGCTGGACTTCAGCATCGGCGGGGGCGCCCGCCTGCTGGCGGACCGCAACGTGAGCGTGCGCCTGGATGTGACGTACCACCTCAACTCATTGGAGTGGACCCCTGCGGAATTCTTCACGGAACGGGATGAAGAAACCGTGCTCATTCCCCTTGACGAATTCCCCATGGAGGGTACCGGCCTTCACCAGCGGCCCATCCGATCCTTCGACTCCAACAGCATCGGTTCCCTGGCTTTCTCCCTGGGCGTGCAGGGCAGTTTCTAGCCCGGCACAGCGTTTTGAGGGCGGCCTGCGGGTCGCCCTTTTTTTAGCCCACCGCCTCGAGACCCAGATTCTCCAACCGGAATTCCAGAGCTTCCAGAATGTGCCTCCGACGCACCTTGGGCTCCTGATCCAGGCGCGCCATGGTCGAGGCCACCCTGCGGCACGCCCCCACCGAACGCAGGGACAGTCCCAGGGGCTGCCTGACAGCCTCCAGGTGCCTCCGCGCCTCCACGTCCAGGGGTAGCAGCGGCTTGCCCGCGCAGCGTGCCGCCAAGAAGGGCCAGGCCCCCGTCGTCACCAACTGTCGCCAGTCCGCCCCCGGCGCGGGAACCGGATCTGCGGTCTCCCCCTCCAGAAAGGCCCCCTCCCATTCCGGAACCTGAACGAAGAGATCGATGCGGTCCAGCAACGGCCCCGACAACCGGGACAGATAGCGTCGACGCTCCGACACCGAGCACCGGCAATCCCGCACCCCGCTGCCCAGGTAACCGCATCGGCAGGGATTCATGGCCCCCACCAGCTGGAAGTCCGCCGGATAAGTCCGGCGTCCCGAGCCACGCGCCAGGGTGATGCGTCCATCTTCCAGCGGCTCCCGCAGGCTGTCCAATACCGACGGCGCGAATTCCGCCAATTCATCCAGGAAAAGCAAACCGCCATGGGCCAGGGTCACCTCCCCCGGCGCCAGGCCGGCCCCACCTCCCACCAGCCCCGCCCGGGTGATGGAATGATGGGGCGCGCGGAAAGGGCGCCGGGCAACCAGGCACCCTTCGGCCAGGGTGCCGGCCGCGCTGTGGATTCGCGTGATGGCCAGGGCCTCGGCCCGCTCCAGAGGAGGCTGGCAGGCCCCCAGCAGACGAGCCAGGCGGGTCTTGCCGGTCCCGGGCGGTCCCACCAGGAGAATGTTGTGCCGTCCGGCGGCCGCCACCACCGCCGCCTTGGCTAGGGCGGGTTGTCCCTGCAGGTGGGCCATGACAGGTTTTTCCGGCCGGTCCGGCAACGCGACGGGATTCTCCGCCCTTCCGGCCCGGGGCGGTTCCTCACCGGTGCGCCACCAGTGAACCACCTCGGCCAGGTTACCGGCCGCCACCACCCGCACCCCGCGCACCAGCCGCGCCTCCCAGGCCTGGCAGGCCGGCACCACCACCAAGCTGTCCCCCCGGGCCGCCGCCGCCGAAACCATGGCCAGCAGGCCCCGCACGGGCTGCAGCCGTCCCGAAAGGCTCAATTCTCCGAGGAAGAGAGGGGCCTGATCCCCCTGCAGGCAGCGGTCGTTCAGCGGCCCCTCACGGGTGGCCATCACCCCCATGGCGATAGCCAGGTCGAAAGACGCGCCCTCCTTGCGTAGCCCGGCCGGAGCCAGGTTCACCGTGATTTTGCCCGTCGGCAGCCCCACCCCGCTGTTGCGCAGAGCCGCCAGCACGCGTTGACGGCTTTCCCGGACCTCGGCCCCGGGCAACCCCACCAGATGGAAGCCGGGCAGGCCACGACTGATGTCCACTTCCACCCGCACATCCAGGCCATCGATGCCGGCCAGGGCACCGGATTTGATCTTCGTCACCATAGGTTCACCTCCTGCCCGCCCCGCGCAAGGAAC
This sequence comes from bacterium DOLZORAL124_64_63, assembly GCA_002747875.1. Lineage (GTDB taxonomy): Bacteria > Krumholzibacteriota > Krumholzibacteriia > LZORAL124-64-63 > LZORAL124-64-63 > LZORAL124-64-63. Next base: position 2,035 of record PDQT01000029.1, read on the forward strand.
GGACCCGGGAGCAACGGCCGGCAAAGGGCGCGCCGGAGGGTTGGTCCGTAACGAGGGGCCACGGCAGGGAGACAGCGGAAACGTGGGTGTCAACGGCAGGAGACAGGGTAAAAAAAGAAGGGGAGACGGAGCTCCCCTTGAAAACCGGTGCGATCGGAATGATTCGATCGGCTTGATGCGGTCCGGTTATTACAGATCGTAGGGACGCACGGTCTTGCGGCCGTTGTCCAGAGCCCGCTTCTCGGCGGCGGCGATCAGTTCGCGAACCTTGGCGTCCAGAGCGGAATAGAACTCGCCAGACACGTTGCACTCAGTGACGCTTTCCTTGGTCTTGCTCTTGCTGATAATCATGTCAGCCATGGGGTCCTCCCTAGGGAATATTGGGCTCTCTTCCACATGCAGTCCAACCCACAGGCGTAAGGGAACCGATAATTTCAAGTGGTGCCGGCCAGGGCCATCCCCTTCCGGCAAGTTGCGACACAATCGCCTTGGCAGGCGGCTCTGTCAAGGGTAGTTTTGGTTGGCAAAGAGATAAGGGCACATGGCCCTTAATCCCTCCCAAGCCCCGGCAATCTACAATAAGGAGCCCATGATGGCCAGCGAAAAAGTGCTATCCCACCTGGAGGCCCACAAGCAACAACACGTCCAGCAACTGCAGGATTTCCTCCGCATTCCCAGCATCAGCTCCCAGTCCGACCATGACGCGGACACCCGCCGTGCCGCAGCCTTCGTCGCCGACGAGCTCAAAGAGCTGGGCCTGGCCGTGGACGTCATCGACCTAGGCGGCCATCCCCTGATCTACGCCGAGACGGAAATTCGCCCCGACCGCAAGACCCTCCTGTTCTACGGCCACTACGACGTCCAGCCTGTCGATCCGCTGGAGTTGTGGGACAACCCGCCCTTCGAGCCGGTCATCAAGGAGGGCGTCATCTACGCCCGCGGCAGCAGCGACGACAAAGGCCAGGTCTACACCCACATCAAGGCCCTGGAGGCCTACATCCGCACCGGCGAGGAACTGCCCGTCAACGTCAAATTCATCATCGAAGGCGAAGAGGAATGCGGAGGGCACAGCATCTACCAGTACACCGAGGAGAACCCCGACAAGCTGGCCTGCGACGCAGTGATCATCTCGGACACCACCTTGTATAACGAGGAGACCCCCGGCATCTGCTACAGCCTCAAGGGCTTGGCTTTCATGGAAATCACCGTCAAGGGGCCGGCCATGGATCTGCACTCCGGCAGCTACGGCGGCACCGTGCAGAATCCCGGCAACGCCCTGAGTGAAATCATCGCCAAGCTGAAGGACGAAGACGGTCGCTGCCTGGTGCCAGGCTTCTACGACGATGTGCTGGAACTGGACCAGGATGAACGCGATGGTTTCGCCGCCCTGGGTTACACCGACGAGATCCTCTGCCGGGAGACCGGCGCCCCCGCCCCCTTCGGCGAGAAGGGTTTCACCACCCTGGAGCGCATGTGGGCCCGCCCCACCTGCGACGTCAACGGCATCACCTGCGGCTACGGCGGGGAAGGCGCCAAGACCATCATCCCGGCCCAGGGGCTGGCCAAGGTGAGCATGCGGCTGGTCCCCAACCAGAATCCCGCGGCCATCGCCACCGCCTTCAGCGCGTACGTCAAGCGGATCGCCCCGGCGGGAGTGGAAGTGGAAGTCACCAACCACCACAACGCCGCCCCGGTGCTGGTGCCTCGCGACTCGGCGATGATCCAGGCGGGCATGGCCGCCCTGGAAGAAGGTTTCGGCGCCAAACCGGTGTTCATCCGCGAAGGCGGCAGCATCCCCATCGTCGGCACCTTCCAGGACTGCCTGGGCGCCCCCGTGCTGCTGCTGGGATACGGGCTGAACACGGACAACATCCACAGCCCGAACGAGAAGTTCGACCTGAAGAATTTCTGGAGCGGCATCCGCACCTCGGCGGTCCTGATGTCCAAAGCGGCAGAAACGGCCTGATGGGATTTGACATTTCCCGAGTCAGTGAGTAGTTTACTGCCTCGATATCCGGCGTCCCCGTCGTCTAGTGGTTAGGACACCGCCCTTTCACGGCGGCAACACGGGTTCGATCCCCGTCGGGGATGCCAAATTCGATTCAACCGCCCCAATCCGCCGTAGGTATGTGAACATACTGCGGGTTGGGGCGGTTTTTGTTTTACCCTGTTGAGCGAGGGGGATTCTCATATGCCGCCAATAGGAATCGGCTAGGGTGAGGCCTCGCAACCTCACCCTTCCACACCACCGGACATACGGTTCACGTACCACGGCGGTTCATAACACTCAACCGAACGATCTGTACTTGGGCTTGCCATCGAGAGTCAGATATCCTGCTCCATATTCCATGTTCGGGCCTTCGGTCCGGTCGTACGACCTACTATGCCCTCGGCTGACTTCTGCCGCCCCATCGGGCGCATCTCCGATCAGCTAACCATTCCCCCTGTCGGGCCTGTAAAGGACTTGCACCTCCAAGAACGTGCGCCCTGCCGGGCGCACCAAATCAAAACGGCCCCATCCCGGAAGGACGGGGCCGTCATAAGCGGAACCGGGTGAGTAGACCTACCAGTCCACCTCCACAACCCAGAGGTTCGCGCTACTGGAACCGAAGCTCCCGTAGAATATCTGGGTGCCGTCGGGAGACCAGGCAGGCCAGAAACCGCCGCTGGTGGTCACCTGGAAAGGAGCACCGCTACCGTCGGCCGCAATGGCATAAATCTCACTGAGGCCCGTTTTGGTGCTTTCGTAGGCGATCTCCTCGCCATCCGGGGACCAGTCCGGGTGCCCTTCGTAGGAGGCATCCGGCGTGATCTGGAGGAGGTCCAGTCCCATGTTGTTAACGGTGTAGATAGCCGAAAGTCCTTCACGACCACCCTCAAAGGCCACACGGCCACCATCGGGCGACCAGCAGGGAGTGCGGCAATAGAAACCATCTTCGGTGGTCGTCAGGCGCTGAGGATCTCCCCCACCCACCGGCACCAGCCAGAGATCACTGCCAGCGCTCTTGTCCCGGTCGGACTCGAAAACGATGAAATCATTATTGGGCGACCAGCTAGGGCTGCCATCAGAAGAACCGGAATGGGTCAGAGCCACAGGTTCAGCCTCGGGGACCGACAGATCCAGGATGTAGATATCCTTCACATCTTCTCCGGAACGCTCGGACTCAAAAACAATGGCCTGGCCATCAGGAGACCAACTCGCCGCGCTGTCGAAAGCCTCGTTCGTGGTCAACTGTTCTGCCGTGCCGCCTTCGACGGGCATGCGGTAGATATCCCTATTGCCTGTGGCGTCAGACTCGAAAAGAATCCACTCTCCGTCCGGGGAGATATTGGGGTTGCTCTCAAAGTTGGTGTTATCCGTGATCTGGGTCACCACCGGAATGCGAGGCGGAACCGGTGGATCCGTGCTATCATCCGAGGCACAACCGGCCATCAGGAAAAGACCGATAACCAGCAAAAAGTTCATAGCCAAGAACTTACGCATTGTGGATACTCCTATCATAGGGTCCTGCATCCCTGGGTCCGGCAATCCGAATTGCCCAGGAGATGCCAGATTTTTCATTAGTTATTGTTCGGATTTCCTGCTTATTATATTAGATAAATGATTCTCTTTGCAAGGGAAGGTATGAGCTTTTCCCTTAATTTTTAGTTGTGCCCCTCAAATTGTTGATCGATCGACTGTCGTTGATAGTCGCCCTGGCTCGTGAGCGGAAATAGATCGTCCAGACCGCGCCCAGGCTCCGCAGGGAGCCTGGGCTAACGGTAATCAAGCCGATTCCAGCCTGATCTAGGCACACCTAACCCATTGTTATCATTGTTTTAGCGGGAATCAAAAGGCAAATCTCAAATCATGCCGCCGATTGATTGGTAAAGCCACCGTCTCAACCTCGCGCCTGTAGTACTGCCGCCAACGCGGCGGCAGATCCACGTCATCCGGGAACAACCGCTCCCCAAACATCTCCTCTATACTCAACCGATGATCCGTCAGCCCAAGCATCATCGCCGGCGAGGGGCTCCGGCTGTCCTTCTCCGATACCCCCTTGTGATAATTCCGCCACACCATGAACAGGATGATCCGCTCGGCCGCCGCATTCCGGCGCTTGGCAAAGGCGATGGTCTCCCGCCGGTGATTGGCCACGCTATGCCGGAGCAAGCGATCCGCTAAGTTGATATCTCTTAGCATATTGTGATTCCCTCGATATTCCTTGCTGGAGATCGTCAGATGGATGATCTCGGTCGCCAGC
>PDQT01000122.1 GCA_002747875.1 bacterium DOLZORAL124_64_63
TCAACCAACGATTCTCATTCTTCTCATCAGCCACCTTCACGATCTCCCGCGCCTTGGTATAGCCGATCTTCCCTTCCTCCATCTCCTTCTTCAACCGGGGTAGCTTTTCCAGCTTCCGCGCCAGATGCAGAAAATCCCCCGTCCGGGTCTTGGAGAACTCCAGCTCCACGGCGGCATACTGATAAACGGAGCCATACCCCAACTCCTTATAAAGCTCCCTCTCCACAATCTCCTTGAACCACAAAACGGCACAATGCCGCGCCTGGTCCATGGCTCGCACAGCCCTCTTCAAACAAGCGCTAACCTCGACGGCAGACTGATCAGGAACAAAAGAATCAACAGCAATAATACTCATGGCAGGCCTCGGCAATCTCTGGCATAAGTGGGCGGGAGGAGTGATAAATTAAATATACAAAACAAAACCAAAAAGAGCCAGTAAAACATTGCCCAAAAATCAATTATTTTCCACCCAAACTCCACAAACCAGCCCCCACCCCACCCAAAACTACCCGCCGGCGGGCACTCTATAAAACAAAAAATCCTCCCGATTAGCCCCGCCCAGGCTCCGTCCCGACCACGAAACCCATCGAACAAAAAAACCGAACCAAAACACGATCCGCCTACACCACCTACCGGAATGTGCGCGAGAAAGAGAGGCCGTCTCGAGACAGCTGGTGTATCCTGGTCATAACCCGTGATAAAACCCCAGAAGGAGAGGACACGATGGCCCCAAGACCCTGGCTTTGCGCCCATCGCGGCGCTTCCGGCATCGCCCCGGAGAACACCCTGGCAGCCGTGAGCCGGGCCTGGGAACTGGGTGCCGGCATGGTGGAGGTGGACCTGCAACTGACGCGGGATGGGCACTGGGTGTTGTTTCATGACACCTGCCTGGAGCGCACGTCCAGCGGCCAGGGCCCTTTGCACGCCCGGTCCCTGGCGGAGTTGCGTGCGCTGGACGCGGGATCTTGGTTCGGTCCGGATTTTCAGGACGAACGCATCCCCACCCTGGGGGAGTTGCTGCTGGTGGCGCGCGGCCGGTTGCGGCTGAATCTGGAGTTGAAACTCCATGGCCATGAGGACGATCCGGCGGACCGGGTCGTCCGTGCTCTGGAAGGCGCGGCCCTAACCGACCGCTGCATCCTGACCAGCTTCGATCACGATCTCATCGCGGAGTTGGGGGGCCGCCTGTCCGCGCGGTGGCGGCTGGGCTTGATCGTGGGGGCCGAGGACTGGAAACCGGAATTGCTGGACAGACCGGAGGCGGTGTTGAGCATCCACCACCAGCTGGCCACTGCGGAGCGTTTGGCCCGCATCCGCGCTGCGGGCAAGGCGGCCCACGTCTGGACGGTGGATGACCCGGCCCGTTGGGGCGCGTTGCGAGCGGCCGGGGCCGAGGTGATCATCACCAACCATCCCGAGTTTGAAGCTGACGAAACGCCCTCCGCCGAATAGGATAGGTCCATCACCCCAACGGAAGAGTGTTCCATGAGCCAATTTCCTCCAGAAATCCAGGGCCCGAAGCTGATCCCGCCCCATCATCCCGGCCTGGGGTTGGTGCGTGTCACCGAGGCGGCCGCCCTGACCGCCGGCCGCTGGATGGGCCTGGGCGCGCCCAGCAAGGCGGACCATGCCGCCCAGGAGGCCATGGCGGCGGCCCTGAATCTGCTGCCCATGCAAGGGGCCATCATCAGCGGCGAGGAAGGCCGCTTACATGAGGAAACGCGGCTGTCCAGCGGCTCTCGCGTGGGCCAGGGCGAGGGCCCGGAAATGGATGTGGAGCTGAACGCCATCGACGGGGCCGGTCTGGTCAGCGAGGGCGCCCCCGGGGCCATCAGCGTGGCGGCTTTGGCTCCGCGCGGCTCCATGTGGCGGCCCGGTCCGGCGGTCTACCTGGAAAAGCTGGTGGTGGATTCGGAGGTGGCGCCCCACATTGGTCCCGAAGCCCTGGACGCGCCCCCGGCCTGGACCCTGGCCTTGGTGGCCCGGCACAAGCAGAAGGCCATCCGGGATCTGGTGGTCTTCGTGCTGAAACGCAGGCGCCACGAGAGGCTGATCGAAGAGATCCGCCGTAGCGGGGCTCGCGTCTTCCTGCGTGAAGATGGTGACGTGGCCGGCGCCCTGATGGCCGGCTATCGGCGCGGTGAAGTGGACGTGCTGATGGGGGTGGGCGGCTCGGCCGAGTGCCTGGCCGCGGCCTGCGCCGTGAAGGTGATGGGGGGCGAGATCCTGGCCCGCAGCGCCCCCCAGAGCCCCGAGGAGAAGGCCGCCTGCGCCGAGGCGGGTTTGGACACCCGGCAGGTTCTTCGCTGCGAAGATCTGGTCAGCGGGGACAGCATGTACTTTTCGGCCACGGGCATCACCGACAGCGTGATCCTGGACGGGGTGCATTACCACGGCCACATTGTGACGACTCATTCTCTGGTTTTGCGCCACGAGACACAGACCCGACGCGAGATCAAGACCGAACACCGAATGAAGTGAGTCGAGGGATGGAAGGAGCCTCCACAGCATCGATCCTGGCCGGCCTGAAGAGCAGGTGGCGGGAGGATTCCGCCTACCTGACGCGCCCCCTGGAGGTGCTGCGCGGCGTCAAGCGCTCGGACCTGCGGTCGGATCTGATTGCCGGTCTGACGGTGGCGGTGGTGCTGTTGCCGCAGGCCATCGCCTACGCGTCCATTGCGGAGCTGCCGCCGCAGGTGGGGCTGTACACGGCCATGATCGGGGCCGTGGTGGGGGGGCTGTGGGGCAGCAGCCGGCATCTGCACACCGGGCCCACCAACGCCAGCAGTCTGCTGGTGCTGGCCACCTTGGTCACCGTCGCGCAGCCGGGCACGCCGGAATTCTTGGTAGCCGCCGGGTACCTGGCGGTGCTGGTGGGCATCATCAAGCTGATTATGGGGCTGGCCCGCCTGGGCGTGCTGGTGAACTTCGTGGCCGACAGCGTGGTGGTGGGCTTCACCGCCGGCGCGGGCATCCTGATCACCGTCAACCAGCTGAAACACCTGCTGCGCATTCCGCTGCCCGCCTCGCCGGAGGTGATCACCACCCTCAAACTTCTGTGGGAGAACCGGACTCATCTGCATTTGCCGAGCCTGTATCTGGGGCTGGGGACCATCGTGCTGGTGGTGCTGCTGCGGCGCTTCGTGCCTCGCTTGCCGTCGGCATTGCTGGGTATGGTGGCGGCCTCGGCGGTGACCGCGTTCATGGGGCTGGACGCGCTGGGGGTTCAGGTGCTGGGGGCCATCCCGCGTGGGTTGCCGCCTTTCAAGGGGCTGCCCCTGCTGTCGCCGGATTTGCTGTGGGAACTGACGGCCGGCGCCCTGGCGGTGGCGGCCATCGGCCTGGTGGAGGCCATCAGTAGCGCGCGCAACTTGGCGGCGCGATCGGGACAGCACCTGAACAGCAACCAGGAATTCGTGGGGCAGGGTCTGGCCAGCATCGCCACGGGGTTCTTCTCGGGTTACACCACCAGCGGTTCCTTCGCGCGTTCGGCCATCAACCTGGAAGCCGGCGCGCGCACGCCCATGGCCGGGGTTTTTTCCGGCCTGTTCATCCTGGTGGCGATGCTGTTGTTGGCGCCACTGGCCGTCTACCTGCCGCGCACCGCGCTGGCGGGGGTGCTGCTGGTCACGGCCTTCGGCATGGTGGACCGGCGGGAGATGGGCAAGATCCTCAGATCCAGCCGCGGCGATAGCTGGGTGATGATTTCCACCCTGCTGGGCACGGTGCTGCTGCCCCTGGAGTTCGCGGTGCTGGCGGGGGTGCTGGTCAGCTTCGCGCGTTACCTCATCAAGAGCTCCACCCCGACGGTGGTCTCTGTGATTCCGGACCCCACCTTCACCCATTTCGAGGAGCCCGGCGGGCGGTCCGAGTGCCCGCAGCTGGGCATCATCAGGATCGAGGGCTCGCTGTATTTCGGCGCGGTGCACCACGTGGAGGAGACCATCCGCCGCAACCAGCAACAGAATCCGCGCCAGAAGTTCCTGCTGCTGAGGCTGAACATGGTGGACCACTGCGATGTCAGCGGCATCCACATGCTGGCCGCCGTGACCTCCAGCTATCGCCGCCGGGGGGGCGACGTCTACCTGGACAGCGTGCGCCCCATGGTCATGGAAATGCTCCATCTCTACGGCTTTGACGAGGTGCTGGGGCAGGCCAACATCCTGAACGACAAGGACACCGTCAGCCATCTTTTCCACAAGGTGCTGCACCCGGGGTTCTGCATTTACGAGTGCCCGGAGCGCGTCTTTGCCGAGTGCCAGGCCCTGCCCAAGGATCTGCGGGAGACGCCCCTGGCCCCGGAAACGGAAATCGTGGAACACGAGGTGGATGAAATCACTCCCTCCGCCCTGAAGCTCGTGCTGGAAGATCCCGACGACAGCATCCTGCTGATCGATGTGCGCGAGCCCTCGGAGTACCGCAAGTGGCACATTTCCGGGGCAGTGAACATGCCCCTGCGGGATCTGGTGGAGGATGTGCCACTGGTTACCACGGACCAGTCCCTGGTCTTCGTCAGCCGCATCGGGCGGCGCAGCGCCTTGGGCGCGGCCATCATGCAGGATTTCGGCATGCCGAACGTCTTCAATCTGAAGGGCGGCATGCTGGCCTGGCAGGCCGCCGGCTACCCCCAAGCGGTGGAGTGATGCCTTGAGCGACGCGCGTAAGGCCATCCTGTTGGGCCTGCTGGCGGTGCTCATCTGGTCCACCGTGGCCACGGCGTTCAAGATGGGGCTGCGGCAGGTGGATCACTTCCAGTTGCTGTTCCTGGCCCATGTCTTTTCCCTGCTGGCGCTGGGGCTGGTGCTGGGGGCGCGGCGCGGTTTCGGGCTGCTGCGTCAGGTGTCTCGTGAGCAGCGACTGATATGCGCGGGCCTGGGGCTGCTGAATCCCTTCCTCTACTACCTGGTGCTGTTCAAGGCCTACGCCCTTTTGCCGGCGCAGGTGGCCCAACCCCTGAACCAGACCTGGGCGCTGACGCTGAGCTGGCTGGCCTGGCCCATTCTGGGGCAACGGCTGGGACGGCGCGACGTGCTGGCGGGGCTGGTGTGCTACGGCGGCGTCGTGTTGATCATGACGGGGGGCGATCTGGGCGGCTTCCGGGTGGACAGCGTGCCGGGAGTGGTCCTGGCCCTGGCCAGCACCTTGATCTGGGCCCTGTACTGGCTGGGCAACACGCGCCTGCGGATCGACGCGGTGGTGGGGCTGTTCCTGAGTTTCGTCTTCAGTCTGCCGGTGGTGGCTTTGACCACGGCCCTGTTCAGCGATTTCCGCTTCCCGGGCCCGGGGGTGGCGTGGGGGGCGTACATCGGCGCCTTCGAGATGGGGTTCACGTTCGTGCTCTGGCTGTCGGCGTTGCGTCTGACGGACAACACCTCGCGGGTGGCCAATCTCATCTTCCTGGCGCCGTTCCTGAGCTTGCTGTTCATCCAATTCGTGCTGGGCGAGCCGGTGCGAAGGGCCACGGTGTCGGGCCTGATACTGATTGTGGGGGCCTTGCTGTGGCAGTCTCGGGGCCAGGGTAAAAGGTGACCGGGAAACATGATTTGGCAAAACGGAACCCTCCGAGACCCAAGCCCGTGCCCGACCGGCCAGGATTTTTGGCGACAAGGGGATGCTTTGGGGCTAAATGAGAATGTGGATCAAGTCTCCCGAAGTGTCTCACTGTCCTGCTATTGTGACGCCATGGGACACATTCATGGGACACTTTGCAGGGATTGGGGCACCAAAATTTCGTAAAAAAAAAGAGATATTCTTGTAACCATTTGGGAACTATGTGAATGTAATTTTGTCAGGGGATTGGCACCAAGATTGCAACCGGGTAGACATAACGCCTCCCAATCCGGCCATTGAGCGAGGGGCCGGATTTCCCCAGCAGTGAAGCTGGAAGGGCGAACCCGGCTTCACTGCTTCCCCCCAACCCGGATGATCCATGGGCGAACGGATCATCCGGGTTTCTTTTTGTCTTCTGGTCGTGGTCGGGAAAGACGGCCCACCTGTCTTGATTTCGGCTTTGCCATGCGCCAAATTGGGAGCAATAAATCCCCCCGAATCCGGGCGATTTTGCCCCTTTTTTCAGGTCCCCGGTGCCCTGTGCGACCGACGGCCCAACCACCCAGAGGAGATCGGGATGACTATCAAGATCACACGGAACCCCAATCCCCGGCCCGTGCCTACGGGCGATTTCGGATTCGGCAGCATCTTCACTCCCCACATGTTCATCATGGAGTACAAGAATGGCGCCT
>PDQT01000043.1 GCA_002747875.1 bacterium DOLZORAL124_64_63
TGATCCTGAACCCCGGCGACACGCCCTTCCTGGAGGACGAGCAGGTCACCAAGCAGGACGTGGAGGAGTTCAACAAGAAGATCATGCGCAAGAACCTGGAGCTGCGCGCCACCGGCGAACCCGAGCTGGAGCCGGCCACCTTCGAGCCGCTGCTGCTGGGTATCACCAAGGCCAGCCTGACCACGGACAGCTTCATCAGCGCCGCCTCCTTCCAGGAGACCACGCGCGTGCTGACCGAAGCGGCCACCCGCAGCAAGCGCGACGAACTGCGCAGCCTCAAGGAGAACGTGATCATGGGTCATCTGATCTCCGCCGGCACGGGTTTGACGCAGTACAAGCACCTGGCTGTGGAGGATCCGGCGGACGAGGACATGCGGATTATCGAAGGTATCCACCAGGCTGAACTGGCGGCCGCCATGGCGGCGGAGGCGGCGAAGCTGGCGGAGAGCGATGAGGCGGCGGAGGCGGCGGGGGGGGAATAGTTCTTCTTCCGCGGTGAAAGCGCCGAGTTGATTGTTTCGGGCCCCCTGGAGCTTTGACTTCGGGGGGCTTTTTTTGTGTTTGGCGGGTACCCGACCCCGAAAATCCTCCCTCTTCCCATTTCTCCCCCATTATTCCCTTGACACCATCCCCACCAACCACTATCGTTCCGCCTCCACAGAAGCAGCCAAACGGGTTGCTTGTGTGTTGTTTTGCGCTCAATAAAATTTGCAAGCAAGGCCGGCCGGTACGCTCACGCCTTGCCAATACAGCCCCGCCGGGGCAGCCGCGGCTGCCGGGGCATGAATCGGGAGAACGAAGTTGCCTACTCTGAACCAGCTGGTCCGCAAGGGCCGTAAGCTCCAGACCAAGAAGAGTGACTGCCCTGCTCTGCAGGCTTGCCCCCAGCGCAAGGGTGTCTGCACTCGCGTCTACACCCAGACGCCCAAGAAGCCCAACTCCGCGCTGCGCAAGATCGCTCGTGTGCGTTTGACCAACGGCATCGAAGTGACGGCCTACATTCCCGGTGAGGGCCACAATCTGCAGGAGCACAGCATCGTGCTGGTGCGCGGCGGTCGTGTGAAGGATCTGCCCGGTGTCCGGTACCACATCATTCGTGGGACCCAGGATGCCAGCGGCGTCGATAGCCGCCGCAAAGGCCGGTCCAAGTACGGAGCCAAGCGGCCCAAGGCCTAGATGTTCTTCCGGGGTGCTTCGGGTCAGCCGGGCGCCCTTTCTGAGTCTGAAATTCGTCGGCCAATGAAAAAGCCGGCAAAGATAATAGCGGAGAAAGCCGCAGGAGAGTACAATGTCGCGTCGCAGGGCACCCGAAAAGCGTGAAATCCATGCCGACCCCCGTTTTGGTGATGTCATCGTTACCAAGTTCATCAACTACTGCATGAAGGACGGGAAGCGCAGCGTCTCCGAGAAGGCTTTCTATTCGGCTTTGGAAATCATCAAAGAGAAGAGCGGTCAGGAAGGTATTGAAATTTTCCGCACCGCCCTGAACAATGTGAAGCCGACCGTTGAGGTCAAGTCCCGGCGTATCGGTGGCGCCACCTATCAGGTGCCCGTCGAAGTCCGGGCCGAGCGGCGGACCCAGCTGGCCATGCGTTGGCTGATCGGGTTCGCGCGCAGCCGCCCCGAGAACACCTTTGCCGAGCGGCTGGCTGCGGAGCTCATGATGGCGAGCAAAAACGAAGGACCGTCTATCAAGAAGCGCGAAGACACCCATCGAATGGCTGAAGCGAACCGCGCGTTCGCCCACTGCCGCTGGTAAAGGTCCCTCTCGTTCGCCGACAAGCGCTGTCAAAAGCGGACGTTTGAACATCACGAATAGCCTGCAGCTGCGGCTGCGATGGCCCGCCGAACGGATACCCGAGGGTCATATGGCACAGGAGACGCACTGTCCTATCCGTCCGCGAACGGGGGATAAGGTGCGCGTAGCTTTTTTTGGGTTCGTGCCGATTTTCGGTGTGGGGCCCAGTAGCATCTGGGAGAAGCGCGGTGGCTCGTGAAGTCGCTTTGCCGATGATCCGGAATATCGGGATCATGGCTCACATCGATGCCGGCAAAACGACGACGACGGAGCGCATCCTCTACTATACCGGGCGGGTTCACCGTCCCGGGGATGTGGATGACGGCGCCACTCAGATGGACTACATGGAGCAAGAGCGGGAGCGTGGGATCACCATCACGTCGGCCGCCACGACCTGCTCCTGGCGGGATTGCCGCGTCAATATCATCGACACCCCGGGCCACGTGGATTTCACGGCCGAGGTGGAACGGAGCCTGCGGGTTCTCGATGGTGCGGTGGCGGTCTTCTGCGGTGTCGGCGGGGTCGAGCCCCAGTCCGAAACCGTCTGGAAGCAGGCCGACACCTACGGAGTGCCCCGGATCGCGTTCATCAACAAGATGGACCGGCTGGGGGCGGACTTCGGGCGGGCGGTCCAGAGCATGGTGGATCGCCTCGCGGCCAAGCCCCTGACGCTGCAGATCCCCATCGGGGTGGAAGACGGTTTTCGGGGCGCGGTGGACCTGCTGGAGATGCGGGCGCGCGTCGAGAATCCCGACGATCTGGGGATGACGTTCCTGGATGAGTCGATCCCGGCGGAATTGCGGGGCAAGGCGCAGGAAGCCCGCGCCGAGATGATCGAGACCCTGGCCGAGGCCGATGACGAGATCATGGATCTGTACATCGGGTCGGATGAGGCCGGCGAGGATATCCCGCTCGATCTGCTGGTGGCCGCCATCCGGCGGGTTACTCTGAGCGGGGACCTGGTGCCTGTTCTCTGCGGTTCGTCGCTGAAGAACAAAGGGGTGCGGCGGCTGCTCGACGCCATCGTGGACTACTTGCCTTCGCCCCTGGATCGCCCCGAAGTGGTCGGTCTGAGCAAGGACGGCAAGACGGACGAGGCCCGGCGCCCGGACGACGCGGAGCCCTTCGCCGCCCTGGCCTTCAAGATCCTGGCGGACCCCTTCGCGGGGCGGCTGGCTTTCCTGAGGGTCTACAGCGGGGTGCTGGAGGCCGGCAAGACCGTGCTGAACGTCAACACGGGTAAGCGGGAGCGGATCAATCGCCTGCTGCGGATCCACGCGGAGAAGCGGGAGGATGTGAAGGAGGCCCGCACCGGCGACATCGTCGCGGCGGTGGGCTTCAAAGAGATCCGCACCGGGGATTCGCTGACCGCTTTCGAGGCGCCCCTGGTCCTGGACGAGATGACCTTCGCCGAGCCGGTGATCTACATGGCCATCGAACCGCGGACCAAGGCCGACCAGGATAAGCTGGGGGCGGCCCTGACGGCCCTGGCCGACGAGGATCCTTCCTTCCACGTGCGGCGGGATAAGGACAGCGGCCAGACGGTGATCTGGGGAATGGGCGAGCTGCATCTGGAGATCCTGATCGACAGGCTGCAGCGCGAGCACAAGGTGGCCTGCAACGTGGGCCGCACCCAGGTGGCCTACCGCGAGACCATCACCAAGCCGGTGGTCTACACCGCGGAATACACCCGCGACGCGGCGGGCAAGACGAATTTCGCCCGGGTCGAGCTGACGCTGGAGCCGGGGCGGAGCGGGACCGGGGTGGTTTTCGCCAACGAGACGAGCGAAAGCCAGATCCCCGCGGAGTTCGTCCCGTTCATAGAGGACTCGGCCGTCATGGCCTGCGAGACAGGCGTCCTGGCCGGGTATCCCCTGACCGATATCTCCATCCGGTTGACGGGTGGGGCTTTCCAGGAGGGGGAGTCGAGTGAGATGGGATTCCGGAACGCGGCGGTGAACGCCCTCTGGGACGGCGCCAAGGACGCGAATCCTGTTTTGCTGGAGCCGGTTATGGCTGTGGAAATTTCGACGCCGTCGGATTTCCTGGGTGACGTGACCGGACACCTGAGCTCCCGGCGGGGGCGTGTCCTCGGGATGACCCAGCGCAAGGGCGACCAGGTCATCGCGGCAGAGGTTCCGCTGGACAGCATGTTCGGGTACGCCACGTCGCTGCGCTCGCTGACCCAGGGTCGGGGAGCCTACTCGATGCAACTAGCTCGGTACGATAAGGTGCCGGAAAAAATCGCCGCGGATATGACGCGGTTGAACGCAGGCGGCTAAATAAGCTTGTCGGAAAGACAAGGACGCCACTTTTCAGGAGGTAGCCTTCATGGCTCGCGAAAAGTTTGAACGGACAAAAGATCACGTCAACGTGGGGACCATTGGTCACGTTGACCACGGTAAGACCACCCTGACGGCCGCCATCACCGTGATCCTGGCCAAGAAGGGCCTGGCTGACTACACCCCCTTCGACCAGATCGACAAGGCTCCCGAAGAGCGCGAGCGCGGCATCACCATCGCCACGGCTCACGTGGAGTACCAGAGCGAGACCCGGCACTACGCCCACGTGGACTGCCCCGGTCACGCCGACTACGTCAAGAACATGATCACCGGCGCGGCCCAGATGGATGGGGCCATCCTGG
>PDQT01000141.1 GCA_002747875.1 bacterium DOLZORAL124_64_63
TCAATCCCGGTTTCATTGCGCTTTACGGTGTGTCCGGGGTGCTCAGCTACGGCGCGGTGCTGCCCTTGGCGGCGGTCATCAGCCTGGTGGTTTTGACCAAGGGGTTCCGCAGGCACGGTAACACCGTCCAGGCGCTGAGCCTGGCCCAGTGGATGGAAACCCGGTACGTAAGCCCCGGGTTGGGCCTCTTTTTCGGTTTCCTGAGCCTGCTGCTGATCACTTTCATCGTGCTGATCGTGGTGGGATTGACGAAGGTGCTGAGCGCGACGCTGGGACTGCCGGAGATGGCCGCCCTGGTGGGCGTGGTGGTCTTCGTCTTTGGGTACATGATGTTTGGCGGGGCCAACAGCATGGTCTACACCAACACGGTGCAGGCGGTGCTGATGCTGATTGTGGCCTTTGTTTTGCTGGGTAGCGGGTACGGCCACTTCAGTGCCGGCGTGCACGGTTTCCTGGACAAGCTGCGGGCCATCGACCCGGTTTTGGCGAGGCCGCTGAACCCGGAGAGCTTCCTTTTCCGCAGTTGGTTCGAAGTCATATTCGCCCAGATCGTGGTGGGGGTAGCCATCGTTTGTCAGCCGCACATCATCACCAAGAGCCTGCTGCTCAAGACGGACCGGCATGTGAACCGCTACCTGGCGGTGGGCATTGTCACAGAGTTCATATTCTTCGCCGTGGTGGTGGCCGGGCTGTACGCGCGGTTGGCCTTCCCGGACCTGACGGTGGCGGGCGCGGCCCTGAAGATGGATGGCATCATTCCCGCCTACGTGGTGCGGGAGTTCCCGGTGTGGCTGGGGCTGGTGGTGGTGCTGGGGTTGATCAGCGCGGGGTTGAGCACCCTGGAGGGGTTGGTGCAGGCCCTGGGCACAACCATCACCAACGACCTGTTGCGGCCCCTGGCCGGATCTCTTCTGCCGCCCGAAGGGCACCCGGCGCGGGACCGCACGCTGCTGGCGGTCAGCCGTGTCTCCCTGGTGGTTCTGGCCGTGTTGACCGTTTTCTTGAGCCGGGACCAGCTGCTGCATCCCAAGCTGAGCGTGGCCATCTTTGCGCAGAACGGGGTGTATGCCTATTTCAGCGCGGCCTTTGTGCCCATCCTGTTCGGCATGTTCCTGCCGCGCGCGCCGCGAGTGGCGGCGGCCGGCGCGGCGGTGGTGGCGCTGGTGGTGCACTTCACCATGTACTACGGCAAGGTGCCCGTGCCCGGCACCGTGGCCACCGGAGAGAACCCCGGGGTGGCGGCGGCGATGGCTATCGTGGCGGCGGTGGTGTCCGGCGGTGTCCTGTATCGGTTCTGGGCCGGGGGTGATGATGCGGTTCCCGGAAATTGACTGGCTGGCCAAATGGGCCCTTTATCGGCCGGATAGTCTTTTCCTGCGGGATCACGCGCGAGAAGTGTCCTGGACCTTTGCCGCCGCTCAGCAGCGAGCTCTGGGGGTGGCCAACCTGCTGCAGACGCGGTTCGGCATCAAACGGGGCGATCGCGTGGCGGTGCTTAGTACCAACCGCAGCGAGTACGTCTACCTCTTCCTGGCGGCCGTGAAGCTGGGCGCCGTGCTGGTGCCTCTGAACTTCCGGCTGACGGGCGCGGAGCTGGCAACGCCTCTGCAAGATGCCGAGCCCGCCCTGGTCTTCTGCGAACCGCAACTGCGCCGGAAGGTGCTGTGGGACGGGGCGCCGGTCCATGAGATCGGTGTGGTGGAGGATGTGGTCTTTGGTGCCGGAGCGCCGGACACCAGCCTGCAGGTGGACCGTCCCGGTACGCTGGATGACCTGATCATGATCCTGTACACCAGCGGCACCACCGGGGTCCCCAAGGGAGCCATGGTCACCCATCGCATGCTCCTGTGGAACAGCATCAACACGGTCCTGCATCTGGACCTGACCGCCGCGGACCACAGCCTCAGCTTCGCCCCCTTCTTCCACACCGGAGGCTGGAATGTGTTGCTGACGCCGTTTCTGCATTGCGGCGCCAGCCATACCCTGCTGCAACGGTTCGATCCGGAACTGATTTTGCGCCTGCTGCAGACGGAAAAGGTGTCCTTGGTGTTCGGCGTGCCGACCATGCTGCGGATGCTGGCCGACGCCCCCGGTTTTGCCGAGGCTGATCTGAGCAGCCTGCGCTACGCCATCGTGGGCGGGGCTTCCATGCCCGAGCCCCTGATCAACATCTGGCACGACAAGGGTGTGTTCATCCGCCAGGGGTATGGGCTGACGGAGGTGGGGCCCAACTGCTTCAGCCTGCACCAGGACCAGGCCATCAGCCACCGGGGCAGCATCGGGCTTCCCAATTTCTACGTGGACGCGCGGATCGTGGATGACAAAGGCGGGGATTGCCCCGTGGATACGGTGGGCGAACTGTGGTTGCGTTCGGAAGTGGTGACGCCGGGTTACTGGCGCCGACCCGAAGCCACCGCCGCCGCCATCACCGACGGCTGGTTCCACACCGGCGACCTGATGAAGAAGGATGCCAACGGTTTCCACTACGTGGTGGACCGCAAGAAGAACATGTATATCTCGGGCGGGGAGAATGTGTTTCCTGCCGAGGTCGAGGCCGCGTTGCTTGAGCACCCGGCCATCAAAGAGGCCGCCGTCATCGGCGTGCCTGATCCCACCTGGGGCGAAGCGGGCCACGCCTTTCTGGTCTTGATACCGGATGCGGCGTGGGATCCCGACGGGGTCCGAGAATTCTGCCGGGGCCGTCTGGCCCGGTTCAAGAATCCTCGGGACCTGAGCGTCCTGGAGGCTTTGCCGCTCAATGACGCGGGCAAGGTCGATCGGACCGAACTGCGTCGTCTAACCTCTGAGGACAAGGAGAACTGAAATGAACAAGAAGTTGAGTCTGTTGCTGTATTGCGTCCTGATCGCCGGTCTGCTGGCCCTTGGTGCCTGTGGCGATGAAGGGGACGACGGTGGCACGACCCCGCCCGCTCCCAAGGCCTGGGAGGGAGTCTGGTTGAGCGCCGGCGCAGATGTGGCCCCCATTCTGGTGGACCTCTTCGACAGCGTGCGGATCACCATGGACGCGAACAACACCATCACCCTGGAGAGCCATGTGATCAATGGCGCCTGGAACTCCAACCCCGGTGTGTACTCCGTCACCGAGAGCAGCGACGGGGACATCCATGCCATCGACGTCAACTACACGTCCGTCGAGCAGGAAGGTATCATCCAGGTCTGGGAGGCCAGCCCGGACAGCATGTACCTGGAAGTGGTGGGGACCGTGCCCGATAGCGGCGCCGTCCCGCCGACCCCGGCCGATGGCTTCGGCGCCAACCAGGCTGTGGGTGCCAGCAACATCCAGAAGTATCGTCGCGTCAACTAGTCTGAATCATGGGGCCGGCCGGAACCCGGCCGGCCTCCAGCCCGGAGTATGGCATGAAAGAGAATACCCTGAAAGTGTTGGCCGGTTTGGCGCTGGTGTTGCTGCCGGTGGCTTTCGTGCCGGCGGTCCTGGGATGCCCGGTGGACGCCCCCCGCTGCCGGGAATCTTTCCCCGAGAAGAAGGTGGAGCAGGATTTCCGCGAGTTGAGCTTCGTCGGTTATTGGTTCGGCAAGGGGACCTACTCCAACATCGCTACGACCAACGAATTCCTGAAAGGGCAGGTGCTGGGGCGCCTTTTCGGCGGCAACACCACCGAGACCAGCAAGCGGGTCAGCAGCTACGCCGAACAGCGCTTCATCCCCCTGTTCACCTATTCGCCCCGGTTGCTCGACGGCTGGGCCAAGATCCGGGCCAGCTTCGAACTGGACTGGACCTGGGGTGACGCCAACTACGGCGCGGGCGGCAACCTGGGTGGCGCCTACGGCGCGGATTCGGTCAATCTGCAGACCCAGAATCTTTTCCTGGAGTTGCATCCCCGGCCCAATCTGTGGATCAACATCGGCCTGCAGCAGGTTTTCGACAACGTGCGGGTGCCCTGGAAAACCTTCATCGATGATCTGACACACACCGGCTACCGGCTGGCTTTCTGGGGCTCGGACGGCACCGGCGTGACCACGCACTACTTCTTCGACACCGACAAACGCCTCAAGGCCGGTTTCTTCCAGTTTTACGAAAACAATGTGGAGCAGAAGGACGACGTGGTGGTGTACACCACCGAGTACGAACAGGATCTGGGCATCGCCACCACCGCGGGGCTGACTTTGAATTACCTGCGGGACTATGCCAACGGCGAGGGCGGGGTCTCCCTCCTGGGCCAGGGGCTGAACTCGGGTTTGAACAGCTACAACGGAGTCTTCAATTTCAACCTGGGCAACGAGGCGTACGACGCCGATGTCTTCTGGCTGGGCACCCACGCCCACCACGATCCCCTGCTGCGCCAGGGCGATTTCGGCTGGGGTGGTTTCGCGGTCTACAACTTCGGCAACGTGAGCACCGCCAGCCGGGATGTGAGCATCAGCGGTCTGGCCGCCAACCTGCGCCTTGCGGGCCGTTATGGGCGGCAGTCCCGGGACCAAGTGGTCATCGACCACATCTTCACCACCGGTGACAAGAACAACGTGAGCGATGGCCGGTACAACGGCATCCTGACGGGCAACAACTGGACCTCGCCCGGGGCGGTCCATTTCAGCCACGGGCTGTATCTGCTGTTGCCCCACGCCAACGTGGTGAACCGTTTCGTGGCGGCCACCATAGATATCCAGAATCTGGGTTACGGTCTCAACGCCACCAGCCTGCAGGTGCACAAGGAACTGATCCCGCACAAGCTGAAGGCCAAGCTGGGTGCCGGCCTGGGGTACGCGACCAACACGCCCGGCGGCATGGGCAGCCTGGTGGGTTCGGAGCTGAATGCCAATCTGTGCTGGACCCCGAAGGCGCTCATGGATATCGAACTGCACGCGGCCTACATGTGGCTGGGTGATTTCTACGATTCGCCGGTGGTCAACGGCGGGGTGGATGAACGCCCGGAGAACCCGTGGACCGTCTTTGCCACCCTCAAGTGGATCAGCTTCTAGGAGGTGAGTGATATGCGTACCTTGGGTTACTTTTTCATGGGAGTGGTGCTGGCCATAACGCTCCAGGGATGTGCGGCTTCGCGGGACTGGTATCACCTGCCCCCGGCAGAATTTCACGAAATCGATTATGGCTACACGGTGCACAAGGCCGCGGTGCGGAACATCACCATGGGCTATATCGATGAGGGCCAAGGCGATGTGGTGGTCCTGATTCACGGCCTCGGCAGCAATGCCAAGGGCTGGCGTCGGAACATCGATGCCCTGAAGCGAGAGCATCGCGTCATCGCCGTGGATCTGCCCGGTTACGGTTACAGCGACAAGGGCGCCTACGAGTATAGCCCGCCTTTCTATGCTCAGGTGTTGCGGGAGTTTCTGCATGGCCTGGGTATCGAGCAGGCGGCCTTCGTGGGCCACTCCATGGGCGGGCAGATCGCTATGGTGATGGCGCTGGAAAGCCCCAGATTGGTTTCGCGTCTGGTGCTGATCGCCCCGGCGGGCTTCGAGGCGTTCTCCGACGGCGAGGGCGACTGGCTGCGGCGCGTCGTGGGCGCGAAGTCCGTCCAGGAAACGCCCATCCGCGGCGTGGCTGTGAACCTGGCGTCCAACTTCTACGACAAGCCAGCCGCAGCGGACTTCATGATCACCGACCGCATCCGGGTCATGGGGGCGTCGGATTTCCCGGATTACTGCTACGCCGTGAGCATGAACGTGGTGGCCATGGTGGATGCCCCGGTCCTGGACCGTCTGGGCGAGATCCGGCAGCCCACGTTGGTGATTTTCGGGGAGAACGATAACCTGATCCCCAACCGCTTCCTGCACGGCGGCCATACCGTCGATGTGGCGGCAGCGGGTGTGGAGCGTTTGCCGGACGCGCGTCTGGTGATGCTGCCCGAGTGCGGCCACTTCGCGCAGTTTGAAAAGTCCGCGGAAACGAACCGGGAGATTCTGGATTTCCTACGCCGCTGAGGGCCGGATTCGCGCGCTTGAGAAAGCCCCCGCCGGGATTGGAACCGGCGGGGGCTTTGTTTGGGGTGTAGCCGCTGGCGTGGGGCAGGAGGATAAGGTGATTTGCTGGGGGTTGGGTTTTTCGGTCTTCTGTTGCTTTGTGGGTGGTTTTTTTGCGGGGAGGTTTGGGGAGGTGTGGGGCAGCGCATCCTGCGGGGGTAAAAATGTTTCATTTTGGGATACTTTAGGGTTGACGCAGGTTGAAAACCTGTGAGAGAGTACTTCTCGTTACTTTCATTTTGGGCTTTGTCCGGAATGTCTACAAAAGAAAAAAACCTTCTCGTTTTTGGAATTTCTCTTGGGGAAAAGGGGTCGGAGATGGTGACAAGGTCCAAATTTTTGATACCAGGGTGTCTGTTAGGGGTTTTCGCGATAGTCGGGCTTGGTGTGCTGGTTAATCCGGCATCGTGTGAGGCGCGGCCAGCAGAGCGCCCTGTTGTTGTTCGGACTGTTGTTATTGACGGGGGTAATGGGGATCCCGGGGATGGAGTTGGTTATATTGATGAAATTTGGGACGGGAATTTCAATGGAGC
>PDQT01000345.1 GCA_002747875.1 bacterium DOLZORAL124_64_63
GGTTTTCCGTTTCCGGAATCAGATCATGCCCAACCCCATGGTGCGGATCTTCGACCTGACGGGCCATCTGGTCTTCGAGACCAGCAGCCTGGACAGCGAGCGCAACCTGGTCTGGGACGGTCGGGATCAAGGGGGGCATTTGATGCCACCAGGGTCTTATCTTTATGTGGTTTACGATGACGGTCGGGAATTCCGCACCGGCACCTGCGGGGTGATACGATGAGTTTTTCCTGTCCATATCCCCGCGTGATGGTTGCCGTGGCGGCCCTGCTGTTGCTGACGGTCCCGGCCCTGGCCCAGAACGAGCCCATCTTCGGCAACACCGGCCAGGTGGCCGATCTGAACGATCCCTTTGCCTACGGTCTGAACCCGGCCCTGGGTGAGATGACCCGCACCCAGGTGGCCGTCGGTTGGCAGGTACTGCACCTGGGGTTGCTGGAGCGCAGCGCCGATCTGAACACCGGTGGCATCATCTACACCACGCGCAAATTCGGCGGCGGGATCAGCCTGGACGCCGGCTACCTGAGCACCCCCATGTGGGGCGTGAAGCGCCTGCGCGCCGGTTTCGGGCGGCGGGTTTTCGCGGGTCTGTCGCTGGGCGTCAGCGCCGGTCTGAACCAGCGCGCCTTCGATCTGAGCGGCGTGGATCTGAGCCACGGTTCTTATCTTGATCCGCTGATCACCGGGGGCCTGAACCGCACCGTGGGCACCCTGGGGCTGGGCGCGGCCTACAGCCTGCCGCTGCGGGGGCTGACCTTGGGCGTGCTCCTGGAGAACCCGCATGAACCCAATATCTCCCTGGGGGGATACGATGACGTGGTCCTGCCCGCCACCTGGCGCGCGGGCCTGAACTGGGAGCGCCGCTTCTTCACTCTGGATGCGGGGGTGGTGGATCGTCAGTGGCGCAACACTTACGCCCTGGGCGCGCGCGGCACCGTGCTGGGCGAGCACAGCCTGCTGGCCCGTCTGGAAACGGACCAGTGGAGCCTGGGCGCGCGCGTGGCC
>PDQT01000346.1 GCA_002747875.1 bacterium DOLZORAL124_64_63
GGCAGCCATGGTATCGTGCTGTGCTGGCAAGGTAGCGGCAAGACTCATCCCGCGGTGCGCTACCGGCATGATCGTCTGGATGACCGGCCGTACGCCGCGCCGGATCTGAGTGCCGATCGCCGGGCGGTTCTGCCCCAGCCGCCAAGTGTGGCCGTCGAACCGGTATCGGCCACGACCACCTTCTACACCGTGGCCGCCGATGTGGACACGGCCCTGGTTCTGGTCAAGCGCCTGCTGCGCCGGTTCGGGCCGGACGTGGACATGGCGCAGGTGCGCAGCCTGCCGCGCTGGCGCATCGGCGTGCTGGACACCACCTGGAGCGATCGCGTGACCTGGGACATCACCGAAGGCATGCGGGAGGCCTTCCCCGAGAATTATCGGCCCCGCGGCAGCTACAGCCCCGGATACCGCGCCGGCATGGACAGCCTGGCCCGGGATCTGGAAGCCGGCACGGGGGGCGATCTGGTCATCGCCGCGGAGCCGGACCAGCTGGACCGCGCCCGCTACCTGGCCCGCAAGGTGGGGGCCGACAGCCTGGGGGTCGGCCGCGTGGTGATCAAGGAGTTGCGGCCTTTGGCGGACGAGGCTTTGCGCCGCCGTCTGTTGCGGCCCGTGGGGCAGGACAGCATCCCGCCGCGTGAAGAGATAACCTTGTACCAGGCGAAGGCCATCGGCATCAACCTGCCCCACTGGGGCCGGACCGAAGGCATCCGCGACTGGACGTTGGAGATCGTGGACAGCCTGGACCAGCCCGTGCGCCGCTTCGGTGGGGCCGGCGCTCCGCCCGCGCGCGTGCTGTGGGATGGTCTTGATCAGGCGGGCCACCGGGTGGGAGTGGACGAATACAGCTATCGTTTGTTGTGGCGGGATGAAAGGGGAATGGAGCACCGCACCATTGCCAGGACCATCCTCGTGGCCCGCCGCGTGATGCAACGCACCTTGGAATTCGGAGTGGAAAGAACCCCCTTGCAGGATCCGCGGCGGCGGCAGCCGACGTTGATCCTGGATCCGGGCCGTCGCGGTCTGCGGGTCGGGGAAGACAACAATCAGAACGGAGGATCGGAATGATCAGGAAGTGGGGGCTATTGCTGGTGGCGGCCGGACTGGTGCTGCTGGCGACCGTGGCCATGGGACAGGACGAACAGCCGACCTCGATCCAGGACTCGCGCCTGGCCCAGATGACGGGCGCGGCGGCGCAGACCGGAGAGCCGGAAGACGAGATCGTCGTCACCGAATCGGTGAAGGAGTTCATCGACAAGGGTAAGCCCATCGGGCATGTGATCATCCTGTTGCTGGTCATCGGGTTCTTCTTCGTGGTGGACCAGCTGCGTGTGCATCTGCTGGAGAAGGTGCGCGGCGGGGAAATCTACAAGGCGGACATCAACGCCATGCAGCGGCCGGCCGTGGAGAAGCTCATCGAGGCCCACAGCAAGAGCCGTGTGGGCCGTCTGCTGATGGATGTGTCGCGCATCTATCGGCAAAGCGCGGACATGAGTTTGATCAGCGCCGAGGCGGAGTTCCACCGCGAGAAGGAAGAGCATCGCTTCAACACCTTCGAGGCGCGCATGGCCTTCCTGGCCGACACCGCCGGTGGTCTGGGGCTGCTGGGTACGGTGTGGGGCATTTACCGTGGTTTTGCCGCCAAGAGCGTGGCGGCCAACAATGACGATCTGCTGGCGGCCATGGGTATCGCCCTGGTGACCACCTTCATGGGTATCGTCGTCTCGGTCATTCTGAACTGGATGAGCACCGAGGTGGGGGCCATGTTCCGCGGCCGCATCATGGCGGCTTTGGAAAAGGTGGAGGATTACCGCGAGATGCTGGTCAAGGATATTGGCAAGGTGGCCTAGGAGATAATCATGCAGAAACGCAACAACGGCATGATCATTCGCCTGGTGGACGTGGTGCTGATCGTCCTGTTCGGTTTCCTGATGATCAGCAAGATCCAGCAGCAGGTGGAGATTCCTCTGCCCCACAGCAAGGGCGAGAACATCGCCGCGCAGACGGACAAGGATGTCTTCGATGTCTTCATCCGGCGCGATGGGCGCATCCAGTGCGGCTGGATCGACAGCAAGTACCAGGTGCAGATGCCCCTGGACAATTCCGACCAGGATTTCGCGCGCGCCCGGTACAACGAGCTGAAGACCCTGATCGCGGACGCGAACCCGCACAAGATTCCGGTGGCCATTCAGGCGGAGTTTGATTCGCCCACGCAGTTCACGGTGGATATGCTGGACATCTGCAAGGAGCTGGGCATGCAGAAGTCTTTGACCTGTTTCGAGATGGCCAAGCCCGGCACGGGTGGTGAAGGCTGATGGCGCTGAGCCCCACAACCCTGGAGAAGCTGCTGGACAGCAAGGCGTCCTCCTACGCCGGGAGCGCCCTGGTGGTGCCCGTTCTGCTGGGGATCATGTTCCTGGGGAGCATCACTTACCACGTGGGCAAGCAGACGGCACCCGTGCTGCAGAAGATCCTCACGCCCCCGCAGGTCACCCCGGAGCAGGAAGTGGATTTCGAGGACGTGGAGATGAGCGAGGCTTTCGAGAACGACTTCGAGTCCTTCGAGGACAAGGAGGAGGAAGTCTTCACGATCCCGGATATCAGCGAGGCGCCCGACATGCCGGAGATCGTGCCCACGCGCGTGCTCGATCAGACCGAGGTGGCCATGAGCGAGACGCCGGACAACCAGCCGGTCTACCGCGACGACGATTCCACCGTCGATCTGCCCACGATGGCCCTGGGGGATCCGAGCGCCGCCATGGTCAACCGGCGGCAGACCGAGGATCTGGACGCCACCTTGCGGCGCGGGGGCGTGGCTCCGGAGAGCCCCGGCCCCAGCGGAGACACGGCGGCCGATATTCCGGGCGGGGGCGTGGCCCTGGGGCGGGACAAGAGCGGTGACATTGCCACCGAGCCGGGCCCCGAGCAGGCCGTGGCCATCCGCAGCCGGCCCGGCAACGCCGGCGAGGGCGTGGGCCTGGCCAGGCCGGCCAGCGCCGAGAAGCAAAACCTGACGGGCTGGATCCTGGGTCATCCGCGCGCCCTGCCGCGGGCCGTGGCCGAAGCCCTGGACTTCAGCCGTGCCAAGAAGGACCGCACCAGTAGCGGCTCGGCGGTGGATGAGACGGGTCGGCTTTATCAGTTCTTCTTCCTGCACCGGATAGAGAACAACCTGCTGCGGATTCTGGTGGTGCTGGACGACCGCGCCTACCGCATCGATCTGCCGGATTTTTATCTCGAGGCGAATCACGTGAAGGCCGGCCGGGTTTTCCGTGGTAGCCCGCCCGAGGACGACCCCTTCGCCGCCGGACCGGTGATCGAAGTGGCGTTGGAATCGGTGGCGGCCATTCCCGACGAGGTGCCGGGCATGTTCGCGCTGGTCCTCGAATGGCTTGAAATCAAGGAAAAGGAATGATGTCGCGAGTGCACAGGAAATGGTTGGGAGCGTGGTTGGTTCTGCTGGCCGGACTCGTTCTGCACGGCTGCTCCGGCAGCGGTCCGGCGGTGTCGACCGGATCTTCGGGGGAGGATGCCGTCGGCAAGAGGCCGGGGCCGCCTCCGGTGGTTCCCGTGGGCATCGACACCTCTTTCGTGCTGGCGGCCGACTCCACCTTCGGCGTGGTCCTGAACGAGGACGCCCTGGCCGATCTGGAGAAAGAGACGGAGAAGCTGGAGGAGCGCGAGACCGTGGTCGACACCCTGGCCGCCGTTGCCCGCTTCCTGCAGCTGGCCGCCACCGAT
>PDQT01000028.1 GCA_002747875.1 bacterium DOLZORAL124_64_63
ACCACCTCGTCCCCCACTTCCAGCACCGTGCCTCCCCGCGGGGTCAGCACACGGCCCTGCTTGAGGACCGCGCCGATAACCGCCTTATCCGGGAAATTGAGCTTGGACAGGGGCTTGCCCAGCCAGGGGCAACCGTCGACCACACGCAACTGCAGAATTTCCGAGCCGCTGTAACCCAAGCTCTCGCTGCTGATCACCGCACCGCGCTTGACGAAACGCGCGATGAAGGCGGAGGTGCTCAGGCGCGGGCTGATGGCCGAATCCACCCCCAACAGGGGCAGCAGAGGCACGTAGTCCGGCCGGTTCACCAGGCAGACGGTCTTGCGCGCGCCGTGGTGGCTGGCCAGCAGGCAGGCCATGGTGTTGGTCTCATCGTCCTGGCTGACCGAAACGAAGCCGTCCATATCCGCCACGCCCTCGTTCTCCAACAGGGAGCCGTCAGTCCCCTCGCCGTGCAGAACCAGCACGCCGCGCAATTGATCGCTGGCCAGACGGCATTTCTCTTCGTTGCGATCGATCAGCTTGACCCGCACACCGGTGCCCTGCAGATCCCGCGCCAGCTCGCGGCCCATGGCGTTGGCCCCCAGGATCATCACCTTGCTCAGCTTGCGACCCGGAACACGGAAGTGGATCAGGCTCTTGTTCACGATGGTGCGCGGGCCGGCCAGAAAGACCAGATCATCCGCCTGGATCACCGTCTCGCCGTTGGGGATCAGGGTCTCGTCTCCGCGCACGATGGTGATGACCAGGGCGATGCGCTCGCGCAACTTATGATGCAGTTGGGCCAGGGTCTTGCCGTCCACATCCGAACCGGGCGCCACACGGGCCCCCACCACGCGGACCTTGCCGCCGGCGAACTCGTGCACCTCCGCGGCCTCGGTCTGGAACAGGAGCTTGCGGATGGCGTGGGCCGCCTCATGGTCCGGGTTGATGGCCAGATCCACCCCGTCAAGGACCAAGCGGTGGTCCTGGAAATATTCCTCGTTGCGCACGCGGGCCACCTTGACCCGAGCCCCCAGGGCGTGGGCCGTCTGGCAGGCGATGATGTTGATCTCGTCCTTGTCCGTAACGGCGGCGAAGAGATCGCAGTCGCCCATGCCGATCTTCGCCAGGGTGGCCGGGTTCACGCCGCTGCCCACGACCAGGCTGCAGTCCAGCCCCTCGGACACGGCGCCGGCGGTGTCGGCATCCCTTTCCACCAGGATGACATCATCCTCCCGGCGGCTGATGGTGCGCGCCAGGTCCGCTCCGACGGAACCGGCTCCCACGATGACAATTTTCAAGGCTCAGTCCCCCGTGACGGCGTTCAGATGAAACACACAGGAACCGGCAACGCACCCACGGGCGGGCTGCCGGTTCCCGATCAGATATAGGGCATGAAGGCGGGCCGGGGCAAGTTGCCACTACCCGGCCCGCTCAGACTTCGGTGCCGGCCACCTTGTCCTTCAACATCTTAGAAACCTTGAAAACCGGAACCTTGCGGGCCGGTACGGGCACGGCCTCGCCGGTGCGGGGGTTCCTGGCCATGCGCTCCTTGCGCTCTTTCACCTTGAAGGTGCCGAAGCCACGGATTTCCAGATGGCGCCCCTCCACCAGAAGATCACCGATCTTGAGCAGGAACAGATCCACGGTCTCGGCAACTTCCTTCTTGGTCAAGCCTGTTTTCATGGCGATGTCTTCAACGATATCGGCTTTAGTCATGACTCACGCCTCCTGGCCACCCCTGGCGGCCCTTGGTCCCCAGAAAACAGATGCTCCACGGAACAGTCGGTCTTCAACAGCACACCCCTAACATCCGGTGATTTTTCACATCATCTGGTATAAATCCATTCATGTCAAGGGCTTTATTGAATCAAAGACCGACCGTCAGCCGGCTCGCCGGGATTCGGGCAAGATGCAACGACTCAACACCTTTTTCATCGCAAGAAGATAGCGGCAGCATTCCCCAGCGCTCCTCATGGGGGCCGGGAAGAGCCTTTCCGCCCCCCCTAATGGCTTACAAGGATACATCTTAGCAATTAGGCCCAACCCCGTCGGCAAATGGCATCACGATTGCTATTGCCCGGATGTGGATGCGGCCGGATGGGCAGCAAGAAACCACTGTGCCACGACAACCGATCACCATCCGGCCGCCCAACTCAACGCCATCGGGCAACTAGCGAAACAAGGAGGACCTCTCATGTCCAGCATCAAAGCCATCATGACTCTCGCCCTGATCACAGTCATCTCCCTGGCCTTCATTGGTTGCAGCGAAGACGGCACCGCTCCTATGAACGCCATCGACACCGCCCCTCCGGCCGTGCCTGCCGGCCTGTACGTATATGCGCCTCACCATCATACCGTTTGCCTGCACTGGGACGCCAACACCACCGATCCCGACTTCGCCAATTTCGTCGTGCAGCGCGACAACCACGGGCAGGTGGATATCCTGCAGACCAGCACCGCCAACAGCTTCGAGGACCCCAATCCCCTGGTCGGTCTGAACGTGTACAACGTGTACAGCGTGGATCTGGTCGGCAACCAGAGCGCCGTGACCAGTGCCCAGTATTACTTCTCGGGTGAGCAGGACCCCGACACCGACGTCGACGTCGACATCGACTGCCAGCCCTAAGACGTTCCGGAGAGTGATCCCCATTCGCTGGGCAACACATCAGGGCCTCCCGCCGGGCGGGGGGCCTTGCCGGCGGAAAGCGGGGACGAAGAAACAGGAGAAGCCCATGCTGAACGCCATCAAGATTCTGACCCTGGTTGCCCTGATCACCGCCTCCATGAGCCTGACCGGCTGTGGAAAGGAAAGCACGCTCCTGGCCCCGGAAACGACCTTGGACACCGCGCCCCCCGCCGTGCCCACCGGGCTGGCCGCCGCGCCCGGCCGACAAAATGTCAAACTGGTCTGGGACGCGAACGTCCTGGACGAGGATTTCGCCGGCTTCATGATCTATCGCGTGTTGTGGGGAACTCCCTACCCCATGCTGACGACCCCGACCCGCAACACCACCTGGGTGGACACCAATCCGGTGAACGTGGCCTGCACTTACGCCGTGACCGCCCTGGACTGGACCGGTAACGAAAGCGCCTGGGCCGCTGTGGGCTACGTGGCGGAAACCGAACCGCCTGCGCTGCAACGCCACTAGGCACCGGTCGGGGGTCCACCGGTCAGGCCACCGGTCGAGAGCCACCAGTCAAGACAAGGCCCCCGCAACGGAACTACCCTAAAAAGGCCCCCAGGCCGTAGGTGATGCTGAAGAACAGACCGTAGACCCGGAGAAGGGCCATCATGAAATAGTCCCCCAGGCTGGTGTAGTTCAGGGCAAGGAGAAAAACGATGACCGGCAGCATACCGTAGCGGCGCAGGTTCTCGTACCAGGCCCGCGACGACGGCGGCAGCAGGCGGGAAAGGATCCAGCTGCCGTCCAGTGGCGGCAAGGGGACCAGGTTGAACAGGGCCAGCATCACATTCAGCAAGATGCCGGCTTCCAGCACCATGGCCAGGAAATGGAGGGCCCCGCCCTCCTTCAGCAGGGTCCGGAGCGCATCGTTGCCTACCTGCCGCAGAACCAGCAGCAGCAGCCCCAGCAGCAGGGAGCAGATCAGCGCCAGCAGGAGGTTGCTCGCCGGCCCGGCCGCCGCCACTTTGGGATGGTCGTTATCCGGATCGCGCAGCAGGCCCACCCGCACCGGCACCGGCTTGGCCCAGCCCAGCATGATGGGCGAGCCCGTCAGCGCCAGCACCAGCGGCAAGACGATGGATCCAAAGAGATCGACATGGGGCAGGGGGTTGAGGGTCAGCCGCCCCATGTCCCTGGCCGTGGGATCCCCCAGCTTGTGCGCGGCCCAGCCGTGGGCCACCTCGTGGAAGACCACCGAAAAAACCAACACCCCAATCCTGACCAGCACCGTTCCCGCATCCATGCTCATTCCTCTGTGGCCCGTTCCCCTGTTGCGCCGGCGACCCGCAGCCCTCGCCAGGCCCGCCAGACATCTTCTTCGCCGATATTCTCCATCCACCCGTATTCCGGCCCGCGCCCGTCCGGCGTCTGCCGTGGGCTGCGCAGGGCCACCACCGCGTCCGAGGGCGGCTTCCAAAGTTCCGGATCGGTGGGCCCGAAAAGAGCCAGCGTGGGCACCGGCAGGGCCCCCGCCAGATGCATGACACCGGTGTCGTTGCACAGGAAGCGATCCGCCAGACGCAGCAAGGCCGCCCCCACCCCGATGCTGGCCCGGGGCGCCACCTTCACGGTCGGCGGCAGCGGATCCGGCAGGTGGGCCAGGACACCGGCCAAGGCCTGGGCATCGGCCGGCCCGTGCAAGATCAATACCGCATGCCCCGCGGCCTCCGCCCGGCGGACCAGGGCCGCGAAGCGCTCGGCCGGCCAGATGTTCTGCCCCTTGCCCGCCCCCGGGTGCAGCGCCCAGTAGCCGGGCCGCAGCCCCAGGTCGTCCAGAATACGGCGGGCCGTCTCTTCTTCTTCGGGAGCGATGGCCACCACCGTGGAAAGATCCCGCGTGGTGATGCCGATGCCCCGCAGCGGGGCCAAGCTGTGCCGCACGGCGTGGGTGTCCAACTCCGGGCGCGACGGCATCTCCAGGCTGAAGGCGGCGGCGCTGACGTCATGGCCGAAGGGGCGGCTGTCCGCGCCCACCACGTACCGGGCCCCGGAGAGAAGAGCCAGAGCGGCGCTGGTCACCGAGAAGGACACGCTGGCCAGGACGAAAGCCACGTCCGGCCGGAAGGCGCGCATCTCCGCCAGCAGGCCCCAGAGGCGCGCGGGGCGCCGCCACATGCGCTGTTCGAAGGTGAAGATCCGGTCCAGGTGCGGGTTGTGCAGCACCACCTCCCGGTTCACCGGCGCGGTGACCAGGGCGATCTGGGCGTCGGGAAAGGTTTCACGCAGGGCCCGGAAGCAGGGCGTGGCGCAGATCATGTCGCCCATCTGGTTATGCTGGCGCACCAGCAGGACGCGCCGAGGCGCCAGATCCCGGAGTTGGGCCGGTGTCAGAGCGGGGCGACGCGCCAGGCGGGCGATCCAACGACTGAGCAGGCGTTTCACCGGCTTGGCCTTTCGGTCGGGCACGCGGTTTGCTGTACAAAGGCGATCATGGTCCCCCACCAGATCCTGGAACGGAATCGGAGCTATGCGTCACAATCTGCGCGCGGCCTTCATCGTGCTGACAACCGTGAGTCTGGGCCTGCTGAGCCTGTACGAGATCACGGCCAAATCCCCCCGCCTGCTGGGTCGACAGCTGCCGGGGTGGCGGAAAACCTGTCGGGTGGAAGAGGCCACGCCCTGGCGTCAACCCACCGGGATCTTCCTGCTGGACAAGTTCCTGCATGAGGGGCGGGAAGCCCTGGTTTTCTACGGCCTCGAGCAGGGCCTTCCGCCCAAGTCGCCTCAAGGACGCTTGCGCGGTCCCAGACGTTCCGCCCTTTCTTCCAGATCGCCCAGCAGGGACAAATAGGCGGCCAGCCGCCAGCGGGGGATGCGCCCTTTGGCGACGGCCTCCTTCACCCCGCAGACCGGTTCGTCCCGGTGCAGGCAGGTGCGGAAACGGCAGGCCTGCTGCGGTTCCGCGAAGTCCGGAAAATAGTCCCGCACGTCCCGCGGGGCAATGGCCCAGGGGTCGAAGCCCCGAATCCCCGGGCTGTCGGCGATGAAGCCGCCGCCGGCCAAGGGGAAAAGCTCCGTGCTGGTGGTGGTGTGCCGGCCCAGGCCCGTTTTTCCCGTGACCTCCCCCACCCGCAGGCGCAGCCCCGGCTCCACCAGATTCAGCAGGCTACTCTTGCCCACACCCGAAGCGCCGATCAGCAGGGAGACCCGGTCCTTCAGCAGGTCGGCCAGCTGCGGCCCGCCCTGCCCCGTCTCGGCGCTGGTGCGCAGCACCTTGTATCCCATAGAGACGAAATAATCCCACATGGTCTTCTGGTCGGCAGGCTCCGGCAGATCCGCCTTGTTCAGCACCAGGACACCGGCCACCCCGAAACGCTCGGCCGCCACCAGCAGACGGTCCACGAAACCCGTCTGGGGCCGCGGCTCGGCGATGGATTGCACCGCCACCACCTGGTCCAGGTTGGCCATCAGCACCTGCTCCACGTGGCCGCCGGTGCGGCGGGCGGCCATGCGGCTGATGCGGTTGGTCCGGGGCAGGACCTCCTCCAGCACGCCGCGCGGCGGTTCCGCGTGCGGGTCCTGGGCACCGATGCGCACCCGGTCGCCCACCACCGCCACCGTCTGGCTCTGACGCTTGCCTCTTTTCAGACGACCCCGCATCTGGCAGCGCCAGATGGTGCCGTCCACCGCCACCAGCAGATGCCCGGCGCTGGAGCGGATGACCACCCCCGTCAGCTCCGGCTCATGCCCCTGTCGTGTTCCTCCGGTTATGATTCCCACCTCCGTATCCCAGCCGCGCGGATGCCAAGCCCCAGCCTGGGGCCCGGCTTTTGTCCCTTGAGATTCCGGATGTCATGATATACGTTTGGTCGGGTAGACCCAAGACAATCTGGCGGCATTCTCAAGGTGGTGCGTCCCCATGGATATTTCCGAGGTTCTCAAACACACCTCACCCCAGCTCTTTCTGCCCAACATCCAAGCCACCGACAAGAACAGCGCCCTGACCGAACTGGTCAAGGGGCTGATCGACGGCACCGAGATCAACAACGCCGACAACATCATGCAGATGCTGCAGAGCCGGGAGAACCTGGGCAGCACCGCCGTCGGCCCCGGCATCGCCTTCCCCCACGGCCGCACCCTGTCGGTCCAGCGCCTGACCATCCTGATCGGCCGTTGCCCCGAGGGTGTCGATTTCGTGTCCGAGGACGGCAACCCCACCCACCTGTTCTTCGTGCTCATCGCTCCGCCCCAGGACAGTGGCCACCAGTACATCAAGAGCCTGGCCACCCTGATCGACTGTGTCCAGGATGCGGATCTGCGGAACAAGCTGATGGCCGCCGAGGATTACGACGCCTTCTGCGCCGCCATGAAGGGAGATGCGTGATGAATCCTCAGTTGCAGCTTCTGGTGGCCTTGCAGGACATGGAAGGCATGATCAAGGAATCGGAGACCGAGGGCGCCGAACTGGCGGGCATGGGCTTCAGCCAGGATGGCCTGGAAAATCTGAAGGCCGCCCGTGAAGAGCTGGTCAGCCAGGTGGATCCCCGCCACATGGGCTGGTACCGCCGTCTGACCGAGAAATTCGGCCATGCCGTGGTGCCCGTGGTCAGCAACCTGTGCACCGGTTGCTTCGCCAACATCCCCTCGCAGTTCGTCAGCAAGACCAACGCCAACAAGGTGCAGCGCTGCGAGAGCTGCGGCCGCATCCTGTACTGGCCCTAGGCCGGCCTAAGGCAAATATTCCTGGATCACGCTGTCCGTGACCCGGGCCGCGTGGTCGTTGAAGGTGACGATTCCATCCGCCCCGATGATGATCGCCTTGGGGATGATGAAGATCTTGTATTCTTCCTGTACCTCCGCCGTGCACACCAG
>PDQT01000172.1 GCA_002747875.1 bacterium DOLZORAL124_64_63
TGGCATCGCAAACGCTGCGGTAAGAGCGAAGAAGTGCATGCGGTCATGAAAGACGATCTGTCCGGCGGCCAGTTGCCGTCCGGTCTGTTCGGCGCTAACGCCGCCTGGTGGCAGATCATGATCATCGCCTTGAACTTCAACGCGGTGTTCAAGCGCTTGGTATTGGGTAGGTCTTGGGAACCCCGACGCATGAAAGCGATCCGGTATCACGTGATCAATTTGCCGGGTCGAGTAATAGTACATGCCAACCGTTTGTTTTTGCACGTCACCGACAAGTGTGGATCTCTGGATCTGTTGCTGCGTGCGCGTAAGAGGATCTTGGCTCTGGCGACGGGGCCACCAGTGTAGCACCGCTCTATGCATGAAAGAACAGCGTGATCACGGAGCTCTAGGCGATGCTGGTTGTGGTCGTCTGCGCGGATCGGCGGGTGAATCGGCGCTCTCCCCCCGGGGGGATGTGAAATGGGCTTTTGATCGACCGGTGGGGGGAAGTGAATGTCGGGGAACGGGGAAGATCCGCCACGAAAGGCAAGATTGCACCGTTTGGTGGCGGATTATGGGATCATGGATTGCTTGCGGGAGCCGGCCATGGCATAGTTTCCTCAGGCAGCACAAGCACATCAGCCTTTAGATCGAGCAAAAAGAGCATCAGGCATTCTCTTTGCTTGACCACAGAGAACACCGACTGGAGGAAATGATGCTTTCGTTCTTCTCATTGCAATCCATTCCCGAACTCCGCCCCATGTCCGCGGAAGACCGGCAACGGGTCTGGAGCATGGCGTCGAAGCGGGCGCTCATGCCCTGGTTCTGGCTCGTGGGCTGCCTTCTGGTAGGCGGTGGGGTTTTGGGGGCCCAGATGCTGAGCGCGACTCTGGGGCTGTCTTTCGTCTTGCGAGCCCTGGCGCTGATCCTGGGTTTGGCCATCGGGAATTTTCTCTTCTTTACCCTGTGGGTTCGCAAGGCGCGCAAGCATATGGCGGATGTCATTCTGGAGATGAATCAGCATGAAGCGGTTCAAGGGGCCCCATAGACGTTCACGGGGAACAGCACCACGGGGCCACCGGCATGTCCGTCACAACATGCTGCCGCCCCACCACCAAGACCGCTTCTCCCAGCACCTTGCCCGCAGTTTCCCGGACAACGGCTTTGGCTAGGCCAGGGTCGTTGTTCTTTTCGGACAGATGGGCCAGCATCACGGCCTGCAGCCGGGGTGAACGCCGCGCCAGCTCCGCCACCAACTCGCCACACTCACGGTTGTTGATGTGCCCACCGGCCCCCGCGATCCGCTTCTTCAGGAACCACGGATAAGGCCCGGCGCGCAGCATGTCCGCGTCGTGGTTGGCTTCGATGTAGAGATAATCCAGATCCGTCACAAGACCTGACACCAAACCTTCAGGCGTGCCCATATCCGTGGCCAGAAGAACGCGCCGACCGGCGGCCTCCACCAAGTAGGCGCAGGGCTCGGCGCTGTCGTGCGGAACGTCCAGGGGGGTGATGCCGAACCCCGCGTGCTCCACCTGTTGGGCGTGGCGCACGACGCGGTGGTCCAGCCCCGTCAAACCGGCGGCGCGCAGGGTGCCTTGGGTGCCCAGCAGAGGGACCCCGAACTGACGGGCGGCGCGGTCCGCTCCGCGGATGTGGTCGGTGTGTTCATGGGTCAAAAGAATACCGCATACGGTATACCGTTCTAGCTTCGCCTCCGCCAAGCGGAGCTTGATCTGGCGATGGGAAAAGCCGCAATCCACCAACAGGACCTTGTCCCCCATGAGGATAGCCGTGCTGTTGCCTTTGCTGCCGGAACCCAGGTTGGTGACGCGAAAACTCAAATTGCAGGCTTTCTTGATTTATCATGAATACCCGCCGGCGGGTATCCTGCCCGCCGGACCAAGCCAAAGCGATGGTCTGGCGCTGGAAAACATAAAACCAAAACGCCGCGAAGTCATTCATCAGACCGATCATCAGACCGATCATCAGACCAACCAGCGGACCAAGATGCCAAACCCGCCCGCCATGAATATCTTGAAACCCCGAAACCTCACCCATCCCCAGGAGGCCCCCATGCTCATCATCGGTTGCGGATACACAGGCACGCGCGTGGCGCGGAAGCTGGCCCAGGAAGGCCGCCCGGTCATCGGCACGGCGGCCACCCCCCAAAGCGTGGAACGCCTCCGGCAAGAGGGGCTCACCGCCCTGCGCCTGGACCTGGATGAAGACTGCGGCTTGGATAAAATTCTGGATGAAAGCCTGGATGAAACTCTGGATGAAGATGAGCCCGCCAACCCGGCCGACCACTCCATCCTCTACCTCACCCCGCCCCCACCCACCGGCACCACCGATCCCCGCTTGGCGCGCCTTCTGGACCACCTGCGCGCCCGGGATCGCGCGCCCCGCATCGTCTACGCCGGCACCACGGGCGTGTATGGCGACTGCGCCGGCCGGTGGGTCACCGAGGAGCACCCCCTGAACCCCGGCACGGATCGCGCCCGGCGCCGCGCCGACGCGGAAAGGCAGCTTCAGGAATACGCGGGCGAAGCCATCATCCTGCGAATCGCCGGCATCTACGGGCCGGGGCGTCTACCCATAGCCCAGGTCAAGGGGCGCATGCCCGTCCTGCGGCCTGAAGAGGCCCCGTACAGCAACCGCATCCATGTGGACGACCTGGTCGCGGTCTGCCTGGCGGCCATGGACCGCGGACGGCCCGGCGCCGCCTACAACGTGGCCGACGGACGGCCCACCACCATGACCCACTACTTCACGCTGCTGGCCCGGATGCTGGCTGAAGAACCGCCTCCGACCATCACCTGGCCGGAGGCGGAGAAGATGCTCCCGCCGGAGCTGCTGTCCTTTCTGCGGGAGAACCGGCGCGTCGACAACACGAAGATGCGCCGGGATCTGGGAACGCGACCGCGCTACACGGATTTGGCCCGAGGGCTGAAGGACAGCCTGTCCAGCAGCGTGTAGGCCACCGGCACCACGAACAGGGTGAAGACCGCGCTGATCAGCACGCCGCCGATCTGGACCATGGCCATGGGCGCGCGATACTCCGAGCCGCTGCCGCCGAAGATGAGCTGCGGGACCATGCCCACGGCAATGGCCAGGTTGCTCATGACGATGGCGCGCAGCTTGGTGGGGCAGCCCTCGACCAGAGCCTCGATGATACCCATGCCCTTGGCCCGCAGCTGGGCCACGTAGTCCAGCATCAGGATGGCGTTGTTCACCACGATACCCACCATCATGACCAGGGCCATCAGGGACATGATGTTGATTTCCCCGCCCAGCAGGAAAAGCGAGACCGCCATGCCGATCAGGGACAGAGGCAGCGTCAGCATCACCGTGAAGGGATGCACGAAGCTTTCCAGGATGGCCGCCATGACGATGTAGATCAGCACGATGGCCAGGATCAGGGCCTCGAAGATGGCGGCGAAGCTTTCGTCCTGGTTCTTGGCGTCGCCGCCGTACTGGATGGTCACGCCGGCGGGCAGGTCCAGGTCGGCCAGTTGCTCGTCGATCAGGGCGCGGACTCCGGCCAGTGAGCCCTGGGCGATGTTGGCCGTGACCTTCACCAGCCGCAGCTTCTCGCTGTGCAGGATGGTGGGGTCGCCGATGCCCCGTTCCAGCCGGGCGATCTCGCCCAGGGGCACCGTGGCGCCGGTGGGGGTGCTGACCGGCAGCGTCTCCAGATAAGACGGATCCTTGCGGTCGGCGGCGGCGAACTTGACGACCACGTCGTACTCCTCGCCTCCCTCGCGGTAGACGCCGGCGTTCTCGCCCTCGTAGGCCGTGCGCAGGATGCCGCCCACCTGGCTGGTCAGCAGGTGCTGTTCCGCCAGGTTGCGACGGCGCGGGGTCACCTTGATCTCGGGTTTGCCCGGATCGTTGCTGGTGTGGACCTCCACCAGGCCCGGTATACCGTATACGATATCATGCACCTGGTCGCCGACGGTGTTGACCAGCTGCGCGTCGCTGCCCAGGATCTCCAGGATCACATCGGCCTCGATTTTGCTGCCGCCGCCCAGGGGATAGACCGTGACCTTGGCGTCGGGGATGGCGGCCAGGTGGGGCCGGATGCGGTTCATGAAGTCGGCCACGGAATCCTGGCGCTCGCTCTTGTCGGTCAAGCGGATCACCACGTCCGCGTCCTCGATGCCGCGCTGCTCGCCGCCCACCTTGACCAGCACACCCAGCACCTCGGGCTCCCGGCCGATGATCGCGGCCACCCGGTTGGCCACCTCGGTGGTGCGCTCCAGGCTGGTGCCCGCGGGCAGTTCCAGGCTGACCTGCAGCCGACCGGAATCCACCGCCGGGACGAACGTGCTGCCCAGCAATCCCAACAACTGCAACGAGCCCACGAAGATGATCAACACAACCACCAACGGCACCCAGCGATGCTGCAGGCACCAGCCCAGAGCGCGGCGGTAATCGATCTCCAGGCCCGTATAAAAATCATCCCACAAGCGGATGGAACGGCTGATGGGGTCGTTGCCGTGACCCAGACCGCTGCCGGATTTCAGGAGATGGCCCGCCAGCATG
>PDQT01000207.1 GCA_002747875.1 bacterium DOLZORAL124_64_63
CACCATGCGGGCGGGGCCGACGGGGGCGGAAGAGGCAGATTCTTGAGCGGAAACGACAAAGGTAGCCGGGGACGCGGCCAGCGCCCTCGTCCCAGCAGCCGGCACAGCGCGTCCGAAGGGGGTGGCCGCAGCCGCCGTCCCCGCGTCGGCGGAAGCGGGCGTCGCGGTGGCGGGGATACCCGGCGCGGCCAGGTACGTGGAGGTCAGGTACGTGGAGGTTCTTCTCGCGACCCCATGTCCGGGCATGCCACTTCCCGTAATGCGTCATCTCGCAATGCTGTGCCCCGCAAGCCGGCAGGTGCCGGTCGGCCCGCGCCGGCGGCGGCCCAGCCCCCCCAGAAGCCCAAGCGCGTTCTCAGCCCCGAAACCCAGAACCTGACGCTGTCGGCCTGGGACATGGCCCGGACCCGCAAAGAAATTCCGGACACGTCTCGTGGCCAGGTCATGACCCTGCGTGCGCATCAGCGTCTGGTGGCCTCTTTTGAGAAGGAGCGCAACATTCCGGAACTGGATCGCAGTTTCCTGCGGGTTCAGGAGGGGGCGGATAAGGCGGTCCTGCTCATCCACGGAGTGTCCACCAGCCCTGGCAGCCTGAAGGATCTGGCCATCCAGCTTTATGATGCCGGGTTGAACGTCTATGTGCTGCGCCTGCCGGATTACGGCACACCCGAGGACACCATCAGTGAGGTGAGCTGGGAAAGCTCCTTGCAGCAGGCTCGTCAGTGCTTCCAGCTGCTGGCCCGTGGCGGTGGACCGGTCCATGTGGTGGGGATGGGCTTCGGGGCCACCCTGGCTTTGCATCTGGCCCTGGCCGAGAATGTTTCTTCGCTGGTGCTGCTCTCGCCGGCCATCATGCCCCGCGAAAATTTCTGGCAGCGTCTGCTGGTGCGATTGAAACTGCACCGTCTTCGCTTTGTGTATAACCGGCTGGGGTGGACGGCGGACCTCATGGAGGGTATGGACAAGGCGCGCGGCAGGATAGGCAAGATCCGGGTGCCCATTTACGCGGCCCAGTGCGAGGACGATGATCGCGCCCATCCCAACAGCCTGCGCTTTCTGCAACGCAAGGCTCGCAACAAGCACAGCCGCTTCCGTGTGTATCCCGAGGGCGGGCACGCCATTCTGGCGCACCACGGGAAGTCGGGGTTGTATGAGGACATCATCGAATTCTGTGGGGGCGTGACTAGCACGGATTGATTGTCCTTCAACTTTGTACGTTCCTTCATGAATTATCCTGATTAGCGCTGGTTGGGGACCGAGGAAGCGATGGCGGGCCGGGGCGGTGACCTCGGCCCGCTTCTTTTTGTGGGGGGCGTGTCGGGTGGAGGGTGCGCGGGGCGTGCCTCTTGGGATTCGTGCCGGTAAATCAAGGCGGGATTTTTTCTACGGTTCCGGATGGAGCTGCCGATCAGAGAGGCTGTATATCGGCAGCCCTCTCGGGGGCGTAGGCGCTGCATTGCGAAAGGACCCGCTGATGAGCGACCAGGACCGTTTTGACTGGGACGACGATCTAGATTTTGAAAATCTTGCTGATGAGCAAACCGCTTCTGAGGTGACGTTCGCCGCGGAGCAGGATTTCGTGGGCGAGGAGAATCTGGATTCTCCCGTCATGGAGACACGACCCTCTGACGAGGAAAGACCGGCGTCTGTCGCCGCCGATCAGGCCTCCGGGTTGGGACTTTCGCCGACCTGGTGGGGGCTGCGTTTCACCTTCGCCATTCTTATCGCCGCCATCAGCCTGGCCGGTGGCGTGATCTATGTGGCGGATGTGGATCCGCTGTCCCTGTGGAAGCCGGAAGGGCTGCTGCAGGTGGACCAGCTCATCAACTTCGAAGCTTTCCCCACGAACCTGCTGTACCTGGTCGGGGTTGGCGTGGTTTTGTTGGCGGTGCTTGGAGGCTGGGCCGTGGCCCATGGTGTGCACAAGGCCGGCAGGCGCCACGAGCACGCCACGGTTCTGCTGAACAAGTTGACGGCGCTGCGTCTGGATAACGAGAAGCCCTGGCAGAGTGCGGATTTCAAGACCGATCCGCAGGTGGCCGCCTTCGTGGCGGAAACGCTGGGCAGCTGGCGTCTGCAGATGGCCCGCGAAAAGAAGAATTCGGGCTTGGAAGGGGAAATCAGGCGCTTGCAGAAGGCGTTGGAAGCCAAGGACCGGCAGGCCCTGACCGATCGTTTCGACAACCTGGTGGCCGGCTCCCTGGCCGATGCGGTGGTCGATCTGTACGATGAATACCAGGTTGCTCTTAACGAGATCCGCAGCGTGCGGGACAAGGACGCCACCGAGTCTCAGGAACTGATGGATCTGCTGCAGGACGCCCGTAGCTGGCAGCGTCAGACGCGGGAGAAACTGGCGGCTCAGGGCGTTTCTGTGGAGAAGCTGGCTGGTCAGTTGTCCGAGGTGGCCCGCAAGGCCGAGAGCCTGGACAACAGCGACCAGCAGGTGGCCATCGGCGCCGCCGTTTCCGATATCACCCGCGAGATCGAAGTCTGGTCCAGCAAGGGCCACGCCGGCGATCAACTGGTCGGGCTGAACGATCTGGTGGATCGGGGCAGCAAGCTGGCTTTCCAGATGGCCATGGAGGTGGCCCGTCTGGGCACCCGAGGCGAGCGTTTGTTGCCCATGACCCAGTCTCTGGAAGAATTGACCAACGAGTTCCGCCAGGCCACGGCCGCCTTGGCCGATAACGATGGCGCCGAAGCCTACGCGGAGATCAAGCGGCGTCTGGATCAGGTTCAGGCCCGGTTGACCGGCGGTGCCGGCCCGGATTCCGCGGCTCTGGTCGTCCAGGCGCAGAATCTGGTGGGCAACGCCAATCAGACCCGCCAGAATTTGCAGGATACGGTTCAGAGTTTCGGGAACCAAGGGCGTCGCTTGGATAACCTGGGCAGCCGCCTGGGCCAGTTCAGCGGGGTGGAATTCGATCCCAACGCCGTGGCTGCGGGCAACCCTGACAACCCGCCCGAGGGGGGGATGAATATCAGCCAGCACGACCCCTTCGGTCAGCAACAGGTTGCTGAGACCATCGGTGCCGCCGAGGTGGATCCCTTCAGCCAGCCCCTGGCGGCCAGCCCGTTGGCCCTGGAAAGCCCGCTTCCCACGGCAGAGGAAAAGGTGTACGATCTGGCGGAATTTGGGGCCAAACGGATTGATGAGGGGATGGCTGAAGAGGCTGTCCGGGCAGGTGCGGAGGACAGGATCTATGACCTTGGCGAGTTCGGAGCCGTGGCTTTGAACTGAGCGAAGAAGAGATGAACGAAAACCTGCCCAAGGATACCATGTTGTGGTACTTGGCCGGAGAATTGGCGGAGAATTGGCGGAGTTGGGAACCCAACTCCGCCTTCTTCAGTAACCACAGCTACGGTTTCCGCCCCGGCTGTAGCGCACAGTAAGCCGTGCTTCAAGCCCGGACCTATGTGCGTGAGGGGCGATGGGGGGCACCAGTCTTCCGAGCCGGCAGGGCCTTGATGGTGAGGAGTGATTGCGGAATGCACGGCCATCTTTTATCTTGATGTATCATGCACCTTCCCATGAAGTCCGGAATCCCCGCAAAATTCCTTTCTGCTACCGTAACTTCCTTTAAATAAGCAAAAAAGCCGGTTAAGTGTTTTTGGCAATCAAGGCACGGCCCTTGCTTTGTCTTGTGCATTCGTGTGATGTGGCACACATCGCCATGACCCTGAGAGGAGAGACCCCCATGCCGAACTTCAACGATTCGTCCAAGGTCTACATAGGGGGGG
>PDQT01000208.1 GCA_002747875.1 bacterium DOLZORAL124_64_63
GCCGAGTACCTGAAAATGCACGTCAAAACGGTTTGCCGGCTGGCCAAGGAAGGCAAGATCCCGGCCAAGAAGGTTGGCAGCGAGTGGCGCTTCATGAGGGC
Source organism: bacterium DOLZORAL124_64_63 (assembly GCA_002747875.1). Taxonomy (GTDB): domain Bacteria; phylum Krumholzibacteriota; class Krumholzibacteriia; order LZORAL124-64-63; family LZORAL124-64-63; genus LZORAL124-64-63. The sequence continues at coordinate 102 of PDQT01000208.1, forward strand.
GGTACTGGACAAATGGCTGTCCGAAACCCTGGTGTGATTCTCGTTGACCGATCGGCGAAACTGTGACTGAAGGACGAACACCAGGACGGCTAACGGTTGTCCTGGTGTTTGCAAAAGGTGGATAGCATGGCCATCCGATTCCAGACCTTGGCTCTCGACAACCCTGAATTATTCGGCGTTTCCCTGGAGGGAACGGTGAGCCGTTCCGACAAGGGAGCCTTGCAGGAACTGGCTGATCAGGCCATGAACCGAGGCAAGGTTCACCTGGTGCTGGATATGTCGGATTTGGCCAGTCTGGGCGGCGCCGGGGCGGGGGTCCTGGCCGGCTTCCAGAAACGCCTCCTGGACCGAGGTGGCGAGGCCGTCTTCGCCGGTGTGAAGCCCATCGTGAGGCATTTCCTGAACAGCAAGTTCGGTGATCTTCCCCATCGGCACTTCCCCAGCGCGCAGGTGGCCCAGGAGAACTTCCACAATGCCGACTAC
>PDQT01000220.1 GCA_002747875.1 bacterium DOLZORAL124_64_63
CTCACCAACTGGACGCTCTCGAGGCCAAGCTGGGCTACCATTTCCGCGACCGCTCGCTGCTGACCAACGCCCTGCTGCACCGCAGCCACATCCACGTCACCGGCCAGGACCGTGAACAGAGCAACGAACGCCTGGAATTCCTGGGGGACGCGGTGCTGGGCCTGGTCGTCAACGAGCAGCTTTTCCACCAGTACCCCGACCGCAGCGAAGGGGACTTGACGAAGATGAAAAGCCTGCTGGTCTGCGGTGCGCGCCTTTCCGAGGTGGCGACGAGCTTCGATCTGGGTATCCATATCCGGATGAGCCGCAGCGAGGCCGCCACCGGGGGACGCCAGCGCAGCAGCATCCTGGCCGACACCACCGAGGCCCTTATCGGGGCCGTGTATCTGGATGGGGGGCTGCCCTCGGCCAAGGCCGTGATCCGGCGGGTGGTGCTGGCGGGCAGCGACAACGTCCTGGCCCGCCGCAGCCTGGGCAACTACAAGAGCCGCCTGCAGGAACTGATCCAGTCACGCTACAAGAGCCCACCGCGTTACAAGGTCCTGGATGTGAGCGGCCCGGACCATGCCCGCACCTTCCGGGTGGCCGTCACCTTCAACGGGACGGTCATGGGCGAGGGCGGCGGCCGCAACAAGAAAGCCGCCGAGCAGCACGCGGCCCGGGCGGCCCTGGAGCGTCTGGAAGAAGAACCGGATTTTCTGGACGGCCCCCAGGAGTAGGCCGCGGAACCGACCCGCGGAACCCCGAAGCAAAGGATCGTATCATCAACCATGCCAACCACATTCCCAAGTTCCTGTTCCTGCTGGTGGCCCTGCTGCCGGCCCTCTGGTGCATGACCGGGGCCGTCCAGCTCCCGGACAACGGTCCCGAAAGTCATGCAGACATGCCCAGCGACGAGGACGTGCCCTACGGTGTGGCCTCCACCTGGTTGCTGGGCCGCCAGATGCTGGCCGACGGCAACGTGGAAGAAGCTCTCCAGAAACTGCATGCCGTCTACCGCATCCATGCGGATGTTCCTCAGCTGGCCTGGGACTTCCAAGAGGCGCTGGTGGCCGGGGGCTATCTCCAGGATGCCGTGCGGATCCTGGATGGTCTGGTGGGGGACTACCCGGACTCCGCCGCGTTCCGGGTGCAGCGTGCGGAGGTCCTGCTCAGTCTTGGCGAGGCCGGTAAGGCTTTGCGGGATCTGCGCGAGACGCGCCGCCGCGGCCAGGAAACGCTGGCGATTCTCATGGCGGAGGCCACGGTTCTGGCGACCATGAACAAGCCGAACGAGGCCCTGGACGTGTGCCGTGAAGCCGTGGAGAAATTCCCGTCCGATGGCCCGCCCATCTACGCATCCATGGCCTCCATCCTGGAGCGGGCGGACCGCCAAGAGGAAATACCCGCCCTGCTGGAAGAGGCCAGCGAGGTCTTTCCCGGCTCCCGGGCGCTGCGCGCTGCCCTGGTGCGCAGCCTGGTGCTGTTGGGCCGGGATGAGGAAGCCTGGGAAGTGGCCGATGCCGCAGATGAATATTTCGCCACAGCAACCCCCAACGAAGCGGAGCCTGATTCCCTGGTGCAGGAGGGGGCAGCGGAGTGGCTGCCCGCGGCCCAGGCCCCCGGTTTAGTCAGCGAACTGGCTGCCCTCTACGCCCAGCAGGGCCGGTCGGCGAAGGCCATCGACCTCCTGGCCCCCCGCTACCGGCAAGGGCGACTGACCTGCGAATCCAGCCTTTGGCTGGCGCGGCTTTATCTGAGCGTGGGCCGTCAGGCGGATGGGCTGGCCACCGTGGACGAGGTTCTGGAACGCTGGCCGCGCAGTGGCCAGGCGTGGTTCCTGAAGGGCCGTATCCTGGAAGCGGACAAGCAGCTGACGGAGGCTCTGGATTTCTTCGCCAAGGGCGTGGAATGCGCCCCCGATGATCCCGAGGTGCGGATGGGCTACGTGCGCGGCATGCTCTTGGCGTGGGAGGGAGAGCTGTTCCAGGCCAACTCCGGGACGCAGCAGCGGGAGCGGGTTGCCAGGGTCCGGGAACACACCCTGCAAGCCGCCCGGATGGTGGCCGCGACCGATGCGACAGACCAGCTTGTGTTGGGGTATGCCTTCCTCGCCCTGGACATGCTACCCGAGGCGGCCGAAGCGTTCACCCTGGCGGCGATGCTGCCGGAGCTGAATCGGTCGGCCAGCCTGCAGTTGAGTGTCTGTTATGACGAGATGGATCAGCCGAAGCAGACCCGCGCCGTCCTGGAAGATCTGCGCCGCCAGTTCCCTGATGACGCGGAAGTGGCCAACGCCCTGGGGTATTTCCTGGCGGAAAAGAATACGGAGCTGGATCGGGCGGAATCGTTGATTCACGAAGCCCTGGACCAGGATCCGGGTTCCGCCGCCTATCTGGATTCCATGGGCTGGGTCAAGTACCGCCAAGGTCGGTTCGAGGAAGCCTTCGACTACATGATCCAGGCCGTGAACGTGCTGCCCGAGGAGGCCACCATCCTGGAGCACCTGGGGCTGGTTTTACGGGAAATGGGCCAGGTGGCCGAGGCGGAGGAAATGTTGCGTCGGGCCCTGATCCTGGGGGGAGACTCCGAGCGCATCGAGAAACATCTGCAAGACCTTGCCGCCCCTGGAACCCGGCAATGAGCGACGGCGGGCGGCTCCGGTGGCCATCCTTCCTGGCCGGTTTGCTGGTGGTTCTGATCCTGATTCCGGCCCCGAAGGTCCGGGGTGAAGAGGACTCAGGCCCGCCTGCCTCGCGGCTTGTCTTTGCCCCTTGGAAAGGGGAATTCCTGAATCGGCGCAGCCAGGGCGCCTGCTGCTGGCTGGCCGATGCCGAGGGCAACCTGCGGCTGGAAGTGCTTCTGGGGCGCGGAGGGCTGGATCAGCTGCTGGACTGGGACGGCCCCGACGGGTGGACCATCATCGTGGCCGCCTCGGGGGACGGCACCATGAGCGGCTGGTTCGAGGAATGGCGGCCCGTGGATCCCGCGTTGCTGGGGTGGGTACGCTTCCTGCCGGCGGTGCTGGACCCGGACGCCGCGTGGCACGGGCCGGCCGGGGTGACGGCTCTGGGACGGGGGGCGCCCCCTTGCGTCCCGTCCCGGGGGCCTTTTGCGAACCTGCCGACGATGCGCTCTTATCAGCTGACCGCCGGGCCGGGAAAACAGGACCGCCGCCGAAGCCTGGTGGCGCGTGGGCTGGGGCGCGGGGCCGAGGGATCGGTGGTGCGGGTCTGGCATCCGGAAAGCCCCGCTGCCGGGACCATCGTGACCAGTAGCCGTCATGCGGGCCGCTTGATCATCATGCCGCGGGAAACCTACCGGGTGACCTTTGACGCGGCCGCTTTCCTGCCCTGGTGGCCCCTGCGCCGCGTCGTGAGTTTTCCGTAACTTGCGCTTTCCATAACCTGAGCTTTCCGTAACCTGGATTTTTATAGCCTGAATATTCCGGGAACTCGGAGCCGCCCTGCCGGTATAAGGCCCAGCGGTTCCAACCCCTGGAAACCAAAGGAGACAAGATGAACCTTCAACGCGATGACCAGTTTTCCGTCAGTCCGCACGCCGCGCGTGGGGATCTGCGGGATGTCCGCGACGAAGATCTCATCGTCCAGGTTCAGAACGGTCGGCGCCGTGCGTATGATGAACTGGTATCCCGCTACAAGGGAAGGCTTTATAGCTTTATTCTACGCATGGTCAAGAATCCTGACCTGGCCGAGGAACTGACTCAGGAAACGCTTATCCGGGTCTATATCCATGCCGCGAAATATCGGGAGATCGCCCGTTTCTCCACTTGGGTGTTCACCATCGCCACCAACCTGGTGCGCAACAAGATGCGTCAGCGTTCCCGGCGGCCTTGGACCATCAGTCTGAATCCGAGTCCGGATGATGATGAAACCCCCATCGACCCGGCCGATGAGCGGGCCGATGCTTCCGAGGATGTCCAACGCCAGGAACTGGCCGCGCTGATCAACGAGGCGACGGCCAAAATTCCCGAGAAATACCGCATCCCTTTTCTGCTGCGGGAAGTGGACCAGCTCAGCTATGAAGAGATTCAGCAGGTCACGGGATTGAAGATGGGCACCGTGCGATCCCGCATCAATCGGGCTCGCAATCGGTTCCGCCAGCTCATCAAGCCCATGCTGCGCAATGAAACGCTGCTGGCGGAATTGGAATTGATCGAAGCGCGCGCCGGCGAGAGCGACAACAACAAGAATTGATGAGCCCCTGTTGGGGGCCATGGGAGGATGAAATGCGCTGCAACAAAGTCCAGGAATACTTGAGCCTTGAACTGGACGGGATGCTGCCGCCGGGGGTTACGGCCAAGCTTGCGGAGCATCTGGATGCCTGTGCCGACTGCCAAGAGTACCGGCAGGACCTGCAACTGAGCCGGCGTTTCCTGAACGCCACCGAGCCGGAGCTGCCGGACAATTTCGACTGGAAACTGCAGCTGCGCCTGAACCAATCCCTGAAGGAGGCTGCCGGCGAGGCGGCCTATCCCTGGGAAGAAAAACGGCAGGGACGTTGGTCCTGGTTCCGCAATTTCGGCACCGCCGCCGCGGTGGGGGTGGCCGCCGTGCTGGCCCTGGCGGTTTTCTTCGGACCCGGAATCACGCCCGGCATCCCGGAAGCCACCGGCCCGGTTCCTTTCTCCGACCAGCCCGCCACGGCGCTGGGGCCGGATCGCCTGCCTCTCGAGCCCTCCCTGAATTTCGGTAACGGTTTTTCCCGCTCGGTCAGCAGCGCGCCCGCCCTGCCGCGCACCAGCGGCCACGGCAACCTCCTGCTGAACCAGGGCTGGACCGGTCGGGACCTGCGGGATTGGCGCACCATCAACAACCTGCGGCAGGAGAACCAGCGCCTGAGCCGCCGACTGCGGGACATGCAAAAAGATAACCGTCTATTGCGGGCCAAGCTTGACACCAGCCGGACCGTTCCCCTAGATCTAGGAGAGTGAGTGCCGATCACCCAAGGGGGGGAGAAATTCCTTGCGACGTCCGGTCCTACTTTTGCTGCTGTTGCCCTGCCTGCTGACTTTGACGGCCTGCAACCCGGCCGACGAACAGGGGATCATCATGGCCGCCGGGTCGTACAGTGATCTGGCGGTTGTGGTTGCCGGCCCCCAAACTGAACCCCTGGCTCGGCGCTTCCTGGAACAGGTCAACGTGAACACCACCTTCGTCATCAAGGAAGAACCTCTTTTCCGTCCGGATGTTTATGTTGGCGACCAACTGAAACTTGTCCACCGCTACAAGAACGTTATCCTGATCCTGCGCATTGGTGATGGCGGCTCGCTGGAAAAGCGCGTCAAGAGTATGGTCAGCAAGGAAACCTGGCAGCACTTGGCCAACGGGCCCGGCGGCATGGTCCAACTCAATGATCCCTGGGCCACCTACCAGACGGTGCTGATCGTGGCTACCCATGACCGCAACAGTCTGAGCAGTTTCCTGCGTTCGGAGGCGGCCTCCATCCGGCAGATTTTCGAGGACAGCAGCCGGAAGCGCATCCTGCGCCAATTCCGTTATTCCGGGCTGGACACCCGTCTGATGAATGCCTACCGCGAGCAATTCGGCTTCTCCTTCGAAATTCCCAAGGAATTCAAGCAAAACCAGCTCAAACCCAAGGGCTTCCTCGGTCTGGAGCTGTTGCGGACGGGACCCTCGCGGGGCATTTCCGTCAGTTGGCAGCCCAACGAGGATCCTGCCGCCGCCTTGCGGGATCAGTCTTTCCTGCTGGCCATGCGCGAGGAAATGGGGGAGCGCATGCACAACGAGGAAATCGTGCCCGAGGGCTTGCGGTGGTCCACCACGACCCTGGGTGAATTGCCGGCGGTGAAGCTGGAGGGCGCCTGGGCCAGCACCCGTTTTGAAGGGGGCGGGCCCTTCTGGTGCTACTTCGTGGCCGATGAGACTCGTGGCCGGGTCTTCTGTGTGGACCTGCTGGCCTACGCCCCGCACATGGACAAGATGCCCATGTTCCGGCGCATGGCGACCATCGTCTCAACGTTTAAATTGGTGAATTAAAAATCAATAATTGTTCTTTAAAGGTCTCGAAATTGGGTAATTTTGCCCAAAAATAGACGGATTTTCGATTTTTCTTCCTAAATTAGGGGTTTTCATGTATATTGGTTCGGGTTATTTCCTTGTTCGGTCACCCTTTACTTCCTGCCAGTTGAGGTGTTTTATTCATGAGTAATGTCATTGCTGTCGTCAATCACAAGGGTGGGACGGGTAAGACCACCACTGCCATCAATCTTGCTGCCGGTTTGACCCGTTACAGCGATGTGACCTCCTCGTGCCTGGTTATCGACATGGATCCGCACGGTTGCGCCACCAGCACCCTGTTGGGCAAACTGGATGGGGCGCCGCCGGCCCGCAGCATTTTCGATGTGCTGCGCCGGGCCATCACGCCCCAGGACGGCATCACCAGCACCATCTACGACGAAAACATCGACATCCTGCCGGCCAACCCCTCCCTGGAGAGCATGGCCAAGACCCAGATCAACGACCGGCTGGCCAAGGTGGTTCAGAGCCTGAGCACCTCCTACGGCTGGATCATCGTGGACACCCCGCCCAACCTGGGTGTGCTGACGCAGAACGCTCTGGTGGCCGCGGATTACGCCCTGATTCCCACCCAGTGCAGCGGCTTGGCCATCCCCACCCTGCACCAACTGAAAAATCTGATCGAACGCATTCAGGAGCGCCAGAACATCTGGCTGCAGGTGTTGGGGATCCTGTTGACCCAGAAGGACGGCCGCACCCCGCTGCTGCGTAACGTGCGCCGGGAATTGAGCGGTCTGTACCCCGCCGCCGATGTGTTCAAGACGGTGATCACCAACAACATCAAGATCGAAGAGGCTCCGGCCCACAACCAGAGCATCTACGCCTACGACAGCGGCTGCCTTGGCGCCAGCCTTTACCGGGACTGGATCAAGAAGGAATTCCTGAAGAAGTACGCCAAGATGGAGAAGCTGAAGGTGGAGAAGAGGGAGGCCCACGAAATCTCCCGCGAGATGGAGGGCTAGCCCGCGGGATCGCCCCTGAGGCAGACGCCGCCCCCGAGGCAGACGGGGGACGGGTCAGGCGGGAATGAAGGGGTTGCCGACTTTTTCGCGCCCCACCGTGGTGTCGGGGCCGTGTCCGCAAAGAACCACTGTTTCGTCGGGCAAGGTGTAGATCTTTTCCCGGATGCTGCGGGCCAGGGTGTCGAAGTCGCCGCCGGGCAGGTCGGTGCGGCCGACGGAGCCGGCAAAGAGGCAATCGCCAACGATGGCATGGCCGTCGATGGTGAACATGACTTGGCCGGGGCTGTGGCCGGGGACGTGGGTGACGGGGATCTCATGGCCGGCCCAGGGAACGGTGATACCATCGGCCAGATCGGCCGCGCAGCGGGGGATGGCGGTGGTGGGCAGACCGTAGGCGGCCTGGATGGCCGGCATCTGCTCGATGAGGAACATGTCATCCGGGTGGCAATGCAGGGGCAGATCCACCGTTTCCTGAATGGCCGCGGCACCCTCGACATGGTCGAAGTGGCCGTGGGTGGCCAGCAGGGCGGTCAGGGTGGCCCCTGAGTCGCTCACCTGGCGGAGCAGCTTTTCCGGATCCCCGCCCGGATCGATGATCAGGGCCTCGAGGCCGGCGGGACCCTCGGTCGTAAGGATCACGGAATTCATCTGCAGCGGTCCCACGGGGACCACCTTCACCGCTATCGCCATGCCCATCTCCTTGGATTATGCCCCGGCTTCGAAAAAGGCCGGCCTTCCCCGTGAAGGCCGGCCTGTGTTGTCACGCCGCGGATGCTAGTCCTCGTAGTACTCGCGGCCCAGGTGGGTGATGACCTCTTCGCCCATCATCCAGCGCAGGGTGTTCTTCAGCTTGGTCTGCTGGATGAACAGATCGTGTTCGGGCTGCAGACCTTCGGGAGTGACGGGGCTCTTGAAGTAGAAGCTCAGCCACTCCTGGATGCCGCCGGGCAGGCCGGCGCGCATGCCCAGGTCCAGCAGGAGGCTCATGTCCAGCACCAGGGGGGCGGCCAGGATGCTGTCGCGGCAGAGGAAGTCCACCTTGATCTGCATGGGGCGGCCGCACCAGCCCACGATGTCGATGTTGTCCCAGCCTTCCTTGTTATCCCCGCGGGGCGGATAGTAGTTGATCCGCACCTTGTGGTAGAGGTCGCCGTACAGGTCGGGATAGAGCTCGGGCTGCAGGATGGTGTCCAGCACGCTCAGCTTGGACTCTTCCTTGGTCTTGAAGGACTCGGGATCGTCCAGGACCTCGCCGTCGCGGTTGCCCAGGATGTTGGTGCTGAACCAACCGGCGACGCCGATCTGGCGGGCCTTGAAGCCGGGGGCCAGAATGGTCTTCATCAGGGTCTGGCCGGTCTTGAAGTCCTTGCCGCAAAGGCCGGAGCCGGTCTTCTTGGCCAGCTCTTCCAGGGCGGGCACGTCACCGCTCAGGTTGGGGGCGCCGTTGGCGTAGGGCACACCCATCTTGATGGCGGCGTAGGCGTAGATCATGCTTGGGGGGATGTCCCGGCTGTCTTCGCGCAGGCCTTTCTCGAAGGCCTCGAGGGTCGCGTGGGTGGCGGTCTTCTTCATGAAGATCTCGGTGCTGCCGCACCAGACCATGACCAGACGGTCGCAGCCGTTTTCCTTCTTGAAGGTTTCCATGTCCTGCATGACCTGCTCGGCCAGTTCCATCTTGGTGCCGGTCTTGACATGGGTGCCTTCCAGCTTCTTGACGTAGTACTGGTCGAAGACGGCCTTCATGGGCTTGATCTGCTCCAACTCAGGCTTCAACTCGTCCAGAAGATCCTTCTCGAGGACACCCGCATTCACGGCGGCGTCATAGACGCTGTCTTCGAAGATGTCCCAACCGCCAAAGGCGATGTCGTTGAGATCGGTCAGAGGCACGAAGTTCTTGACCAAGGGCTGACGATCTTCGGTTCGCTTTCCCAGCCGGATGTGACCCATCTGGGTGAAACTGCCGATGGGCAGGCGCAGGCCCTTGCGGATAGCGCACACTCCGGCAATGAAGGTGGAAGAGACCGCGCCCATACCGGGGGTCAGGATACCCAGTTTGCCGGTGGCGGGCTTGATCTGCAGCTTCTCTGACATTGTTAAGCTCCTCTCAAAATGAACAGCGATCCGATGGTAATCCTGACGCTAGGATAATTTTCCCAATGGGCAAAGGCAAGGAAATCGGTTGTGCCGTGGTCCCCGGATACCAACAATTTCCGCGGCACCATAAAAGTTAACTGGACTAGTCTGTGATTATATGTTAAAATT
>PDQT01000165.1 GCA_002747875.1 bacterium DOLZORAL124_64_63
CCCGCGCCCGGCAGCACGGCCGAAGCCAGCATGGCCAGCCCCGTGCCGGTGTTGTTCCCGAACTCGTCGTCAGCCTCCGATACGTAGATGTCGCTGCCGAACTCATCACCCAATCCGGTCTGATCCAACGCCAGCCCCGTCAGGGCCCGATTCTCCATATCGGCCCGGTTCAGCAGCCAACCGCCGCGTCCCAGCAAGGCGTCCCCACCCCGCGCGTCGGCAGCCAGGACACCGCCGGCGCTCAGCAGCAGAAGCCCGGCCAGCACACCAATCATCGTCATTCGGAACATCATATCCTCCCGCGGGGCCGTGGGCATCATCGCTCCACCGCCAGGGTCAGGGTTCGGGTTTCCTGGCCATGGGTGCCCGGATAAATCAGGCGCGCCAGGTACATGCCGCTCACAAGGCCGGAAACATCCATCTGGTGCTCGTTCACGGCCCCAGCCGTGGTCGGGAAGCGGGCCTGGCTGATCTCCTGACCTTCCAGGTTGTACAGATGGAAACGCGCCTCACCCGCGGCAGGGGCGTAGAAACGCACCGTCAAATTCGTATCGTGGATGGGATTGGGATACAGCAGGGCGCGCCCCATCTCGGCGGCCAGGGGCGCCTCCGCGCCCAGGGCGCGGGCTTCACCACTGGGTCCCAGCCGCAGCGGGCCACCGGCCGTGCCCAACCATTGGCTGGTCCGCGTGCCGGCGGCGGCGATCGGCCCCCAGCCCATGGCCATCACCCGGCCGTTGACATGGTTGCGGGCCAGGGGTTCGGTGGCGTAACCACCGGGCGAGACCATCCACAACAGGGTGTGGCCCGCCCCATCACCGGCCAGAGCCAGGGCACCGGTACCATCATCACCCCACTTGAAGGGCAGTTCCGGCAGCAGGCGGCCCCGGGCGTCCAGACCGATGAGGTGGCCGCCGCTGGTGCTGATCATGACTTCGTTGACGCCGTCACCGGTGATGTCGCCCACCAGCGGGTCACCGGCCAGCCGGGTGCCCTCCGCCAGGGGGAACAGATCAGCCAGGCGGCAGGGCCAGCCCGTCAGCGCCACCCCTTCCCGGCTGTAGGCGTACACATGGCCGGCCGTGGCCAGGATCAGATCCTGGCGGCCGTCGCCGTCCAGGTCGGCCACCGCGGGTTGCCCCACCAAGGCTTGGCTCAGGTCGGACAGAGAGCCCGGAACATCGTCGAGTCCGGACACGGGCAACAGGCCCATGTCATCGAAGCCGATGACCGACAGGCCATCGGGAGAAACCAGCCGGACCTTGCCCGCCGGGGTTCGGTCCCAGGCCAAGATCAACGACTCGGCGGCCCCGTCCAGGTCGGCGAGAACAAGCCCCGCGGTCGTGGGCAGATAAAGCTGGGCGGTCTGGTTCCAGGCGGCGACCGGCGTTCCCAGGAGGTCACCGGCCAGAGCCGCGCGGCTCACCTCGAGGCCCGTTTCCGGGTTCCAGAAGACCAGGGAATCCGCTCCCGTGACGGCCGCCACCACCGTTTCCTGCGCTGAGTTCCGCAGGGCCACGGGACCGCACCGCAGGGAGTCGGCCAGATCGGCGCTCCGCACCAGGGTCAGACTGCCGGTTGCGGGCACCCGCACCACGGCCACGGTGCCGTCCCGCGTGGCCACCACCAGACGGCGGACGGCACCCTCGGCATCCAGCAGGACAGGCGGTCCGGCCAAGGGCGCATCCAGAGGCCAGGCGGCACCCTCGGGTCGGCCCGCCACGGCTTCGTAGGCGGGCTCTCCGGCCGCGTCCAGGGCATACAGGGCGTGCGGGTAACCGCCCGCCGCGCCGCTGTCGGCATCCGCGTCGGCAAAGAAGAACACCGCGCGGTCCGCGAAGGTGACGGGCGTCAGGCTGCGGGTGTCCAGGCCCCGGGCACCGGGAGTGCCGCCGGTCTGGGCGGCCTCATCCGCGCTGACGGATGCCGCCTGCCAGGGGAATCTCCCGACCAGGGGCTGCACCTGGGCGTCAAAACGCATGACGGAGGACGTGCGGGGATAACGATTGTGGATACCCGACAGCTGCACGCCGGACCAGCTGCGATCAAAGAAACGGCTGCTGACGTTGCTGCCCGGACCAAAGCCCGTGGCCCCGTTGGCCTCGTTGAAGGGATCGCGATACGAACCGTACCAGCCCAACACATAGCTATCCAGCACGCCGATGTCCTGAATGCCGTCGCTCTCCATCAGGATCAGACCATCGTTCCAGGCGTTGATGGTGTTCTCGTCCAGGTTGGCGCTGATGCGGTCCATGTTGACGTGCCACACCAGCAGCCCGCCGGCGGGCAGGAAGTAATCGTACATACCGCTGTTGGTGTCGATGCCGTTGTCCCGCGTGCCCAGATAAAGCACCACGTCCGTATCCAGATCCCGAATGAACGTCAGGTACGGGTAGGGTGTGCGCGTACCCAGGGCGTCCGGGACCGGCGGCACGAAGCGGTTCTCGATGAGGAAGTATTCCCGCGGCGAGGCTCCCGCGCGCAGGGCCTGGGGATAGTTCAGATCGAAATCACCGGAACTCTCATCCCAGAGGGCGTACTGGTCGCGCGGGACCTGCACGGCGGGCAAGGTGTATTCCGTTTCGCTGCCGTCCACCTCCTGCGTCTCCACCCAGCCCAGGAACCATTTGTCCCACACGCCCAAGGATGGCGGCAAAACCCCCGTGGCCGTCTTGACGATGGTGTCGTTCTGGCTGTTGATGAAGCCCATGGTCACCGGCAGATTGGTGCCGGAGTCCATCAGGTCCCAGATACCCGCCGCGGGATAGCCGGTGCTGGTGTTGTAGACATCCACCAGCCCCAGGGCATGGCCGAATTCGTGATAGAGGGCCGCCGCGATGCTGCCCGGGTGGTCATCCTGGGTCGTGGTTTCGGGAATGATGCTGCATTCGCTGAGCAGTCCGCCGCCCGCCAGGGAATGCGGCTCCCCCAGGGTGACGAAGAAGGTGGGGATGTCGTTGGGAGAATCCCCGTTGATGTCGCTCTGCCAGTCGCTGCCCGCGTGCACGAAGATGATGTAGGTGAAGGGGTCATCATCATCGTGGAGGCTGAAGTCGTACTCCGTGCCCAGGGTCCCCTGGTCCCCGGCGTCGATCATGTCGCGCACCAGAGCCTCGAGGGTTTCGATGTTCCACCAGCCACCTTGGCCCGGGCCGTAATCGGCCGGATCGGAAAGCTTGTAGGAACCGTTTTCCTCCTGGGGCAGGACCGTGCCTTCGATGTGCAGACGCCCGCCGGACTGGTAGTTGTAGTACTCGCTCAGACCGTGCAGGTGGGCCTCGTAGAACTGGCGGTTGTGGGGCGGCCGGTCCACATGCAGATCATCCATGTTGGCCGGCGGCTCCAACAGGAAATCGCCGCTGGGGCTCACCGACGTCAGGGTCGAGTCCCGGTTGGTCTCGAAGCTGATGCGCACGATCAGCACCTTCAGCGTGTCCACCCCGTCGTAGGCCTTGCCCGCGGGCGCCGCGCCGGGCTTCAGCAGGGCCGGGCCCAGGCCGCGCTTGGCCAGCAGGGCCTGCGAAAGCCGAGAGGTGTGCTGCTTGCCGACCATATCATGCACCGCTTTCCAGCGGCGGAAATACTCGCCCTGGCGCAGCTGTTCCCGCTCCATGCGCGACGCGCCGTCGGGCTGATCACGCAGGACCGTCCAGTCCCGGTACAGCAGATGCCGGCCATCGGGATCGGCAATGGGTTGGCCGGCTCCAGATCGTGCACCGGCCCACGCCGGTGCCAGGTTTCCCAGAACCAAGGCACCAACCAGAAGGGACAGCAGGGCGGCGTGCCGGGTTAACCGGCCGGTATTGTTCCATGCAGGCTTCAAAGCCTCGCTCCATTCTCAGGGGCTGAGATGGCCCGGGGGCCCGCTTGCTAGAAGCGGTACCCCAGGGACAGACGGTTCACGCGCGGCAAGCCCTTGGCCTGAGGCACGCTGGCGAAATCGAAGGTGATGGCCTGGCCCACCCACTGGTTCATGTCGACACCGAAACCGAAGGTGGTGTCGTTGATCTCACCGTAGTCGGCGCTCTTGTAGCCCAGACGCACGAACAGGCTGCGCAGATAGTTCCACTCCACGCCGATGCCGTACTCGGTCTGGTCGAACTCCAGGCCGAAGCCGTAGTCGTTGTCATTCCACTTGTACAGGGGCACCAGGTAGTCGGCCACCACGAGCAGGCCCATGTACTCGCTCTGGTAGGCGCTGAAGGCCCAGCCCAGCGTCGCCTTGCGGGGCATGGGGTCGCTCTGGTCGGCGTCCACGTGCTTGATGTCCGGACCCAGGTTGGCCAGAGACAGGCCGAAATTCGAGCGCAGATGCGGGGCCTTGTACAGCACACCCAGGTCCACGCCGAAGCTGTCGCCGCTACCGCCGCCACCGGCATCCTGCAGGCTGTTCTCGGGCGCCAGCTTGTCCCGGAAATACTTCACACCCAGGCCGATGCCCAGAGTCCGGTTGATACGCACACCATAGGTGGCGCTGAAGGCGAACATGTAGGAGCGGAAGGTGCCCGTCTCCTGGGCGTTCTCGTCGGTGCCCATCTGCTCGCCCATGTCCAGATAATTCAAGCCGAAACCCAGAGCGCCGTGTCGGCCCATGGGCATGGCGTAACCGCCCCAATACAGAGCGATGTCATCGGCCAAGCCTTCCGCCAAGCTGCTCTGCATGATGTGCAGGTCATTGGGCTTGGAGCGCTGGGGCAGGAAAGCCAGACCACCAGGGTTCCACCAGATGCTGGTCACGTCCTGACTCAGGGCGGTGCCGGACTCTCCCAGGGCATTGTAGCGGGCCCCGATGGGGAAGGTCAGGTTGATGGCGCCCGCCCCGCTGGCCGCAAGGGCGGAACCGCCGGCCAGGCTCAGCATGAGGGCGGCCACAAGAATAGCGGCCAGGTTGTTTCTCTTCATTTCCAATTTACCTCCGATTGTGCGGTGGAAAGCTTTGGCGCTTCCCTTTCTCTGGTGAATCAGCGCATGATGACGAGCTTACCCGTCTTCGTGATATCGCGTTCGTCCCCGCCGGTCACCTGACCGCGCAGAACGTAGATGTACGTGCCGTTGGCGATCTCATCGCCCTGGTCATCGCGCCCGTCCCAGTGCAGGATCTGGGGTCCGGCGCCCAGATTTTCCTCCACCGTCTTCACGCGACGGCCCGCTGTGGTGAAGATGTCCCATTTCATGAGCATGGGATCGCTCAATTCCATCAGCAAACGGCAAGGACCCGGCGTGGGGTTGGGGAAAAGGGTCACATCCTCCACCCCCACCACGGACTCCGGCACGATGATGAAGCTGATGGTGTCGTTCCCTACGTTGCCCAGGGCATCGCTGGCGAAAAGGGCCGCCCGGTGGGCGCCGAATTCCAGGTCGCCGGGCAGCGGGAAACTGAGACTGCCCGACTGGTAACTGTTCGCGTCGAAGCGGAAATCGCGCGTCACGTTGGTCATGAACCCGGTGCCGTCGAATTCCAGCAGGATGCTGTTGCCCGGCGTGGTGTTCAAGATGGCGATGCTGCTGGTGTCGCTCAGGGTGGCCCGCAGCGGCGTGCCCGCCTTGACCCGATATCGGTTGTTCTCGAAAGCCAGCCGGATATCCGGCCCCACCAGATCGTTGCCGCTGCTCACGGCCGCGCGCACGGCGGGCAGAGCCCGGTTGGCCACATGGTAACGCTGGCCATCATCGACGATGAGCCGGGTCCGCCCCCGGTCGCCGTAACGCAGCTGGGCCGGGACCTTGAAGGGCACGCGCAACTGGGAGCCGTCCATGGTGCCGGAGCCCTCGAAAACCGGAGAGCCGCCGTCCACGAAGGTGTGCCACCTGGGCACCCGCACGATGGTTCCGTTGCTGTCGATGCTGGTGTAGGAATAGATGTAGCCGTGATCGAAAGCGCTTTCCTGCACACGCAGATAATAGGTGTCGCCCAGGCCCAGCAGCGCGTCCTGATCCTCATCCAGGACCACGACTTGCCGAGCGCCGCTCCGCAGGGTGTCCACGCTTCCGGCCGCAAACCGGAGGTCGTCCCGCGCGTACGGCAGCATCGTTGCCGGATCACTGAGCAAGGTGAACCGCTGGCTGTTCCGCCGCTCAAGACTACCGGACATGACCATCTTGGCTTCCAGCAGGGCCTGCCCCAGGCTCTTGTCCTCGGGCACGCTCTGTCCGGGGAACAGGGATTCGAAGAAGGCATCGCTGAGCCTGTTGTTGTAGACGCTGAAGCTGACCTGGCTGGCGCAGATGCTGGCGATGGCCCCACCGCCTTCCGCGGTGATGAAAAGTTCGGCCATGCTGCGGCGTGAGGTGCTGTTGTAAACGCCCACATCGCAGCTGAAAGCCACGAACACGAAACGCTTCATGCCGTTGGTCAGGCTGGCGATGTCCTCGGACTGGAAAACCTGCTCATCGGCCAGGTTGTTCTCCGCGCCGTGCCCCACGTAGTACCACATGCTGGCGCCGTCGCTCAGCGCGGTGTTGATGTCCGCGCGCATCTCCGGCTTGACGTTGCTGCCGCTGGGCAGGTCGTAAGCGTGCCCGTAAATCTTCACCATGTCGATGCTGGCGGGCACGAAGTCGTTGGCCAGATCTTCCGCCTGAGCGAGGTGCTGTTCCTCCGACGAGACAGGCTCCCGGCCATACCGGGGCACGAGCCCATCATCCGCCGCGAAGACGAAACGGTTGCGCCAGAAGCCTTCCACCGGCTCGGCGGCGTAGGCGATCATGCGGTCCACCAAATCTTCGGCCTCGCTGACGGTCACGGCGGGCAGACGCCCCAGGGCCACATCGGGCAAATCCATGCTCAATGAGCCGCTCGGAGTATCGAAGGAGACCAGAGGATCATCCGTCCCGAAGGGATGGACGCTGTAGCTCGAATGGGGATTCGTATCCGGGAAGTAATACTTTTCAATACTGGGCACCAGATCCACCAGGGCCGTGTTGGGGTCCTGGCCCTTGTAATTGCGGGGATCCTTGGTGGTGTTGCCCACCAGGCACACATAGCGCAGGTTACCGCCCCCGGCCTCAAACACATGCTGCAGATAGTTGCGGATGGCGTAGGCGTCCTTCTGGCCCCCGGAGTAGTTGGCATAGATGTCGTCCACCAGGACGGCCCGGGCCACGGGCGCGTCCACACCCGGCAGAGCGGTGTTCCGGTAGTCGCTGAGGCGCTGGGCCGCATTCTCGAAACTCTTGTGGTAGATGGTGATATAGTGCGCGTCCACCGGAGCCGAGCGCAGATCCGCCACCGATTGCCTGTGGCCCCCCGCAACGCGGAGCAGGTCATCCGGCGCCGAGACCAGGAAATGCCTGTCCGCCGTCGGTGTGCGCACCACGCCGCAGATCAGTTCTCCGGCCGCCGTATCCGGCTGCAGGACCTGGGCCGCCCGAGGATCCG
>PDQT01000162.1 GCA_002747875.1 bacterium DOLZORAL124_64_63
GGCCGGGCGAGGACGATCACTTCGACGGTATCCCCGAAATCGACGACCAGATCATGAACGACATCCAGGACTACGCCGCCGAGAACCCCGAACGGGTGGCCGAAGTCATCCAGTCCTGGATCAAGGAAATCAACCTGGGCGCCACCATGAGCGCCGGTGCGGGAGAGTAGCGTGTCCCAGAAAAGCGTCCGCAAAGCTGCCGTTTTTCTCATGGCCCTGGGCAGCGAGTCCGGCGGCAAGGTCATGTCCAAGCTGCCGGACGATATGGTCGAAACGCTGACCCAGACCATCGCCTCCATCGGGCATGTGACCTATGCCGAGAAGCGGGCCATCCTCAAGGAATTCATCGCCATCAGCAGCCAGATCTCGGGTCTGGCCTTCGGGGGAAAGGAAACGGCCAAGCAGATCCTGGAGGCCGGTTTCGGCACCCGCATGGCCTCCAGTCTCCTGGAACGGGCCACCGCCTTCAGCGAGATCAAAAGCTTCGAGCACCTCAAAGGCGTCGACCCGGTGACCATCGCCAACTACATCAAGAACGAGCACCCTCAGACCATCGCCGTGGTGCTGGCCCACATGGACCCCCGCCACAGCGGCCCCATCCTGGAGCTGCTGCCGGCCGAGTTGCAGGGCAACGTGGCCCACCGCATGGCCGTGCTGGAGGCCCCCAACCAGGAGACCCTGAAGGCCGTGGAGGAGGTGCTGGCCCGCCAGCTCCAGTCCGAGGTCAAGGCCAAGGACATCCAGTACGGCGGCAAGAAGCAGGTGGCCCAGGTGCTCAACGAGATCGAGCGCGAGACCTGGCAGGAGATCCTGGACGAGATGCGCGAGATCGACGACGAGGTGGCCAACGAGGTCAACAACCTGATGTTCGTCTTCGAGGACATCGTCCTGATGAGCGATCCCAACATCCAGGAAGTGCTCAAGGAGATTGACGGCAAGGAACTGACCATGGCGCTGAAGGGCGCCACCGAAGAGATCAAGGGCAAGATCTTCGGCAACATGTCCAAGCGGGCGGCCGAGGGTATTGCCGAGGACATGGAATACATGGGTCCGGTGAAGCTGTCCGAGGTGGAAGAGGCGCAGCAACGGGTCGTGGAAGTCATCCGCAGCCTCGAGGAAGCCGGCACCATCAGCCTGGGGAAGGGTGGCAAGGATGCGGAAATGGTGTCCTGAGCCCTTTGACGATACGTCCGGTGTCGTGGCTCCGGCCGCGGGCGCCCCCCGGGACGCCGCGACCGTTTTCACCGCCGCCAGGGAAGAGGCCGCGGAGTGGGAGACCGACCGCCGCCGCCTGTTCATGAGCGAGAGCGGCTTCCAGGGGCCGGAAACCATGATGGCCCACCTGACATCCGAAGAAAGGAGCCAGCTCTACGATCTGGTGGAGCAGGATCTGAGCGCCGCCTACCAGGAGCGGGAACGGGAGATGGCCCAGGCCCAGGCATCGGAGCTGGAGAAGGCCCGCCAGGATTTCGCCCACGCCCTGGACACCTGGTCCGAGCGGATCAGCGCATCCCGCGCCCGGCACTGCCAGGAGGTGGCCGCCGCCGCGGCCCGCATCACTCTGGTCCTGGCCGAGAAGATCATCCGCGGCAAGGTCGAAACCGATCCGGAAATTCTGCGGCGGGGCCTGGAAACGGCGCTTTTCAAGCTGGAGGAACGGCAGGATATCACGGTGGTCGCCCATCCGGACGAGGCCGAGTGGCTGGAATCCCAACCCGAGGTGCTGCGGAAGCAGGGGATCACCCAGGTCCAGGCCGATCGCCGGGTGGACAAGGGGGGCTGCCTGATCCGGACCGAGACCCGGGAATGGGACGCCACCCTCAAGGGTCAGCTCGCTTATTTGGGCGATCTGGTGGAAGAAATGATCGCCACCCAGGAAACCCCCGACCTGAACCGGGAGGACGCCACGGATGCCGACCCCCTGGACTGATCTGGAAAACCGCCTGCTGCACTGCGACCCGGTGCGCAGCCTGGGCAAGGTGACCCGCCTGGTGGGCATGATCATCGAGATCCAAGGCCTGGTGGGCCCGGTGGGCAGCGTGTGCCGGATCGAGATCAGCCGCCACGAGGAACCCGTCCTGGGCGAGGTGGTGGGCTTCCGCGACAACACCCTACTGGTGATGCCCTACCAGGATCATGCCGGCGTGGCCCCCGGCAACAAGGCCACCCTGGAATCCCGCGCTCTGACCGTGCCGACGGGCCCCCAACTGCTGGGTCGCGTCCTGGACGGCCTGGGTCGCCCCCTGGACGGGGGGCCGGCCGTGAGCGGGCTGCCCCAGGTCCGGCTGAACGGGCGGCCGCCGCGCCCCATGTCCCGCCGGCGCAACACCGACATCATGTCCACCGGCATCCGTAGCATCGACAGCATGATCACGGCCGCTCGGGGCCAGCGTTTGGGCATTTTCGCCGGCAGCGGCGTGGGCAAATCCGTGACCATGGGCATGCTGGCCCGGCAGGCCCAGGTGGACATCAACGTGCTGGCCCTGATCGGGGAACGCGGCCGCGAGGTGCGCGAATTCATCGAGCGGGATCTGGGACCCGAGGGGCTGGCCCGCAGCGTCATCGTGGTCGTCACCTCGGATGAGAGCGCCGTCATGCGGGCCAAGGGCGCCGAGACCGCCATGTCCATCGCCGAATCCTACCGGGACAGCAACCACGAGGTGTTGTTCATGATGGACTCGGCCACCCGATACGCCATGGCCCTGCGCGAGATCGGCCTGGCCGCCGGCGAACCACCCACCACCAAGGGTTATCCTCCCAGCGTTTTCGCCGCCCTGCCCAAACTTTGCGAACGTGCCGGCTGCAGCGATGTGAACGCCATGACGGCTTTCTTCACCGTACTGATCGAAGGAGACGATATCCACGATCCCATCGGCGACAGCATGCGTTCCATCCTGGACGGCCACATCATGCTGAGCCGGGATCTGGCCCGCCAGCATCACTACCCGGCCGTGGATGTGCTGGGCAGCGTCAGCCGTCTGCGCAACGACATCGTCACTCCCGAGGACCGGGAAGCCGGGGCCCGCCTGCTGCGCTGGCTCAAGAGCCTGGAAGACAACCGGGACCTGGTCAGCATCGGGGCCTATGTCCCCGGGACGGATCCCGTGCTGGACGAGGCCCTGGCCAAAGAGGCGGAGGTCCGCGAATTCCTGACCCAGGGCATCACCGAAGGCACCGAGGTGATGGGCTCCCTGGCCCGCCTGCGTGAGCTGACGGGAGTGGCCTGACCATGGCCTTCCGCTTCCGGCTGGAAAAGGTTCTGCAATACCGCCGACGCCTGCTGGAAGAGCAGACGCGCGAGGTGGCCGCGGCCAACCGCGCGGTCGAGGCCATCGACCAGCGTCTGGCGGACCTGGCGGAGCAGGTTCAGCAACAGCTGACGACGGAGACGGCGGGGCCGAATCCCTCCCTGAGCGTCGCCCACCTCATGAACCGCCGCCAATGGCTGGATCATCTGGAGCGGCGGCGGGAGACCGTCCGACAGGAACGGGCAACGGCGCAGGACGCCCTGGCCGAGGCCAGGAAAAAGCTGAATGCCGCCTGGCGGGATCTGGAAGTTCTCGAGCAGCTGAAGAAGAAGCAGCGGCAGGCTTGGGCACAGCGGCAGGAAAAGCGAGAGCAGCAGGCGCTGGACGAGCAGGGGCAGATCCGAGCCCACCGCAACGACGGGGAAAAGGTTTCCTGAGAAGCGGCAGGAAGTGCCGCAGTGGTGAGAATTCTACCACGGCAAGATAATTGGCCTTCTCACTTAACCACTTGCAAAGGTAGGGATTAGAGGAATGACACACAGAGGGGAGAACTTTTCCGCCCTGGCATCCGGGTTGCGAGAGGATCCTCGAACCCGTGTGGGATATCGGCCCACCGGAAGCCGACTTGAGGAGAGAATCGCATGAAAACGGTCATCATCATTTCCGTGATCACCTTCGCGCTGATCTTCGGTGGCGTGGTGGTCTTGAGCCAGCAGCTCAACCAGGCTTCCCAGAACGCCGGCCTGCCCAACATGGGCCCCGAGGATTACGAAGCCGCCGAGCGGGTTTTCCGGGACATGGCCATCGAGCGGGACCGGATCCAGCAGGAAAAGGAAGAACTTCTGGCCCTGGGCCAGTCCGTGGCCGTCCAGGAACAGGTCCTGGAGCTGAGCCGCAAGCAACTGCTGGACACCATCCAGAAGCTGGAAGCCCGGCAGGCCGAATACGTGGAGGAGAGGGAACGCTCCGCCGTGAAGTTGGCCAAGATGTACGAGGCCATGAAGCCCGCCCAGGCGGCGCCCATCGTCTCGGCTCTGGATATGGAGATCATCCTGGACATCATGAGCCGCATGAAGGAACGGCAGGCGGCCAAGATCCTGGCCAACATGGACGCCGGACTGGCGGCCCAGGTCAGCACCCGTATGAGCCTGAAGGGAGCCAGTTGATGGACCTGATGAACGCCATGAATGCGCCCGCCGCCTGGGAGGGGCCGCGCGGCCCCCGCAGCCACCGTCCCGACCGTTCGCGGTGGGAGGAAGAACCGCTGGTTTCCTTCCCCACCATGCTGGAACGCGACTTACAGCCCCAGGAAAACGCCGCCCCCGAGCGCGCCACAAGTGCCGACAGAAGCCGCGAGAACACATCCCCAACCCGGGTTCAAGAAAAGAAACCCCGGGACGCCGGCTCCTCCCGCGGCCGGAGCGAGACGCCCGACACCGAACAGGAAACACCCACCGCCACGGACACCTCGACGGACACCACGGCAACCGAATCCGGCGATGCGCCCGCATCCGCGGGCACCACCGCCACCGAATCCCGGCCCCAGAATCCCGAAGGTCTCCCCGAAGACGCCCTTTCCCCGTTGGCGGACACCGGCCAGGCGGCCCCCCTTCAGGCCGACGCCGCCGCGACCGGGAACTCCTCCACAAAGATCCCGGTGACCGGCTCACAGGCGGGAGGCCCCATGTCCGCGTCGGTTCTTTCCGCCGGCGCTGAGGCCGTGGCCGAGGAAACGGGCACCACCGCGGTTCCCTCCGACCAGGTTCCTGAAGACCAGGTTCCTGACGACCAAATTCCTAACGGTCAAGTGGAGCAGGAGAAGGCCACAGCGCAGCCGGACCTGGTCCCCGAAGACTCCGAGAACGCCGCCCCTGCGGACGAGGATGGAACCCTGGAGCTTCCGGCAGAGGTGGAGGGAGCCATCCCGCAGGACGCACCCCGGTCCGACGCCACCGTCGTCGCGATCCAGGACGCCGGCGCCTCGACCGAGCAGGTCGCCACGACGGCGGCCGAGGCGACCGAGCCCGTTTCCCCGGCTGCCCATGAGCCCCAGCCGCCCCTCGAGCTCCGGCACGCCAAGCAGAAATACGCACAATCCCAGATCCGGACCGACGCCGAGGAAAGCCGGCTCACCCTGGCCGATCTGGGGCTGGATTCGGCATCCCTGGATTCCGGATCGCTGGACACGTTTTCCGGCCGGGAGCACCTGGCCATCGACTTGAAAAGCGCCGCCCTCAAGGGCAACGCCCTGCAGCAGCACATCCGCAACCAGGTCTCCCGGCAGGTGGTGGACCATCTGCGCTCGACCATGGCCGGCGAGAAGCTGACCCTGCGCCTCAACCCAGAGGAATTGGGCCAGGTGGAAATCCATCTCCACGCCCTTGATGAGAAGCTGACCATCTCCCTGAGCGCCGAAAGCAAGCAGGCCGAAACCGCCTTGAAGGAGGGGAGCCGCGAACTGGCCGACAGCATCGGGGAAAAGAGTTCCCGCTTCAATCTGGTGGAGGTTCGCGTGGCCACCGGCAGTCGGCAGGACCAGGGGCGGAACGAAACCCAGCAGGATGATCCGCGCAGGGAACGGGAAAACGGGCAGGACCCTTCCCGGCACCAGGATCAGCCGGGCCGGCGGCAGCAGCAGACCCCACACCACCAGATCGGCGCCGACGAATGGGCCGCCTTCCACCTCGGAGGTCAATAGATGGCAGTGATCCAGGGTATCAACAACGGCGCCGGCACAGTGCTGGGAGCCGCGGAACGGGACTACTCCGAGATCAGCAAGATCGATTTCATGACCCTGCTGGTGGCCCAGATCCAGAACCAGGATCCCACCAGCCCCATGGACAACGCCCAGTTCACCTCCCAGATCACCCAGTTCACCATGCTGGATGAGCTGTCCGCCGTGAACGAAAACCTGGAGGAGAGCCTCCTGGTGGGGCAGTCGGCCAACAACACGGCCATGCTGGCCCTGGTGGGCAAGGATGTGACGGTCCAGGGTGCGCACCTCAATCTCAGCGAAGGCACCGCCACCGAGAACGTCCTGAACGCCTCCGGCCCCGGCACCGCCACCATCGAGGTGCTGGATGCCGACGGCGACGTGGTGCGGACCTACACCCGGAGCGTGACCTCCGGCCTGAACGATATCACCTGGGACGGTCTGGACGGCGACGGCAGTCCCCTGGAGGACGGCGAATACTCACTGAACGTCACGGTGACGAACAACGACCTCGATGTGCCATGCGAAGTCCTGCAAACCGGACCGGTGGAAGGGCTCAGGTACGATAACGGCGTGGCGGTCGTCCAGGTGGGCGGATTCGAATACTACGTCTCGGAAATTTACAAAGTCAGCTGAAGCGGCCGGCGGGCCGGGCCCGCCACCATGATCATCCAGGAGGATACCCATGTTCAAGTCCCTGTACAGTGGTGTCAGCGGTCTGACGGCCAACCTGACCAGCCTCGATGTGATCGGGAACAACATCGCCAACAGCAACACCACGGGTTTCAAAAGCGGCCGCGTCACCTTCAACGAGATGCTGACCCAGACCATCCGCTCGGCCAGCCGCCCCGTCGGCGGCGGGTTGGGCGGCACCAATGCCCAGCAGATCGGTCTGGGCACCTCCGTCGGCAGCATCGACACCAACTTCAACCA
>PDQT01000242.1 GCA_002747875.1 bacterium DOLZORAL124_64_63
CTGACGGCTCGTCCTACTTGGCTTTCGCCATCAAGAGCACCGATGATCAGCCCATCGAGCTCATCGTCGATGGTGCCGTCAGCACCATGAACGACACCTGGATGGGTCTGTACTGCGCCGACTTCGATCCCGCGCTGCCCTTGGAGAATGGTGTCTTCGCCGATGACGACGGCGGCATTGGCCTCTACAGCGCCATCACCGTGGATGACAACGTGGTCCTGCCCGCCGGCGAGCAGTTCTGGCTGGTCCTGAGCTCCTACGGTCCTGGCGACTACGGCACCTTCACCATCGACACCAGCGACAACGTGGAGCTGTTCTCGGTGGCCAACACCATCGCCAACTGGGACATGGTCAAGGGAATGTATCGCTAATTCACATTCTCCCATCGTTTGTGAGAACCGCCCCGGCTTCTTCGGAAGCTGGGGCGGTTTTTTGGGCAATGATGGTGGCCTGGTAATGATGATGATTTGGTAATGAGGTGAGCACAATGGGCAGATTATTGGCTCGCTGGTGCTGATTGTTTTAAACATATATAATTTTTTTCTTGAAGTTGGAATTCGCGGTACGGTATGATCGTGCTTCGAGCCCTTGATTAACCCTGTTTGTGGCGACATCGTGATGTCGCCGGGAGGGATGCACAATGAAGCATGTTATCGCCATCGCCCTGATCGTCCTGATCGCCGGAACGGCCCTCGCCGAAGTCAAGCAGCCTGACACGCAGAACGCCACGATGGTGAATGCGTCCAAGGTTGTTATCACCGGGGAACTGGATACCAGTTCGCCCACCTGGAACCGCGGTTGGGGCAACAACGATGTTAGCCTGGAATGCGCGTATCCGCTGGTTGACAGCAGCGAGGACGGCCAGGCCTACGCCGCGTTCGCTATCATGAGCACCGATGATCAGCCCATCGAGATCATCGTCGATGGGGACGCCAGCACTGTGAACGACACCTGGATGGGTCTGTACTGCGCCGATTTCGACGCTGAGGATCCCCTGACCAACGCGGTCATCGTCGATGATGACGGCGGCGTGTGGGTCTACAGCGCCATCACCGTGGATGACAACGTGGTCCTGCCCGCCGGCGAGCAGTTCTGGCTGGTTCTGAGCACCTACAGTCCTGGCGACTACGGCACCTTCACCATCGACACCAGCGCCAACGTGGAGCTGTTCTCGGTGGCCAACACCAGCGCCAGCTGGGGCATGGTCAAGGGTATGTACCGCTAATTCACATTCTCCCATGGTTTGTGAGAACCGCCCCGGCTTTTTCGGAAGCTGGGGCGGTTTTTTGGGGTGCGCCCGGCGGCAGGGCGTACGGTAGGGCAATGATGGTGGACTGGTAATGATGATGACCTGGTAATGACACGATCACAATGGTCAGATCAATGTGGCTCGTTGGTGATGGTTATTTCAAACATATATAATTTTTTGCTTGCAATTGGGGCTTGATATGCGGTATGGTATTTTCTCAGATCCTTAATTCACCCTTATGGTAGCACCGTGATGTTGCCGGGAGGAAAACACAATGAAACATGTTATCGCCATCGCCCTTATCGTCCTGATCGCCGGGACGGCCATCGCCGAGGTTAAGCAGCCTGACACGCAGGAAGCCACCATGGTGAACGCGTCCAAGATTGTTATCACCGGGGAACTGGATGCCAGTTCGCCCACCTGGAACCGCGGTTGGGGCAACCACGATGTTAGCCTGGAATGCGCGTATCCGCTGACTGACAGCAGCCAGGACGGCCAGTCCTATGCCGTGTTCGCTATCATGAGCAACGATGACCAGCCCATCGAGATCATCGTTGACGAGAACGCCACGGTTCTGGGCGACACCTGGATGGGTCTGTACTGCGCCGATTTCGACGCTGCGGATCCCCTGACCAACGCGGTCTTTGTCGATGATGACGGTGGCGTGGGTCTCTACAGCGCCATCGCTCTGGCGGACAACGTGGTTCTGCCCGCCGGCGAGCAGTTCTGGCTGGTCCTGAGCACCTACGGTCCTGGCGACTTCGGTGACTTCACCATCAATACCAGCAACAACGTGGAACTGTTCGCGGTGGCCAACACCATCGCCAACTGGGACATGGTCAAGGGCATGTATCGCTAAAATCACATTCTCCCCTGTTATGTGAGGACCGCCCCGCCTTCTCTGGAAGCCGGGGCGGTTTTTTTGTGGCCTGGCCTTCGCCCAACCCTGCCTCGAGGTTCAACCCTCGCGTGTCGGCGACGTATGTGTTATCTTGCGGCCCCATCATTTTGCAACCAGAATCGTCATTTTGAAACCGGAACCGGCCCTGCCGGGAAAGAGGGAAGTCTCATGGCTGACCACCACATCTCCCATCTGCTGCGCGGCGATGTCGCCGTGGGCACGGAAGTGACCGTCAAAGGCTGGGTTCGCACTCGTCGCGATTCCAAGGCCGGTCTGAGTTTTGTCCAGGTGCACGACGGCACCTGCTTTGACGCCATTCAGGTGGTGGCCCCCAATGATCTGCCCAACTACGAGACCGAGGTCCAGAAGCTGAGCGCCGGCTGCTCCGTCATCTGCGCGGGCGAGCTGGTCAAGAGCCAGGGCAAGGGCCAGAGCGTGGAGATCAAGGCCACGGCCATCGAGGTCGTGGGCTGGGTGGAAGATCCCGAAACCTACCCCGTGCAGCCCAAGCGCCACAGCATGGAATTCCTGCGCGAGGTGGCCCATCTGCGCCCGCGCACCAACACCTTCAGCGCCATGACGCGGGTGCGGAACTGCCTGGCCCAGGCCACCCATCGCTTCTTCCATGAGCAGGGTTTCTACTGGATCCACACGCCCATCATCACCGCCAGCGACGCCGAAGGGGCGGGAGAGCTGTTCCGCGTCTCCACCCTGGACATGATGAACCTGCCCCGCAAAGACGACGGCAGCATCGATTACAGCGAGGATTTCTTCGGGCGCGAGAGCTTCCTGACCGTCAGCGGCCAGCTCAGCGTGGAGACCTACTGCTGCGCCATGAGCCGGGTCTACACCTTCGGACCCACGTTCCGCGCCGAGAACAGCAACACCACGCGGCACCTGTCGGAATTCTGGATGATCGAGCCGGAGATCGCGTTCGCCAACCTCAGCGACGACGCGGATCTGGCCGAGGCCTATCTGCGTTACATCTTCACGGCGGTGCTGGCAGAGCGGGCCGACGACATGGCCTTCTTCGCGAAGCATGTGGACAAGACCGCCATCACGCGGCTGGAGAGTTTCCTGAAGACCAGCTTCGAGCGCATGGACTACGGCGACGCCATCGCCGCCCTGCGGAAAAGCGGCAAGAAGTTCGAGTTTCCGGTGGAGTGGGGCATGGACCTGCAAAGCGAGCACGAGCGCTACCTCTGCGAGGATCTGTGCCGCCGGCCGGTGGTGGTCATGAACTACCCCAAGGACATCAAGGCGTTCTACATGCGCCTGAACGATGACGGCAAGACGGTGGCGGCCATGGATGTGCTGGCCCCCGGCATCGGGGAGATCATCGGCGGCAGCCAGCGCGAGGAGCGCCTGGATGTGCTGGATGCCCGGATCGCGGAGATGGGCCTGGAGCCGGAGGTCTACTGGTGGTATCGTGACCTGCGCAAGTACGGTACGGTGCCCCACGCGGGCTTCGGCCTGGGCTTCGAGCGGGCGGTGAACTACGTCACGGGGATCAAGAACATCCGCGACGTCATCCCCTTCCCGCGCGCGCCCAAATCCGCGGATTTCTAGCCCGGATTCCTCGGGCGAGGAGAACGGTATCCTGGCACAGGACCCAGGTAGAGCGGAATCGGGAGGGACATGGTAAAGTTCTCGACGCTGGACATCTTCTGGGCTGTGGCTTTCCTGTTGCTCATGGTGGGCGGCGCGGCGTTTTTCTACCGCCTGGCCCGCCGCAGCGAAAGCGATTTCTTTCTGGCCGGACGCGGGCTTCCCTGGTGGTTGCCCGCGTCTTCGGTTTTCAGCACCCACACCGCTACCGACACGCCCATGTGGATCAC
>PDQT01000225.1 GCA_002747875.1 bacterium DOLZORAL124_64_63
TCAGTCCCGTGTGACCAGCTACGGAGGCTAGTTCACCAGGTGGGGACTTTTGCGGTACTTCAACGGAGACAGTCCGCAGCGGTCCTTGAAGGTCCGGGAGAAGTGCGCCAGGCTGTTGAAGCCACACTTCTTGCTGATGGCCTCGACACTCAGGTCGAAACGACGCAGCAGACCCTTGGCACTGTCAATGCGCACCTGAATCAGGTAGTCGCTGAAACTCATGCCGACTTCAGAACGGAACAGGTTGGAGAAATACCCCGGCGACAGGTTGACCATCTCGGCCATCTTGTCACGGTTGATGTTCTCGCTGTAGTGCGCCAGCACATAGCGGCAGGCGTACTCGGCCCGATAGTCCTGAAGGTTGTGCGAGGCGTGCACCGTGTTGCCCTCTTCGTCCACCAGAACGATTTCAGGCAGGCTTTCGCTCCACAGTTCCGCATCCGCAATGATGGGAATGACTTCGGTTTCCATGGCCGTGCCGCCGGGTCCCGGAATGATCTGGGACTCGCCGAAGGGCATGTTGCCGCTGAAACTCGGCACGGTGACACGATTCAAAAACTCGGTCACGAAATGCGCGGTTTTGACCACATTGGCTTTCTGGGCCACCAGAACCGGGGCGTTCGTGATCGTCTGATACCGGGCCAGGACACTCCGCAGCGCATTCGGAGTTTCCGCCGCATAGACGAAAATGAACCCCGTGGTGGCCAGAACCTCTGTCGATTCCCCCTGTTGCAACCGATGCATCAGGATCTGGGAACCGAACAAAGCCAGGCACAATTCGGTCGGATTGTGTTCCGCCTGAGGACACAGAAAGAGAATGCGTTGACTCTCTTCCCTGCCGTGAACCACTTGCCTTGGATAAGTCGGAAACTCAATCACAAAGGAAGTCCACGGTTCCTGTAAGGCTTCCATTCTTTCTTCCACTTAAAATACCCCCAAGCAATTTGACACTCTTGGGCAGCGCAAAAGTTGTGTATTTAACAACAAATTTTCTCAACTCAGATAACATATAATACGACAACACCTCGGCTTTTGTCCATCAAAAAACACAGATATTTCGTATTTTTTTGCTGTAAAGACACAAGATCCGCTCTTTTCGCCGGAAAAATGTCCCAAAAATGGAATCAAAACAGTACGATAGGGTTTTCGGTTTCAAAAAAAACACTATGGGGGAAAGTCGGCTAAAGATTACCTCAGAAAGACCAGGCGCCGCGTCACGCTGAACTCATCAAGCTGCAACTTGCAGAAGTAGGTGCCACTGGCCACCTGCCGGCCGGCGGCGTCCGTGCCGTCCCAGCTCACGTCATACCGTCCGGGGCTGTAGCTGCCCTCGCGCAAGGACACCAGCTCTTGGCCATTAACGCCATATATTTTCACAGATACCGAAGGCTGCCCCCCGCTCCAGACCATGGGCGAAGCCTTATCCCAACCCACCGGAACGCGCTCGATACGCTCCCAGTCAAAGGTCTCTTCCAGTGTGCTGGGCACCACGAATTCGATGGTGATGCGCTCTCGGAAGGGGTTCGGAAAACCATCCAGCAGGTCAGGGGAAAGCCACAGAATATCCCGGTCCGGATCCTCCTCCGCTGCGGCGGAATCCTCCGCCTCCGCAGCCCAGGGGCCGGCCGTCTCTACCTCTGCTGCCGGGTGCACCTCCCCCGTCACGCTGAAGGGGCGGCCATCCAGCCAAAGCCCTTGCAGAAGATGGGAATTTTTGGCATCCAGGAAATCGGAAACCCCTCCCTCAAAGTTTGGAAAGGAGAAAACCAAACGCCCGGCGGCCTCGTGACCCACTTCCAAATCCAAGTCACAGAAGAGGCGCGAGCCCGCGACAACCCCGGCGCCCAGCCGATCAGGATGATGTTCCCGCCAATCCGACTGCACGGGAGGACCGTCGGTCGGTTCCCAACGGACCGTTTCCGGCAGGCCCAGAGCCGTCCCGTCCAGAAGGAACAGATCAGGATCCAGCAAACCACTGCGCCCCGGCCCAATCCGGATGGTCAGATCCAGCTGCCCGTCCGGGCCCAGGAAGGCCTCGAAATCCACGGTCTTTTCCAGCCGGCAGTGGGCGCACAGGGGGGGCACGATCCAGCGGGTTTGCTGCCCCGTGACCGGGTCCGTCACCCCGGCGTAGATACGGTGGGCATCGATAAGGAGACGATTCAGTTGCACCCAACCGGGGGCCCGGCAGATCACCAGCGCCAGGGATTCCTCGCCTAGAGGCAACCGCAGGCTCTGCTGGTTCAACTGCGGATCCAGATCCCGCTTGCCCGGGCCATGACGATCCGGATTGAGGACCATGACCCCCAGCCAGCTGACCTGGTTCCTGTCTTCCGCCACCCGGCTATTGGGCGCGGAAAAATCCTGCTCCCCTGACGCCGGGCGCACCAGCCGACTGACCAGGGCCAGCCCCGTGAGGTTCAGGGACTCGCCCAGCAGGTCGTGGCCCCCACAGGCCACCTCCGTCTCCAGCCAGGCCGAGCCCCGCGTGTCCAGCTGGTAAGCGGGCCGGTGCGCCGCGCCCAGCTCGTGAGTGGCCCGCAGTTTCAGAAAAAGGGCCTGCCCCAGACGCGGACCATCCCAGTGCATGATTTCCAGCTGGCCTTCGCCATGGCCTTGTTCCACGTGCAGGGTGGTCATGCGGTCGCTGATGGCCGCAAAATCTTCATCGCGCAAGCCGTCCCGATCGTTGTCCAACCCGTCCAGAGGGTCCTCGTCCACGCGCCCGTCCCCATCATCGTCGGCCCGCTCGGCAAAGCCGCGCTGCCCGGCGTCCTGCCCCTCACGGGCCGTGAAGAAAGCCCCGCGCAAATCCTGCGCCTGCCCGCGGCGGCGGCGGGAATCGGCCAGATCATCCAGGCTGCCGCTCAGCAGGACCTGATCTGTTTTCCCCTCAACCAGCAGCAGGGAGCCGTCCGCCAAGACTTGCAGACTCAGGTCCGAACCCAGCTGGTAGGTGACAGAGGACGGAGCGGCCTTCGCCGGACCGATCGGCGCAAGGCACAACGACAGGAGCGCCACCACCCAGGCCATGACCTGAAGGGTGGCGCCCAGCCCGAAGGCATGGAGAGGGACCGGCGAGACGATCCAGGGTTGCCGTTTGGACTTTAACATTGTGCGTCATAGTAGGGTCGAAACGGGGCCGGGTGCAACCCTGAATCCTGCTCGACATTCTGGCCCGAACGCCGGAGCCGAGCGGCTAATGGCCCGCCCGGTCCTCGGCCCACATGTCCGCCTTGCTGCTTTCCACCTTCGCAACAGGCCATTCCTCCACCAGGATCTCGTTGATGAGCTGGGGAGTGTCGGGGCGGTCCCGGCGGTCGCGCGGGGTGTTGACGATGGCGTCCACCACCTCGATCCCATCGACGACCTCACCGAAGACCGTGTACTGGCCGTCCAGGCTGGGATAGTCCTGGTGCATG
Source organism: bacterium DOLZORAL124_64_63 (assembly GCA_002747875.1). Lineage (GTDB taxonomy): Bacteria > Krumholzibacteriota > Krumholzibacteriia > LZORAL124-64-63 > LZORAL124-64-63 > LZORAL124-64-63. The sequence goes on from PDQT01000225.1 coordinate 3,423, forward strand.
ATGAAGAACTGGCTGCCGGCGCTGTTGGGATCCTGGCTGCGGGCCATGGACAGGATGCCGCGCTTGTGGGGGATGTCGTTGAATTCGGCCTTCAGGTTGGTGCCCTCGCCCAGGTAGCTGTAGCCGCCCATGCCGTCGTTGTTGGGATCGTCGTCCTTGCTGTTGGGGTCGCCGCCCTGGATCATGAAACCGGGAATGACGCGGTGGAAACAGGTGCCCTCGTACAGCCCGGTCTTGCTGTGCGTGACGAAGTTCTTCACGTGCTCGGGACTGGTCTCGGGGAAAAAGCGTAGAGCGATGTCGCCCTGGGTGGTCTTCAGGGTGACGACGGTCTCGGTGGCACCGCTGTCGCCGGGCTCCGCGGTCTCGGCATCCTTGCCGCTGCCGCCGCAACCGATCAACAGGGTCAGCGCCAGCAGGGCCATCATGGGCAGGATCAGATTCTTCATGCGGGTCATGGTATTCTCCCGAGTTCAGGCTGGGGGTTTGGGTTTGGGAAACAACCCGCTGAAGATAAGGCCGCGGCGCGAAAATGGCATCCCGCGCAAAACGGCCCCCGGGAATTGCCCGCGACGGCCCCGCGTCTCTACGTCCCCGCGCAGAGTCCCCACGCAGAGTCCCTGCGCAGCGGAGCCGTCCCGGAATCGGTCATTTCTTGCGGATACGCACGTTGCCGCTGAAGGAATTAAGCTCCACCGAAGCCTCGCCGCGGCCGTTGGTGAATTCCAGCTCCTTGCCCGGAGTGTACTTGCTGGTCTTGTGCGCCTTCTGACCAAATTCGTTATCGATGTTCCCGTTGAAGGTGCTGACCTCGAAGTCGGCATCCACCTTGCCGCCCACCGCAAAGCTGATGGAGCCGCTGACCGCATCGCACTGGAAATTCCCGCGCCCCAGATCATCCGCGATGATCTCGATCTCGCCGGAGACGCTTTCCGCCGACAGACCCAGCATTTTTTTACACTGGACACTGACGGGCCCCGAAACTGTGGACACCTCCAGTTCCGTTTCCCGGCAATCCTCTACCCTCACCCGACCGCTGATGCCGGCCAGTTCCATCTGCGGCGCGCCGCCTTCCACGCTGATGGAACCGCTGACGGACTCGATCTCCAGTTCCCGGCACTGGCCTTTGAAGACCACCTCCCCGCTGACGCTCTCCAGCCCCACTTCACCCTTCAGATCGGAAGCCTTGATCCAGGCGCTGACGCATTCCACTTCCACCCGGCTTTTTTCCGGCACGTGAATGGTTAACCTAGCGCCGTCACGCAGATTGTTCTTGTGCCGGGGATATTCCACCTCGATCACGGACTTGCGTTTGCCCGTCTTGAATTTCAGTTCCTTGACATCATCGCCCAGGGTGCCCTCGACGTGGACTTCCTTCCTGTCCCAACCCACCACGGTGATGGAACCGACAAGGTTCTCGATCCGGACCGTACCCTCGGCGGAGGCGTCGCCGCGGCGATCCACCTTCTGATCCGCCCGCGCGACGTTGCCTCCCGCCAGGGTCAGCGCCGCCAGCAGAACAGGAACAATCAGCATACTCTTTTTCATGATGGACCTTCCTTCACAGTGTCCGACGGGCAGCCGCCCGCAGCAGTTCCGCCCGGCCCTGATGCGCCAGCACCGTCAACCGAGACAATTTCAGATTTTCTGGAACCAGGGCCTGGGCCTCTTCCAGTTCCCCGATGGTCTCGTTCATCATCCGCAACAGATGGCCGCTTTCCGGGACGGCCAGAGCGACCAAGGAGGTCGGGGCTTCCGCATCTCCCCCGCCCTCCGTAGCGGCCATTTCCCCCCCCGCGGGCAAAGACTCCCGGCCGCCGGAGAAGTAGCCGCTCCCCAGCAGCAGAAGCAGTGCCGCCGCCACCGCCGCCAAACGCCATCCATAGTCAGAGCGCTGCCGACCCACGGCCCCCGGCCGGTCTTCCAGTCGCGCGTCGATTTCCGGCCACAAGTCGCGGGGTGGCGGAACGCCCTCATCCCGCATCCTGGCGGCCAGCCTGCCAATCTCTCTGTCCATAGTCAAACTCCCCGGCTTGCAGCCTGCTTGTCCGTCAACCACAGCCGCAGCAGACGCCGAGCCCGGTGCAGCTGAGATTTCACGGTTCCGATATTCAGTTCCAGCATGGACGCGATTTCCTGGTGCTTGTAGCCCTCCACATCGTGCAGCACGAACACGGTGCGCGCCCCCAGAGGCAACGTCTGCACGGCTTTCTCCAGATCCAGAGCCGTCAGCAGAGGCTCGCTGCCGTCCCCGTCCGCCGGCATGTCCGGCACCTGGCGGGCCGCCTCCTCCCGCAAACGCTCCCAGCGTTTCCTCTGCCGGTACCGATCCCGCCAGATATTCACCGTGACCCTCCCCAGCCATGCGGCCAGACGGCCCCGGCTCTCCTGATTCCCCTGACCGCGACCGCGGAAACCGGCCAGGGCCGTCCAAGCCTTGACGAAGGCGTCCTGGGTCAGGATTTCCGCCTGCTCCGGATCCGCCGTCAGGCGCAGACTCAGGCCGTAGACCCGAGCCGCGTGGAGCCGATACAATTCCCCGAAAGCCGCGCGATCCCCACCCACGGCCCGAACAATCAATTCCGGTTCCCGTTCCGGGCATACATTGGGCCGGTTTCCCGTGTCGGGACCCTTTCCATGGATGCTGTTTTCCAACCAGGCACTCACCTTGCGGCCAGCCTTTCCATTGCGGGTGTTTTCCTTCGCCTCCTTAATATATGACGCCCACCGAGCCCCCAGGGTTGTAAGGCGGGGGTGCAGCCGGGCACCAGGCAACGATGTTGGTCGCTGCTGAATACCCGTCGCGGGTACACCCGGTAACACGAAAAGACATACCTCATGATCCACGGCGAACCGGAGCCACATAACTCACATATTTTCAACAACTTAAAACCGCCCAGGCAAAACCAGACCAAGAGCTCATCTTCTCTGATTCATTTTATATGTTGCGACTCATAATCATTATCATTAGCTTGCCCGTTCTAGAACAACTCGCCACGCGGTCCACAAAGATGTCGGGTTTTCCGATGTCGGGTTTTCCCGCCACGGGACGGCCATGGACAAAGGGAAGGAAAAACGTGCCCTCAGAGCCCTCCAAGCCCGAGACCGGCAAGGCTCGCCGCAACACCCCCCAGCGACGCATCATCCTGGAGGCGCTGCAGGGTATGGATAGCCATCCCACAGCCTCGGAGCTGTACGAGGTTGTCCGTCGGCGATTGCCCAACATCAGTCTGGGCACCGTTTACCGCAATCTGAATGTTCTGCACCAAAACGGGCAGATCAACAAGCTGGCCTGGACCGGTGGCGAGGCCCGTTTCGACGCCGTCCTGGACCAGCATCTGCATCTGCGCTGCCGACAGTGCGGAGACATCCACGACCTGCCGGCTGACAGTCTGGCCGGTCACCCCGCTTTCGATCCACGGCAGTTGAAACCATCGGCCGTGAAAACCCAGGGATTCCTCATCGAGGGATTCGCGCTGGAGTATTCCGGGGTTTGCCCGGAATGCCGCCACAACAGTACCAAGGAGAATTGACCAATGGATAACCTGGACTTCGATATTCTGCCCATGCCCCTAGTGACCACCGAGGCCCCCGAATTCACCGCCACCGCCGTCATGCCGGACAACACTTTCAAGGATGACTTCAAGCTGTCCGACTACCGGGGCAAGTATGTCCTGCTGTTCTTCTACCCCCTGGACTTCACCTTCGTGTGCCCCTCCGAGATCCTCGCCTACAACAAGGCCCTGGAGGAATTCAAGAGCCGCAACTGCGAGGTCATCGGTGTCAGCACCGACAGCCACTTCAGTCACTGGGCCTGGAAGAACACCCCCATCGAGAATGGTGGCATCGGCAACATCCAGTTCCCCCTGGTGGCGGACTTCCAGAAGACCATCAGCCAGGACTACGGCGTCCTGCTGGAGGGCGGCATGGCCCTGCGCGGCACCTTCCTGATCGACAAGGACGGTATCGTGCAGAGCGCCAACGTCAACGCCTTGGGCCTGGGCCGCAACGTGGATGAGAGCATCCGCCTGCTGGATGCCCTGCAGCACCTGGAAGAGTACGGTGAAGTGTGCCCCGCCAACTGGAAGA
>PDQT01000179.1 GCA_002747875.1 bacterium DOLZORAL124_64_63
TGAAGAAGCGCAACCAGAGCCTGGGCCGGGCCTACGGCCGGGCGGCCGCGCGCTACTGGAAGGACAGGCTGAAGGAGGTGGCCGGTCGCAAGGAAGAGCGCGAAGATCTCTATTCCAGTCTGGAGGACATGGTGGCCCGCGCCGGCGGGGCCGAACGCATCCGCGAGCGCGAGGACCTGCTGGCCGTTTACCGCCGCCGCAGCGACCGCTTGCTGGAGATGCGCCGCCGGCAGCTGCAGAAGGTGGGCGGCCACGACCGCCTGGCCGAAAACACGCAGGCCGCCCTGGCGGCGGACCTGTACAACCGCGCCCGGGTGCTGGGTGATCTGGACGATTACGCCGCCGCCATCCTGGCCTACAAGGATCTGGCCCGGCGCCAGCCCGGTCGGCACACCTGGCTGTACCAACTGGCCAGCCTGGCCTGGAGCCTGAGCCAGGAGCCCTGGGCCGCGGAACGGAAATCCGAGGACGGCCAGCGGACGGTGGCCGCCCATTCCCGCGCCCAGGCGGAGGCTTGGCTGGACCAGTGTGAAAACGTGCTGCTGCAGCGCCATGATTTTGACGCCGGCATGGACGAGACCCAGGCCCTTCTGGGCAAGAAGGACATCCCCGCGCCGGAGCTGGGCGACGCGACCAACGCCCCGGCCGCCCGCGCCGATCTCTTCCTGCCCGAGGACGGCCGCTGGTACTACCGCCGCTTCGTGGTCCGCGCCGCTGAAGACTTGGCGGCCCTGGGCGATGCCGTCCGCGATCCGGACGTGCGCCGCTGGCTGCTGAACATCGACATCCTGCGCAAGCGTCTGGCCTTCGAGGAGAACGACGGGGACGACTTCCTGTACCGCTACAGCCGCCAGGCCATGTTGAGCGAAAACATGGACAGCGCCACCGCCGCGGAACTGCTTCGGCACTGGAGTTGGGACGACGGCCATCTGGCCTTGCGCCGCCGTTGGTCCGAGGCCACCCAGCTGCCCGATTCCACCGTGGCCCTGGCCCTGGTGAAGAGGGATTCCCTGCTGGCCATCGGCGCGGCCGCCCGCACACCGGGCGTGCGGCGGCAGGTGGCCTGGACGGTGGGAGCCACGGAATTCCTCAAGGCCGAGCAATACGACGCCGGTCTGGACCGCATGCACGGCCTGCTGGCCGAGGTGCAGGCTCAGCCCTGTCTGGAGCCGGAAGTGGGGGCCATCGATTCGACCATCGCCGCGGTCTATCCCGTCTTTCTCTACAACCGGGGCACCTACTACCAGCAGGAGGGCAAGGGCCGGGAGGCTTTCTACTGCTTCCTGGGTGTGGCCGAGCAATACGCCCCCGATCTGAAGACCGTGGCCACCGCCCGTTACAGCGCCGCCTCCGTGCTGGCCGACGGCAACAAGCGCGGGGCCTTGGGTTTGGTGCGGGTGGCCATCACCGAAGCGTTGCGCGTGATCAGCGAAGATCCGCAGAACTTCGACATGGAGACCCTGGTGGCCATGTACGAGCTGCGCCAGGGCCTGGCCGGTGATCTGGGCCTGTTCGAGGAAGCGGTGCAGGCGCGGGAAGAGGCGCAGACCCTGAAGGGGCTGCAGGCGCGGGGGGCCAACCGGTCGCCGGACGCGCGGGAGGTTCGGCCATGAGGCGCGTTTTGTTCCCGCTTCTTCTGGTCTGTTTCTGTTTCGGGGGCACCGGTTCGGCCCTGAGCCAAAGCGATCCGCAGGATCAGGACACCACCACCGAGACGCAGGATCAGCCCCTGCCCGCCTATCTGGAAGAATTGAAGCGTCTGGCCCAGGATCACCTGGAAAACAACCAGAACGCGGGTGGCAGCACCACGGCCTCGGTTGCCCGCCGCATGACCGGTCCCATCAGCCGGGCGCAGTACACGCGCTACGTGGAGGACGCGGATTTCCAGGGCCGGGTGGAACGCGATTCCATCCAGCTGACCCGACCCGTGATCCCTCGCGTCATCATCCGCGACCGCAACGCCTTGGATTATCTCTTCGACTGCTGCGCCTACAACGAGGCGCACCGGGACAGCCTGAAGTTCGTGGAGATTTACGATTTCAGCCGCAGCGGTTTCAGCAACGGGGACCTGATGGTGGTCCACCCCAGCGGCAACAGCTACATCCTGGATGGCCTGGACGTGGACTTCCTGGCCAGCGCGGCCGGCTGGGACAGCCGTGACCAGCTGCGTTACCGCACCTTCGTGCGCGAGACCGGCTACATGGACGATCTGGTCAGCAGCCTGGAGCCTCCCGCCTACCTGGAGTGGGAAGCCCCCCGCCCGGAAATGACTCCGGAGGAGGAAGAGGACAGCGCCCTGCGCGGTATCTGGGGCGACCTGCACCGCGCCGTGGACAAGCAGTACGGCCGTGGCGTCATGGAGATGTATTTCGCGCGTGACGACAGCACCACCACCATCGAGTTCTGGGGCTACGAGCCTGACAATCTGAACTTCGAGTACCTGGGTTCCGACGAGAACAAGGGCCGCCATGACCTGATGACCGTGTCCGTGACCGACACGGTGGTCACGGCGCACCGCAACTACATGGACCTGATGATCCTGAAGGAGAGCCGGGTGGATACGGTGTACGTGAGGAAACGGGATTAGATTCTCCGTCCCTTCGGCTTCGCGCCCGCCCGGTGTTCTCGCGCCGGGCGGGTTGTTCTTTGTTGGCCGGGGGCGCCCTCCCTAACCAATCCCCGCCTCCCCCAAGAACCGGCTTTCCCGGCCCGCGGTGCCGATGATTTCCACCCGCTCCTTGGCCCGCGTCAAGGCCACGTAGAACAACCGCCTCTCCGCCTCGATCCCGCCTTCTTGCAGGGACGAGGAATGCGGAACCTGCCCTTCATCGGCCCCGAAGATGATGACCCGGTCCCATTGCCGACCCTTGGCTCCGTGCATGGTGGCCATCTCGACCCGACCGGAATCCACACCCCGCCGGGCGCAGGCCTGCCGCACTTCCGCCAGCAGCCGGGCGGTGCGGGCCAGCACGGCCACCTCGCCGGGCACGGCGTCGCTGATCAACCAGGCCACCAGGGCCGCGCCGGCCGGTCGGTCCCGGCAGGTGACGGCCGTGATCTGCCCGTCTCGCGCCGTGCCCGCGCGCAGCGGCTTGCGGAAGCGCGTCTGGTTGTGCCGGATCAGTCGGCGCGAGGCGGCCACGATGCGCCGCGCGCAGCGGTAGTTGCGCGCCAGGGCGTGGCGCTCCAGTCCGGGGTAGACCTGGTCCAGTTCGATGATCCGGCGCACGGTGGCCCGCCGCCAGGCGTAGATGCACTGGTCTTCATCGCCCACGCAGAAGAGGGAGTCCTGGGGCGCGGCCAACAGGCCCACGAGCAGGGCCTGGGCCGGCTCGATATCCTGGTATTCATCCACCAGCACGCGCGTGAAGCGGGCTTGCCAGCGGTGGCGCGCGGCGCGGTCTTGCTGCAGCAGGCGCACGCTGCGGGCGATCAGGTCATCGAAATCCAGGCGGCCGCCCGTCTCCTGGGCCTGTTCATAGGCGGCAAAAAGCCGGGCTTCCCGCAGGGCGGCCGGGTCGGTTTCGTCGCAGGCGGCCCGCGCCTGGGCGGGGGTGACCATGCGCGCCAGCTTGAAGCCGCTGATGAGGTTCCGCGCCGCCGTCAGCCCCGGGCGCGAGGAAGCGTTTTCCGGGCCGAACACCTTTTCCACCAGGTTTGTCAGCTCTCGGTCGGGCATTTCTCCGATCCGCCGGCGCAGCCGTCCTTCCTGGCGCAAGAGGGCCAACCCCATGGCGTGGAAGCTGCACGCCCGCACGCCGGCCAGCCCGGATCGCTCCAGCCGCCGGTTCATCTCCAGGGCGGCCTCCCGGTTGAAACTCAGACAAAGGATGTTCTCCGGCGCGGCGCCACGCCGCCGTAGCTCCCGGACCCGGTGGATCAGCACGGTGGTCTTGCCGCTGCCCGCCGGGGCGATGACCTGCACGACCCCATCGCCCGCGTTGACGGCTGCCGTCTGCTCGGGATCCAAGGGGCCGTCGTCGGTCGGGCTGTCCACGCGCCGGAACAGGCGGTCAGCCCAGCGTCGCCAGCGGGGGACGGGTTCTTGCCACGGGACGACCACCGGTTCCCGGCCCTCGGTCAGCAGATAGCGCAACCTTTCCCGGGACCAGGGATAGCCCCAGGGCGCCTCGGATCCTTCGTCCAGCCCGCCTTCGTTCCGACCTTCTCCGTTCGCCGCGGGATTCCCGTTGGCACCGATCAGCAGCCGGCACCCGCGGCGGAAGGCGGGCTCCACCAGGTAGGCGTAGATCAGGGGCAGGTCCTGGGGCCCGTGCCCGCGGGCTTCCAAAACGGCGACGCGGGCATGGCGCTGGAAAATGCGCAAGATGGGAGCGGCCGGGTTTTCCAGGTCCGCACGGGATGGCCCGGTGTCGCGGCAGCGCAGGATGCGTTCCCGCAGTGCGGGGTAGCGGAAGACACGGTAACCGGCGCGCCGCAAACGGTCGGGTGGGGGGGGATGCCGGGTCCAGATCAACTGACGGGTGCGTGTGACCATGCCCGCAGCTTGCAAGGAACCCGCCACGGGTTCTGCTCCCTTCTCGCGCCTGGTCATTTTTTTGTAAAAAACCTGCGGGATAAACCGAATATCCTCACCAGGGGGATCGATCATGAAAAATCCCTGGGACGGCACACGGACAACGTTCGCCGCGCACTGAAGCTCCGGCGCGCCCTTCGAGGGCGACCCTTGAGCGGAACCTTCGGTCCACGCGGGAAAGAGGTGACGCCATGTCACAGTTGACGGCCAGGCAGGAAGATATTCTGGATCTGGAGGGGCAACCCCTGCTGGCTGACGGGGCTCTTTTTCTGAAGACCATGGATAATCTTTTGACGGTGGGGTCCTACTACTCGGCCGACCATCATCAGTACCAGGCCGGGGTGCAGTCGGCCTGCTCCTCTCTGCTGCGGGCCATCGAACCGCGCCCGGCCCTGGCCGTGGAAATCACCACCGGCGGCATCATGATCCTGGACCAGACCGTGGATGCCGGCCATCGGAATGTCCGCAAGCTGCACGACCTGTTGGTGGGTCTGAATATCGTCAAGCTGGAGTTCCGATCCGGGCTGACACCCCAGGATCTGCACGCCACCCTGGAGCGGCTGAAGCAGCACCGCATCGATCTGGATAAGAGCGGCGGGTTCCAGAAAGTGGCCATCGGAGAGTTGCCGGCCACCGTGCACATCGCCTCCCGGCTGATCAGCACGGGGGATGTGGATGGGCTGTTGGCCGAATTGGGCGAGGACTCCCTTTTCGCCCGCTCCGAGGACGCCCAGCAGACCAGGGAAGGCTTGGCCCGCGTCTTCATGGAATTGGCGGAACAGCTACTGGCCAATTTGGAATCGACCCTGGCGTTGTCCTTGCAGACCGAGACGGCAGGGCCGGGCACGGCGGTCACGCGGGAGGAGCTGGAGAACATCCGGGAGGGGTTGATCAGACTCCTGGATCTGAAACCCGATCCCCGGGAACTGCTGCGTCTGATCAGGCACGCCAGGATGGCGGTGGATCTGAGCCAGGACACCTATACGGTGGACCTGGCTTTCAAAATTCTGCGCAGCCAGATGGGTGTGCGGGACGCGCAGAAGAACAAAGAGCAGCAAACGAACCGCTGGGTCCTGGAAGAAGACCTGTCCTTCAGCGCGGAGGCATTGCATCAGGCGGTGGCCGGCCTGGAATACGCGCCGGTGCCCCTGGCCCGGGCGGGAGAGTCGGCCCGGTGCGACCAGTTGGCGGTGGCCTTCACGCTTCTCAGCGGGAAGCTGGAAACCCGGGAGAAGGCTCGGGTGCTGAATCTGATCGAGGCCGCCCTGCGGAGCGAGGACTGCGGCCTTGCTGAAATGGCCGTCATTGCCCAGGGCCTGCGGCGGTTGGTGGCTCTGGGGAAGGTGGACGAGGAGATCAAGGCGGGCCGCTGGCTGAGCGCCGTGCTGGGCCATGTCCGGGAGCATCAGCCCGGGCTGTTGGCGGGTTTGTGGACAGAGATCCTGCCGGCCGTCGGGGATGCGGAGTATGCCGGCTTGTGGCCGTACCTGGTCAACGATTTGCTGCTGGGGTTCCCCCGGGGCTCGGGAATGGCGGTGGGTGCTCTGTGGGCACGCGCCGGTGAGGCGAGCATGGAACTGGCGCGCGAATGCTTGCCTTGTTTGCAGGCGTTGCCCGCCTTGGGCATCAATGCCAAGGAGCCGGACACCACCGATCTGCTGGCTTTGCCTCTGGGGCGGACCCGTCCCTTGCATGCCGTGCTGATGAAGAGCCGCTTCGCGGATCGCCATGGTCCCCATCTGCTGCGGGCTCTGCAGCGGCAGTATTCACAGGGCTGGATGGGGATTCTCGTGAAGTCGCTGGAAGACTATTTCCCGGAGTATAGGAAGTTCTTGTTCGCCTTGATCTGCGAGGGGGGGCGACCCCGGCCCTCGGCGGGTATGCGGGAGATGGCGGGCCGGATCCTGGTCGACCAGTTGGCGGATCTGCCCCGATCGCGCCGCGCGGAAGATTGGGTGGCCCAGGCGGTGTCGCTGCTGCCTGCCTTGTCGGGAGAAGACGCCGGTCCGCTGTTGAATCGGATATGCCGGGAACGCCGCTTTTTCTTTTTCCGGGCCTGGCCGGAGGCCTGCCGCAAGAACGCCGAGGCCGCCCTGGCGGGGATGGAGACCGGAAACGATGGGGAGGATCATGAGCATGACCCACAATGACAGTGACATGATTATCCTCCTGGCCACGGGTCTGTCCCAACGGCGTATGTACTTCGAGAACCATCCCAAGGTGCAGAGCACCGCGCGGCAGGTGGCGGCCGCGTTGAACAGCATGAAGCGTGGTCCGGACGGCGAGAGATTTACCCTGGGTGTCTACAACAACAAGTTCGTCAAAGACGGCTCTTATCTGGTGGGCCCGTCCATCGCGGGGCGCTCCCTGATCGATTTCATCGAGCGGCTGGGCTGTGGGGGCATGGCCTTCCACGGTCCCCTGGAAAACAGACATCTGGAAACCTTCTTCAGCCTTGGCGCCCAACGGCTGGAAAGGCCCGCCAACCTGGCGGAGGCGCAGGCCCTTTTCGACCAGGCGGGCATCGACGGTATCCGCCTGCTGCCGCTCATGACGGAAAACGGAGGGTTCGGGCGGGAAAAGGACCAGGTTGGGGGGATGGAAAAAGACAGCTCCTCCGTCCTGGAGGACACGGTGGCCATGGAGTTCGCGCCTCTGCTACGCATCTATCAGAGCATGTATGACGCGGTGGCGAGCAACACCGTCACCTCGCCGCAGGACAGCTCCCTGGATCTGGACAAGACCCGGGAGATAGGCCGCTACTTCGTGGAGATCAGCAACCAAAACGCCATCGATGTCATGCAGTTCCTGCGCTATCCCGATTACGACAGCTACACCGTGGGCCACTCGGTGCGGGTGGCCGCCCTGTCGGTGATGTTGGGCCGGCGCCTGGGCTGGCCGGATGAAAAGCTCAAGAAGCTGGCCACCGCGGGGCTGCTGCACGATTTGGGCAAGGGCTGCATTCCCGAGGAGATCCTCTTCAAGAACGGCGCCCTGGACAAGGACGAGCGCCGCGTCATGGAGTCCCATCCCGCCCAGGGCGTGCAGGTCCTGCTGAACCACGGCGAGACGGACCCGTTCATCGTTTCGGCGGTCTGGGGCCATCATCTACGCCATGATGGGTCCGGCTACCCGTCCATGAAGGATCTGGGCCATCGGCCCGGCGCCGTGGCGGAGCTGGTCCATATCTGCGATGTCTTCGAGGCCCTGACGGCCCACCGGCCCTACAAGAAACCCATGACCACCCGCCGGGCCTACCAGATCATGCTCCAGGACGAGGGGTGTTATCACCCCACCATGCTGGCGACCTTCATCCGCGCCATGGGGCTGTACCCGCCCGGCACCGAGGTCCACCTGAGCGACGGCAGCACGGGTGTGGTGGTGGCCGTGGGGCAGGAGTTCGAACGGCCCCGGATCCGCATCATCACCGATGGGCAGGGCGTGGATATTGCGCCGAAGGACCAGCCCACCCTGGATCTGGGCGAGACCCGGGAGATAGGCCGCTACTTCGTGGAGATCAGCAACCAAAACGCCATCGATGTCATGCAGTTCCTGCGCTATCCCGATTACGACAGCTACACCGTGGGCCACTCGGTGCGGGTGGCCGCCCTGTCGGTGATGTTGGGCCGGCGCCTGGGCTGGCCGGATGAAAAGCTCAAGAAGCTGGCCACCGCGGGGCTGCTGCACGATTTGGGCAAGGGCTGCATTCCCGAGGAGATCCTCTTCAAGAACGGCGCCCTGGACAAGGACGAGCGCCGCGTCATGGAGTCCCATCCCGCCCAGGGCGTGCAGGTCCTGCTGAACCACGGCGAGACGGACCCGTTCATCGTTTCGGCGGTCTGGGGCCATCATCTACGCCATGATGGGTCCGGCTACCCGTCCATGAAGGATCTGGGCCATCGGCCCGGCGCCGTGGCGGAGCTGGTCCATATCTGCGATGTCTTCGAGGCCCTGACGGCCCACCGGCCCTACAAGAAACCCATGACCACCCGCCGGGCCTACCAGATCATGCTCCAGGACGAGGGGTGTTATCACCCCACCATGCTGGCGACCTTCATCCGCGCCATGGGGCTGTACCCGCCCGGCACCGAGGTCCACCTGAGCGACGGCAGCACGGGTGTGGTGGTGGCCGTGGGGCAGGAGTTCGAACGGCCCCGGATCCGCATCATCACCGATGGGCAGGGCGTGGATATTGCGCCGAAGGACCAGCCCACCCTGGATCTGGGCGAGGCCCGCCACCTGAAGGTGGTGGCGATGGTGTCGGTGGGCTTCGGGGCCATGGAACTGGTGGAGACCTGACTTGATCCGGCCTGACCTGACCTGACCTGACCTGCAGTGGCCCACGGCCAAACCGGCACTGGAAATCCTCTTGCCGATGGGTCAACATGGGGCGGTGCCCGGCGGGACCCTGATCCCGCCATAATCTGATCCTGGCCGGACCCTTTGCCGCCCGTGCGCGCATACCCGCCGGCGGGTATCGGCCGACCCGAAAGGCCCGACACCATGAGCGCCCGTATCTTCCAGATCAGCATTTCCCAAGGCGGCGTGCCCAAGTTGCCGGTGCGGCAAGCCCGTGTCACGGACAACGGCCTCGAGGGCGACACGCAGACGCACCGGAAGTTCCACGGCGGGCCCCAGCGCGCGGTCTGCCTCTACAGCCTGGAACGCATCCAGGCCCTGCAGGCCGAAGGCCACCCTGTTTTCCCGGGCGCCACGGGCGAGAACCTGACCATCAGCGGATTGGATTGGGGCGGTGTGGTGCCCGGCACGCGGCTGCGGCTGGGCGAGGACGTGGTTCTGGAAATACTCTCCTTCACCGAGCCCTGCGCCGCCATCCGGGCGTGCTTTCTGGGGGGCGATCTGAAGCGCATGCAGCAGGACGCCAACCCCGGTTGGTCACGGGTGTACGCGCGGGTGGTGACCCCGGGCAGCATCACCGTGGGCCAGCCTGTCGCGCTAGAGCCCACGGCGGGTGGAACCGGCCCCGAATGCGGCCTATATTCCAGACCGAAGGAGGCCCCATGACCGACGAGACCCTCAGCCGCAAGGAACGGGAACAGCAACGCCATCGGCAGGGTATCCTGCAGGCGGCGGTGACGCTTTTCGCCGAGCGCGGCTACCACCAGACAACCATGCAGATGGTGGCCGAGAAGGCGGAATTTTCCGTGGGGTACCTTTACAAGCATTTCGCCGGCAAGGAGGAAATGTACCAGGCCCTGCTGGCCTTCCACATCCACAGCCTGGATGCCATTTTCGCCGCCCAGAAGGCGCGGGGCCTGTCTCCGCTGGAGGAGATCCACGCCAGCTACAGCGCCATCTGCGAGCACTTCAACCACCACCGCAACTTCATGCGCATCTACCACGAGGAAGTGGCCGCCGAGTACGGCGACCTGCATCGCTCCAAGGAACGCCATTTCCAGGATCTGCGGGATTTGCTGCAGCGGGCCATGGACCAGGGCCAGCTCCAGCCTTTCGACGCCGACATCCTGGCCGCTGCCATGCACGGCTCCACCCGCGAGCTTTTCGCCCGCATGGCCGCCAGTGAAGAGAAAGATCCTTTCAGTGGTCTGCCGGATATTCTGTTCCGTCTTTTTGTGGATCCTCTGCGCTCCTGAAGCCCGGATCATTCATGAACAAGCTGCCGCGGTCGGGTAAATCAACCAGACCAATGCGTCCCGGGGTCCCGGGGTCCCGGGGTCCCGGAAAAATATCGTCCGCGTTGATTTTTCATTT
>PDQT01000049.1 GCA_002747875.1 bacterium DOLZORAL124_64_63
GGGAACCACATCCTCCGTCCGCACCCCCAGATAACCCCGAATGACACGCCCGTGTTCCCGCAGATCCCGGTAGATGCGGCGCACCATGTTGCTGGGCACGGCAAAACCGATACCCTGCCCGGACTGGTTGATGGCCGTGTTGACCCCGATGACCCGCCCCCGCACATCCACCAGCGGCCCTCCGCTGTTGCCGAAGTTGATGCTGGCATCGGTCTGGATGAAATCCTGGTAGCGCGGCGTCAATCCGCCGATGAACAGATCGTTGCGGCCCTTGGCGCTGACCACGCCCACCGTCAGGCTGCTCTCGAGGTTCCCGAAGGGGTTGCCCACGGCCACGGCCCAAGCCCCCACTTCCAGTTGTTCACTGTCCGCGAATTCCAGCACAGGCAACCGACGACCCGCCGGGTCGATCCGGATCAGGGCCAGATCGGTGCTGGGATCATCCCCCACCAATTCCGCCCGATACTCCTGGCGCTCTCCGCTGAACCGAACGAAGATGGCCTCGGCATCCATGATCACGTGATGGTTGGTCAGGATCTCGCCGGAAGCATCCACGATGAACCCGCTACCGGTGCTGGGCATTTCAAAGCGACCACCCTTACCCTCTTCGTCAGGGAAGAACTGGCGGAACATCTCCTGCAGGGGGCTGGTGCCCACGCCCTCGTCGGACACACTGCGGGTGATGCGGATGTTCACCACAGCCGGGCGTACGGTACGCCCCACCTCGATAAAAGGACTGGAAGGGATCTGGGCCTGCGCCGGCCAGGGCAATAGGAAAGCCGAGGAGCCAAGCAGAGCGGCACCCGCCATCAACCAAGTCAGTATCACCGACCGAGTCAGTATCATCGACCGAGTCGATATGCTTTCATGGCGTAGCATCACAGTTTCACCGTTCGTGAGCCAAAATTTCAAGATTGGCAATATCCAAGACTGACACAGGCCAGCCTGTCGTCAAAGAACCGGTGAAGGAGTGAGCCGCTTCCCGGCGTCCCGTGGGGCGGGATGGCCGAGCGTTACAGGGAACTGGCGAAATCCTACCCGCAAGGCCCTGCATTGTCAACAATATTTTTATTTCAATAGTTGACCATAAAAAAAGCCACGGAACGGCGCAGCAGCCGCCCCGTGGCGAGACACATCACATATCAACAGGCTAGATTCCATCCTTTTTCGGATCTTCCTCAGCAGGCGGCACCGATTCTTCCGGGACAACCTCAGGTTCCACCAGGATAGCCGAATCCTCTCCTCCCTGGTCCAGAACCGGGCCCGACAGGATGGTTTCGGAAACCGTTGCCCCCAATTCCGCAGGTTCCCGTTCCGCAGGTTCCGATTCCGAGGGTTCCGTTGCCGAGCCCCCCTCATCTTCGCCGAAATCCGCCTTAGCCCCTTCGGGGCCGGCACCACCCTCCGCGGCAGCGGCTTGCCCGGCCGCCCGACTGGTTTCCCGCTTGTATTCGTCCCGGATCCTCTCGATCTCCTCATCCTTGTGCTTCAGTTCTTCCTCGAGGTTTTCGATGCGGTGGACCAATTGCTGAAACTCCGCCGATTCCAGAATCTCTTCCCGACCCTCCTTCAGGCCGCTGTAGACCAGATTCCCCAGCTCGCTGAACTGGCGCTCGATATCCCGGCTGATCCCGAATTTGTCCCAGCGACGGGTGCCGATACGGGCCGCTTCGCTGGTCTTCTCCGAGGTCACGGTGTACCACTCCACGAGGTTCTTCTTGACATCATCCCACAGCGCCATGGTTGCCTCCTGCTCTTTACGGTTGCGGCCTGACTCCCCTTGCCCCACTATAGGGCCATGACTGCCGAACAACAACCCACCGCCATCTTCGTGGCCGATTCACATTTCCATTTGAACCCGGATGAGCGTGAACAACGACGCATCCGGGGTTTTTGCGATCTGATGGAACGTGCCGCCGATGCGGACCACCTGTTCCTGTTGGGAGATATTTTCGACTTCTGGTTCGATTATCCCCACTTTCGTCTGCGTGGTTACGAAGAAATTCTGCAGGCACTGGATAGGGTTCGGGCCGCCGGAACCGACATTCATTTCGTGGGGGGCAATCACGACATCTGGGCCGCCACATACCTGCATCAGCGCTACGGCACCCGCCTTGACGGCGAGCCCTTCATCATCTCGCTGGGCTCCCGGCGGTTGAACCTGGTCCACGGTGATGGCCTGCTGTCCCACGACTGGGCCTACAACACATTCCGCAGCGTGGTGCGCACCCGCGCGGGAATCGTTCTGGCCAAGAGCCTACATCCGGAAATCCTCTTCGCCCTGAGCACCTGGCTCAGCGGCCACAGCCGGGGCGCCACCCGGGACGAAGCCGAGCAGATCGAGACCAAAGGGGCCCGCTGGATCCAGCGCCAGCAGGACGCCGACTGGGACCTGACGATCATGGGGCATGTCCACCACCCCTTCCAGGCCGAAGCCCACGGCCGCCGGTTGATCGCCCTGGCCGGGTGGTTCGACACCCTAGGCTACGGCCTCCTGCAGGACGGCCACTTCCGGCTGCTGGATTTCGAGCGGGACCCGAAACCGATCCTCTGACCGGCTTCGAGAACCTCACCCTACCAGCCCGTTTTCATGACCTACCAGGTGAATTGAACGGAAAACTTGTGCCCCGCGTCGAATCCCGCGATCCGGTTGTCCTCGTAGGCATAGTCGATACCCACCCGCTCCAGGCGACATCCCAACCCGGCCGTCCAGCCCTTCATGTCGTAGTTCAGGGCGCTGCCCACACGCAGGACCAGCTCGGGTATCAGCCACATCTCGGCACCGACGTGAGCCTTTTCGGTGGTATCGTTGGGGAAGACCATATCGCAGGTGGCGGTGAACCGCCCATCGAGCAGCGCCGGCGGACTATAGGCCGCGCCCAAGCGGTAGGCCGTGGGCAGGGAGAAGGAACCGGCGTTCAGATCCATCTTGCCCCCCAGATTGGTGGCCGAAGCGGCGAAGACCAGCCCCTGGATCCGGGCCCGATGGGTGACGAAAAGGTCCAGAGCCAAGCCCGAGTCGCTGTACAGGTCCACCTTCTCGTACACCATCTTGGCGTTGGCGCCCACGGCGAAACTCTTACCCAGGGGCCGGGCATAGGACAGGCCGAAGGCCACATCGTAAGGAGAGAAGGTTCCCGCGGGCACAGCCACACCGTCATCGCCGTAGCGCTGCTGTTCGTCGAAGTACAGGCCCGTGAAGGAGAACCCCACGACCCCCCGGCCCACCCGGTGGGCCACCGCCGCGGATTCGTGACCGGCAATGCTCAGGTAATCGTAGTGCTGTAGCACCAGAACGGTCTGGAAGTCGGCGAAGACGTTATTGGCCGGATTCCAGAACACGGCCGACGCCCCTTGGCTGGAAGCCACTCCGGCTCCCCCCATGGCCGCCTCGCGGGCACCCACCCCCATGCGCAGGAAGAGCAGCCCCGCATCACCGGGACTTCCGGCCAGGGCCGCGGACCCCGCAAGCGTCAGACTCGCAAGAGCCATCAGAACCAAAACGACGGAAAACTTTCTGGTGCGAACCATGGGTTCCCTTTCCTTTACTCGTTGCTTGGACCGCCACATCACGGCGGGCTAATGTTCCACGGCGAAGGGCACGACACTGACGTCTTCCCCCGCCCCGACAATATCGGCCACCAGACGGCAAAAGTACATACCGCTGGCCAACTCACCCGGATTCAGACCGATGGTGAAAGGATCCTCTGCCAGGACCGGCTGCCAATCGCCGGCCATCACCTGCTCCCCTTCCAGATTATGAATATACGCGCGCACCCGGCCGGCGGCCCGCAGCCGGCCCCGCACCTGCAGGGTGCCGCCGGCGTAGGGATTGGGGTAGCAGATATGGCTGCCGGGCACGATGCCCGCGCCGCCCGCCGTCACCGGAGGGCCGTTCCAATCGGCCATGGCCCAGCCGCCGTTCCGCCACGGGGAATGTCCCCACATGGGCCACAGGGCATCATTTTCGGCCACACCCTCATAGATGCTGAGAGACGAGACGACCTCTCCCAGGAGGTATTCCCCGCTGTCGTCCACCCCCGTGATCCGATCGAAGGTGCCGATAGCCACCAGATCGCTCACCCCGGTCTGGCGCACCGGCCCCAGAGCGGGCGTGCCGGCGCTGCGGGCGGGAGCGACCACCGGCCAACCGTCCACCTCTTCAGCCTGCAGCCCGAAAGCAAAAATTCGGCCGTCACGCACCGGCATGAGCCACTGCCGCAGAGGCGTGGGCGTTCCCACCAGGGCCGCCACCAGGGGCCCGGCCGCGCAGGAATCCGCCGCCACGGCCATTTCGTACCGCGGGCGCACCGGCCAGCCCGTGTGCCAGGCGCCGTTGGTGCTGGCCCGTCCCAGCAGATCGGCACCGACGAAGGCCCCGCCAGGCGCCAGGGGAGAATGCACCGCCACATCGATAGGCCAGGGTTCGGGCGAGACGGAGGGCCGCAATTCCCCATCGAAGACCAGGGTCCGGGACGCCCCGCCCACACCCGGCACAATGGCGTAGCGCAGGGAATTTTCCCCCTGCTCCGAGTCCACCAGCCCCAGCAGAACCGGGAAGACGGCGGGCACGAAATCCGGGCCCAGGTCCAGATCCAGAATGGTCTCGGCCCCGGGTGCCGCCCCGGCGCTCACATCACAGAACAGCAGCCGGCTCTCCTGAGCCAGGGTATCGCGAACGGCCACCACAAGCTGGTCCCAACCGTAAACCGGCGGAGCCATCACCTGCACCGTTCCCAGCGGGAAGCTCAGATGCGGTGTGGCGGATGCCCCCCGGAAAAGGGTCAGCCTGCTTTGGCCGTTTTCCTCATGGACCACACAGACATCCACCGGCCGCGAAGGGGCGTAATCCGTCCCCCGGTCCGTGGGGATCAGGACCGGCGGCAAGGCGCAAGCCCCCGGCGCGGCGTACAGGCCGTGCCCCTCCGGAACCACCCGGACCGGACTGCCGTCGGCGTTGAAGGCGTACAGGCCGGCGGGCGCGCTCAGGATGATCTCCGACTCCCCGTCCCCGTCCACATCCCCCGCGGCGGCCGGCGGGTTCCAGCATGGGACAGGCGCGCCGTCATGGGTGGCCACGGCCAGCGGCTCGACGGTGGTGCTGTCCCCATCCTGATCCAGGAATCCGTTCAGCCGGCCGTCGAAGGCATAGACACGCCCTCCCGGCGCGCTCAGGATGATCTCCCGGGTGGCGTTCCCATCCAGATCCGCCAGCAGGACATGACTGCCCCGCAGATCCACCCCCGCGGGCAATTCCCGGTGCGCGACCGGTTGCAGGGTGGCCACCTGGGAAGCGGCGCGCGTCACCTCGAAGTGGATGGTGTCGGCGTAGGTGAAGCCCATGATGGTATCGGGCGGCGTGACCCCCAGGTCGATGGTGGCGATGAAGGCCGTGCTGTCCAGCACCACATCGCTGAAGCCCTGCATCAGAACTCCGGTAGGCACACCGGTGGCGGTGCGGGTATCGGGTCGGGTGTGGGGGCCGAAGACGCTGTTGCCCTCGCCCCGGAAGCTGTCGTCATCACCGCCCAGGACATAGGGGCTGGGAGTGCGGGAATCCAGGTCCTGGATGCCGTCCGCCTCCTCCAGGTCCACGGCCTTGTGGGCGGGATCGACGTTGAAAGAGGTGCCCCCCCGGGCGAAGTTGTCGCGGATCACGCCCTCATCCACATGCCAGATGAACACTCCGCTGCCGGCACCCCGCTCCCAGCGGGCGCGCGCCGAGTTCTCGCTCATGAAGAAATCCCACTCGGCACCCTGCAGGCGCTCCCGAATATCCTCCGTCGGATCGAAAGTCTCGCCGGCCGGCTGGTGCTGGCCCGCCTCGTTGTCGGCATTGTAGAAGTCGGGGATGCCGTTGCCATTCAGGTCCCCGGGGAAACTGAAATCCCGGTTCCCGTCCGGATCCTGCAACCGGTAGGCCGCCAGCCAGAATTCCTGGCCGGTGATGTTCACCTTCAGGGCCGCCGCCGGATCGGTGGTCCGTTCGCAGGGTGTCAGGCTCACGGGGCCGCCCGTCATGGCATCCAGCTCCATGGGCGTCAGCCAGCCCATCAGCATCTTGTTATAAGCGCAGGGATGAGGCGGGATATAACCCAGCCCCACGAAAAGCCCGTAGCCCATCAGGCCGAACTCGCCGATCCCCCGACTGCCCAGAAAACCCGTCGACGTGAAACCGCTCAGATTGAGCATACCCAGGCGCTGACCCACCTCGAAACAGTAGACACCCAGGCTGCCATAGCGGCCATCGAACCCCCCGAACGAGTCCTGGAACTCGCACTCCGGCAAGATCAGGACCTGGTCGATACCTTCGCCCCCGGGGAAATCCGCGCTGGCGATATAAGGCTGGGCTAAAATACTGTCCTCGAAGGCTTCCCTGAAATCATCGGCATCCAGATACGTGCTGTAGACCTGCTCGGGGGAATTGCTCAGGATATCGGTCTCTTCACCCGCGCCGGCGTGGACCAGAACAAACGTGTCATAGGCGGAAAAATCGATTTCGCCGTCCAGGCTGTCGACCACCGTGGCGCTCAGCAGCACGGACTGTTCGCCCTGCTGGGGATGGTTGCCGTAATAGCCCATGGGCTGGGGCAGGTTCACCACCCGCGGATGCACGTCGTAGTGGAAGGTGAACAGGCCGCCGCTGACATCGTGGTAATAGTCGGCCACATCCCTGAAGAGATGGTCGAAGTAGATGCTGTCATGGGCGGCGTAGTAAAGACCGCGCTGGGTCGGCGGCGGGAACCCCCCGGGGTTTGCGGCATCGTACCGGCCCAGCAGCAGGCTGTCCGCGAAATCCACCATCATGACGATGGCGTTCAGGGAGGCGGGCGCTTTCTCTCCGCTCAGGCGCGCCTGCTGCAGGACGGCCGAACCGTCCTGGTGCGTCGGAGCCATCTTCAGGCTCAGCAAGTCCCGCACGTCGGCGGGCAGGGTGTTGTCCAGGGGCCGCGGCCCCATCAGCCTGGCGGGCCCGGAATCGGCCCGGACGGCAGAAGCCGCCGTCAGCAGGATCAGCAGCAGAAGACCGGTCTTCACCGCGCGCAATGACATGGATCCAAAACCTTTCCGATGGGGTCAGGCAAAAGGCCGGAGTGGCCGGAGAGCCCCTGGTTGCCAAGCGTCGCCGGGCATTATAGGCGGGTCCCCCGGCAAGGTCAATTCCGTGGGGACGATTCTGAAAACATGGAGAGCCCGAACGCGGCGTCTGTCACCCCTGATAGACATGACCGCGCCGGGCTCTCCGTAACGAGTTGATGTTTCCCTTGGTCGAAAGCAACCCTTCTCAAATGGCGCCAACCTCTTCGAGAATCCGGTATCCGTTCGGCCATTGGGTGATGGAAACATCAACCCAGGTTCTGACGGATCAGCGTCCGCCCCGTGTCTTGCTGCGGCTGCCGCCACCGCGGCCGCCGGATGTGCGGGACTTGCTCTTGCTCCCGCTGCCGCTACCGCCGCTGCTGCGGCTCTTCACGCTCGAACCGGAACCGGAGCGCGTGGTGGCGCGGGAACCGGAAGATCCGCCACGTTGCGTTTTGACGGCCGAACCACCCTTCTTGCGGGTACCCTCGTTTTTGCGGGCGGGCGCCACCCGGCGGTCACCACCGGAACGGGAGCCGCCACCACGGCGCACATCGCTGTCCGACCGACTGCGCTTCTTACCCTGGCGCACGGCGCCGCCGCGGCCGGAAACATTACCGCGCTCTTCGGTACGGCTGCCTCGGTTGCTGTTCCAGATGCGGGTGGACTGACGACGCGGCTCCACCGGCTGGATGCGGCGATCGTCCCGCTGCCGACCGGTGCGGTCCACGGCGCCGCCGCGACTCCGGTTGACCGGAGTGGTCCCCACCCGGGTGGTGCGGTCGGAACCTTCGCCACGCACGGTGGGGCGCCGGATCCGCAGGCCACCGCCATTGCGAGCATCGGAGGCCTTACGCTTCTGGATTTCAGGCCGAGCGCGGGTGGCGGGCGCCTCGCCGCGCCCCACCACGGTGGAAGAACGGCCGCCCCCGACACTGGGAGCCACCCCGCCGCGACCGACCACCGCGGCCCCCGCGCCGCCAGGGCGATCGACCCGCCGCGTGCGTTCCTTGTTGATCATGACGTTGCGCTGGCTTTCCGAAGGTCCCCGCTCGGCCACGATGCGAGAGACATCCCGGTATTCGGCGGTCTTGGTGCGGCGCCGCCGGTCGGTTTCGGGTCGGAACAGGCCGCGCCCTTCCTTGCGCCTGACCCCATCGAAGCGATAGTCGGCATAATCCCGGTAATAGGGCGAGTCGCACCACACATACACCGGATCCTGCCAGCGCCAACCGGGATAGCTGACGCAGCGATACCAGGGGTCGTACCAGAAATTCACCCAGGGACGCCAGGTCCAGGGATCGTAGTAGACGTAAACCGGGTTGTAATAGACGGGGAAATAGCCGTAATCCCGGTACCAGTGGTTGGACCAGCCGTAATCGAAGGAGATGTTGATGGTGCACTGATCCCGGTAGGGATGCACCGTCACGTCGCTGTCGAGATGGCACTGGTTGCACAGATAACGGGGGTGATCCACCTTCTGATGCACGTAGTAGCTGAGGTAGTTGCTGACCACGTAGTCCTCGGTATCCTCCAGGCGCGTGATGGCGTAGTTGATCTCGTTCATGGCCAAGAAGGGATCGCCCAGGACCCGGAAGTGGTGCT
>PDQT01000199.1 GCA_002747875.1 bacterium DOLZORAL124_64_63
GAGCGGCAGGGTGACGGCGGCGGAGACGATGATGAGCTGCCAGCCCCAGAAGTGGATGGAGGAGAGCAGGTCAGAGGCAAGGCGGCATTTGCAGAGCCGTTGGGTGGAGTAGTAAATGCCTGCAAACATCATGTTGCCGACGAAGGCGAAGATGGCCGCATTGGTATGCAGCGGGCGCAGGCGGCCAAAGGTGAGGAAACTTACGCCGTCTGCCTTGAAGGCGCCTCCGGTGAGGACTTCGAGGAATTTTCCGTTCATCTGCCAGAAGTTCAACTGGAAGGCGGCGATGACCCCGGCCAACATTCCGACAAGTGCGAAAACGATGGAGGCGATCATGAAACGGCGCACGGTCTTGTCGTCATAGACAATCGTGGTGGTGGCTGCGTTTGTGGGTGTGCTCATGGTGTTATTGGACTTTTTCTTGTTGGTCGGTGATGGTTTCGGCGTTGTGAGTGTGGGGGGCTGGTTGGGTGTCGTCTTCCAGCGGCATCAGGGCGTTGTGTTCCATGCCCCGCTTGCTGGTTTTTTTTAGCTCGCCGATGAAGCAGACGATAAAAATCGCCGCCAAGCATAGGCTGACAAGGATTGTGAGGGCTAGGACGTCCATTTTACGAGGGGTAGGGGGGGCTGTATCGGCTGCCTGGCACGTTTCCGAACGTGGTTCGCGAGTCTACCACGAAGATTTGATTTTTCCCCGCGTATCCTGTCCTTGATTGGGCGGATTTTTGCAAAGGGGGGGCATTTGCTGTAAAAAATATTTCGTTTCCGGCACCCGTAGCCGTGCCCGGTACTGGTGGTGGCGCTAGATCATGTCCGCGATCATTTTTTCCAGCTTCCCGATGTCGGCGGAGAAGCTGCGGATGCCTTGGGCGGTTTTTTCCGTGGCCATGGCATCCTCGTTGAACATGTAGCGGAATGCTTTTTCATCGAGGGTGATTTTTTCGAGGCCTGAGGCAGCGGCGGCGTCCGGTGTGAGCTGGCGTTTGAGCTCGCCGGGGGTGTTCTGGAGTTTCTCCAGCAGGCCGGGGCTGATGGTGAGGAGGTCGCAGCCGGCGAGGCTGGTGATTTGCCCGGTGTTGCGGAAGGAGGCACCCATGACCTCGGTCTTGTAGCCGAATTTCTTGTAGTAGTTGAAGATTTTCCGGACCGACTGGACACCGGGGTCGTCCGCGCCCTGGTAGTCGGTGCCGGTTTCTTTTTTGAACCAATCGTAAATCCGCCCGACGAATGGGGAGATGAGCTGCACGCCGGCCTCCGCACAGGCCACTGCCTGGGCGAATGCAAACAGCAGGGTGAGGTTGCAGCGGATGCCTTCCTTTTCCAGTTCCTCAGCAGCGCGGATGCCTTCCCACGTGGCCGCGATCTTGATCAGGACGCGCTCGCGGCTGATGCCTTCTTTTTCATACAGTGCGATGAGCTGCCTGGCCTTGGCCACCGTCCCCGCAGTGTCAAACGAGAGCCGCGCATCCACTTCCGTG
>PDQT01000158.1 GCA_002747875.1 bacterium DOLZORAL124_64_63
AACCAGACGGGCGTGCACGAGGTGCGCTTGCTGGCTCAGTTGGCCACCACGGTGATGCTGAAGCACCGTTTCGCCATCCTGCATGAGAACACGCCCGGCGGGCAGCGCCACGCCCAGGTATTCAAGGCGGAGGTGGAGAAATTCGGGGGTGAGGTCGTTTCCATCGAGACCTACAACCTGGCGGACACGGACTTCCGCAAGGCCATTCTGGCCATGAAAGAGGAGCGGCCTGAAGTCATCTTCACACCCGCCACCGTGGATCAGATGATCCTGCTGGCACCGCAGCTGGATTTCTACAAGGCCGGGGCCCTGGTCATGGGGCTGAGCCACTGGAACAGCGAGCGCCTTTTCGACCGCACGGGCGCGGTGCTGGAAAGGGCCATCTTCCCCAACGATCTGGCCCTTTTTCCGACGCTCTGGACCGGTGACTTCAACGCGGGCTGGGACGGCAAGAAGTATCCGGGCGAAGCGAAGAACCTGGCCTTCAAGAGTTACCAGAGTATGCGTTTGCTGCTGGACACCATGCACCAGAGTGGTGCCACCAACCGAGCGCAGTTGCAGGATGCTCTGAGCCGCCGCCTGGCCAATCGGGATATCCTGACCAAAGGGCCGGACAGCTTCGCGAGCACCGTGCGGGTGTTCCGCGGGGACCGGGCCCAGCCCTTCCCTGCCGGCATTTTTTCCGAGGCCTGGGCCCTGACCGACGGTGCGAAGCCGGACAGTCTGCAGGTTCAGGAGGGTGAGCTGGAGAGTAGCCTGGAGAGTAGCCTGGAGGGCAAAGATCCGCTGGTGCCGGCAGCGGCCGCGGGGAACACCAGGGAAAAACCGGGCACGCGGGGGCGTTAGTCACACTGCCCTCAATTCCCTTCCGGCTGGAAGTAAGGGCTGCGGAAGTGGAAGGTCGTGTTGATCCAGCGCCCCGGACCGGGGTCCACCCGCCAACCGAATTCCATCATTTTCAATTTCGCGCTGACCTCGTCACCGAAGGCCTGTCCGCCATTGGTGCTGGTGATGAGCACATCGGTCACCCGGCCGTCCGGCCCCACGAACATGCTGGCCTTGACGAAGATGACAGGAAGGCGCCGGTCTTCCGATGAGGCGTCCAGAGGGTACTGGGCGGGCTCGTAGTGCAAGACGTAGAAATCAGGATTGCTTTGTTGGGGCAGATGCATCTCCACCTGCTTCGGCGCCACTTCCCGGGCCTCGGGGTTGGTGATGACGATCTCCTCGCGGGCTTCCTGGTTCCGGATTTCCTGCTGGGGGGGCAGGGGCTCAGTGGCGTTTGGGGACTCGGGCTCGTCCTCGATGACGCTGGGCGGTGGCGGCGCCTGCAGGCTCCGGGGGATCTGGTGGTGGGCGTCGTGCCCCTCCTCGATGCTCAACTCGGGCATGATGCGCAGCTCGCCCCGCACGCCGTAATGGCGGAAGGGGATTTCCTGATCTTCGGCCCTGGGGGAAAGCAGCGTGCCCCCGATGATCAGCGCCAGAGCGACCAGCACGGCCAAGCCTAGGCGGCGCCCCACCCGGGCTTTTTCCTTTGCTTGAGCCCGGGTGGTGAAGAAACGCGGGGGCTGTTGGGGGCCGTGCCGTGTCATCTCATCGGTTTTCCATCATCAGTTTCACTTCCCAGCCGTTTTGCTTGTTTTCCAACCGCCAAAGTTGCCAGTGGCCGCCCCAGTGCAGTTCCAGGGTGTGCGTTCCGCCCTGAGCGGGCCAGCCGATGTCCTGCCATGATGTTAGGCCTTCGGGCTCTTCTTGCCAAATCTGCGTGTCCTGCCGGGGTGGGTGCCAGGGGAAATTCCCATCCCACAGAGCGCGATCCAGGTCCGCTGCCTGGGGGCGGGTGGGCAGCAGGGCCAGAGCGCTGTCGGCGGTCAGGGTGGGGGGCAGTTTCCCTTGGGGCGTGAAGACGGCGGCGCAGGCCAGCAGCAGAGCCCGGGCCTGGGCCATCTGGCGGGCGGGCGAGCCCAGGACCCATTCCTGCGCGGTGTCCAGGGGCGAAGGCAGGTTCACTTCCAGAGCCGGGCAGGAGGTGTGGCGCAGCAGGTAGGCATAGGAGGATTCCATGTTGCAGGGTTCCAGGGGGGCCAGGGCCCGGGTCACCGCCAGGGCGCCTTGCTCACCGAGCACGCTGCCGGGGTGGTGCAGAACGATGGCGGGTTGGCCCACCGGCGCGCGGCCGATGGTCAGGAAAAGATCCGCGCCGTTCCTCTTTTCCAGCAGAACCTTGACGCGGGGATCCGGGGCTTCTTCGGCCTGGCGGGTCAGCAGAACCCGGGCGCCGGCCCCTTCCAGCAGGGTCTTTAAGTGGCGAGCGGTCTGCAGATTCCAGTCAGCGCCGCGTGCGCCCATGGGGAAGCGCCCCTGGTCGACGGTGCCCCCGCCCGCGGGATCCAGCACGATGGTGCGGTCAAAGAGGGACGGCAGCAGCAGACGTGGTCGCCACAGGGGTGACGTGGTAGGCATCGTGCCGGGTTCTCCCGGGCGAGAGGGACGGATCATGGGCAACAGGCCAGCGGCCTCCAGCCACACAGGCCGGCCCGGATCCTGGATGATGATGGGGCCGCCGGGCGGGCTGCCCGGTTGGGGCAGGCGCCGCCGCCAGCCCAGGGGAGGGCGCCGGCTGGAGGCGAAGACGGGGTTCTCGCCGATGGTGGCCAGCCGCAGGTGGCTGCCCCGGGACAGGGTATGCCGGGCGACGATGGGGGCGGGAGTCCTTTTGGCGCCGTCCCGGGGCTGGAACTGCCAGGCGGTGTCGTCCAGATCCGCGTCCAGCAGGAAGCACCCCTCAGCCGCCGGGGGGGTGGGCAGATGGTGGCCTCGGTTCCCATGCAGGAAGCCGGCGGGCAGGGGGCGCCCATCCTGGCTACGCCAGCGCAGCACACGCACCTGGGAGGGGGCGGCCTCGGTAAACATCTCCAGTTCCACCAGGCGCCCCTGGCCGGCCCGCAGATGGATGGCGCATACGGGGGTGGCCCGGCCCGCCATGTTGCTGCCGCGCAGTTCCAGGCGGTGGGTGCCGGGGCTCAGGTCTTCGGTGGGCCGCCAGGTCAGAGTGCGGCCGTCGGGGGACAGGTCGAAACCCTCTCGACGTCCGTCCAGAGTCAGGGCGAAAGTGGCGGGATCCGGACCAGGGGCTCGACGGCTGGGGCTGGCATCGGCCTGGAAGGTGAAGAAAAGGGCTGCTTGGTCCTCGGAGGCGGCTAGGTGCAAGGTGTCCCCGCAGGCCACCGGTCCGTGCCAGCGGGGCCGACCGCGGGAAAAATAGTCCAGCAGCCCCTGGAAGTAGGCCTGGGCCTCCAGTTCATGGCTGGCTGCGAGGCTCAGGCGGCTTTCGATGACGGGATTGGAGATCATGGCCGGCTCACCCAGGACCGCGGGCACACCGGCCTTCCGCAGAACAAGGAAATTGCCCGGCAGGATCTTGGCCGGGCTGATGCTGAGATTGCGCACCAGGTGCCGATGGATGCTACGCGCCAGGTCCAGGCTGGCCCCGTCATCGCCCAGGGGATAGTAGGTCTGGGTCTCGTTGATGTCCGGGTCTTTTGATGCGGTGCTGTTGTGGTGAATTGACAAAAATACATCGGGTTGCAGGGAATCTATGAGAGAGACTCTGAAGTTTAGATCGTGGCTCAAGGTGCTGTCGGCGGGGCTCAGGAAGTCCACATCGGCGCTGCGCGTCAGGTACACTTCGGCACCGGCCCATTCGAGCATGCCGCGCAGGTACAGGGCCACGCCCAGGTTGACCTCGGCTTCGGTCAGTCCATCGGGGCCGAGGGCGCCCGGGAAAAAACCCCCGTGACCCGGGTCCAGCAGGATGCGCCGCCCGCGCAGGCTGCTGGTGTCCAGGTTTCTGAGGTCGGATCTCTCGGCTAGATAGCCGGGGATGGTGGGGGAGTTTGGGATGGCCGGGGTGGGAGGAGAGGTTGGGGAGGTGGGTGTGGGGCGTTGTGAGGCGCAGCCGGTGGCGAGGGGCAGTAGGCCGATCAGGGTCAGCAGGCCGACCAAGGGCAGTAGGCTGACCAGGGCCATCAGGAGGGGGGCGGGGTGCCGGGGGGACTCAGGGCGCATCTGGGCTTCCTTTCGGGGGCGGGGTTGGGTTCCGGGAAGAGTAGGATAATCCGGTGTCTGGGCGCCACCAGAAATCTGTAGGTTGTGCCCCTGAAATTGTTGATCGATCTACTTCCGTTGACAGCCGCCCAGCCTCGTGGGCGGAAATAGATCACCCAGAACGCGTCCTGGCTCTGCATGGAGCCTGGGTGGACGGTGATAGGATCGATTTCAGCCCGATCTGAACACACCTAACCCCTTGTTCTCATTGTTTTAGCGGGAATCAGAAGGCAAATCTCAAATCATGCCGCCGATTGATTGGTAAAGCCACCGTCTCAACCTCGCGCCTGTAGTACTGCCGCCAGCGCGGCGGCAGATCCACGTCATCCGGGAATAGCCGCTCCCCAAACATCTCCTCTATACTCAATCGA
>PDQT01000087.1 GCA_002747875.1 bacterium DOLZORAL124_64_63
ACCTTCTCGTAGGCCTGGGCGGCGTCGGCGTAGCGTTCCTGATTGAAGTAGGTGTAGCCGAAGGCGTTGTACAGCTGGGCGGTCTCGTTGGGGCTCAGGTCCTTGTACTTGGCCACATCTTCCAGCAGACGGTTGGCCTTGTCGTATTCCTGGGCCTCGACGGCCTCTTGGGCCCGGCTCAGCTTTTCGTAGACCTTCTGGCGTATGGTGGGGCCGCCGGCCAGGGCGGTGCCGGTCGTCAGCATCAGCATCAGCATCAGCACCGCAACGATGAGGATATGAGCGAACCTGCGCGCCATCCGGGTCACTTCTCCAGCTTGAATATGAAGAGGTTGCGCACGCCCTGCACCTCGATGGCGGCGCCGTTGACGACGCGGGGGCGGTACTTGAATTTCTTGGCCGCGGCGATGCTCACGCTGTTGAAGATGCCGCGCGGGTCGGCCTCGATCACCATGATGTCCTTGGTGGTGCCGGTGGTGGTCACCGTGTATTCCACCAGGCAGTAGCCTTCGATACCGCGGCTACGGGCCACCCGCGGGTACACCGGCTCGATCTTCACGATGGGCAGGTACTCGCCGTCGCTGGTGGCCAGACCCAGACCCGAGACGCTCATCTCCATCCCCATATCCACCGGGGCGGCGGGCATGGAAACGGCCACTTGGGCCTCGCTCATGTTGTCCACGCGCTGGGGTATGGCCTGGGGCGGCGGCGCGTCCGGGACGGTGGGTTTCTTGCGGCGGCGTTCCTTGATCTTGACCGTTTCATCGCGCTGAACCCGCACGAAGTCCACGAAGTGGCGCGAGCCCCCCTCGTCCAGTTTGGCCTGGGGCGCGGCCACCAGCACCTGCATGGTGAACAGCACGCCGACGGTGACGACAGCCCCCAGAACCAGCGCAATCAGATACCGTGCAATCATGCTAGGGACCCTCGTTGGCGGCGATAGCCACATCGTAGACGCCGGCTAGGCGCGCCGCGTCCATCACGCCCACCAGCACGCCGGTGCGGGCGTCCCGGTCCGCCTGGATGACCACCGTGCCCTGGGGATTCTCCGCGTGCAGGCGTTCGATATTGGCCCGCACCGCCCGGGGATCCACCTGCCGCCGATCGATCCAGATGGCGCCCTCGCTGTCGATGGCGATCAGGATATTGGCCTTCTCTTTGGCCACGGCGGTCTGCCCCTGGGGCTTGTTCACGTCGATGCCCGCCTCCTTGACGAACGAGGCGGTCACGATGAAGAAGATGAGCATGATGAACACCACATCCAGCATGGGGGTGATGTTGATCTCCTGCTCTTCTTCTTCCTGCTGCATGGCCATGAATCGGTTTCTCATGGTAATCCTTCTATCAGTCGGTGACGAAGATGTCGTCCAGCTTCTTGACGGCTTTGGTGCTGGTGCGCGTGATCCAGGTGACGGCCAGCACGCCGAACAGGGCGCCCACCATGCCGGCCATGGTGGGGATGGTGGCCTTGGAGACACCCGCGGCCATGCTGCGCGCGTTGCCGGTGCCGGCAATGGACAGCACATCGAAGACATCGATCATGCCCGTGACGGTGCCCACCAGGCCCAGCAGGGGGCACAGGGCCACCAGGGTCTTGATCATGGATACGGATCCGCCGGCCGCTTCCTTCAGGCGTGACAGCATGGCCCGGCGCACCATGCGCGCGTGCCAGCTGTGGTGTTCGCCACGGTTTTCCCAATCGGCCAGCTGGGCGCGCACCTGCCGCGGGAACTCCCGGCGGAAGAAGACCACCCGCTCGATGATCAGCACCCACATCCACAGGATGACGAAGGCGATGACATTCAGCACGGGCCCGCCCAGCTCCATGAAGTCCCGGATGGCGATGTAAGAATCGAACATCCACTGCATGGCCTAGCTCCTCTCCGGGCTGCCCTGCTCCGAACGCGCGGCCACGATGCCGGCGCTCTGTTCCTGCAGGATGTGCAGGACCCGCTTGCTGCGCCCCGAAACCAGGGTGTGCAGCAGCACGATGGGGATGGCCACCGTCAGACCCAGCACCGTGGTGACCAGGGCCGTGGAGATACCGCCGGCCATGAGCTTCGGGTCACCTGTGCCGAACAGGGTGATGGCCTGGAAGGTGACGATCATGCCGGTCACCGTTCCGAGCAGCCCCAGCAGCGGAGAGACCACGCTGATGATCTTGATGAACAGGAGGGAGCGGGTCAGCTTGGGCATCTCGCGGAAGACCGCTTCACCCAGCTTCAGCTCCAGGGTTTCGGTGTCGCTGGTCTTCAGGTCCTGCGCCACCTTCAGGACACGGCCCAGCGGGTTGTCTTCCTTGGGCGTGTCGCTCTGGAGCTGGGAGCTGACCTTGGCGCTGACCAGCGACAGGCTGATCAACCGTTCCAGGCTCAGCAGCAGACCGATGATCCCCAGACCGATGATCACGTAGCCCACGACACCGCCCTGGGCCACGCGCTCCCGCAGGCTGGGGCGGTCCAGGTAGGTGGTCAGGATCTGGCCCCGGGTGGGGTCCACGCCGAACAGCACGTGGCCGCTGGCGGCGCTCTCCAGGGCCTTGGCCGTCTTGGTGTAGCGGCCCTGGGGCTGGCGGCTCAGCTCGGAGATGTTGCCGGTCTCCGGCGTGTACTGCAGATAGCCGTTTGCGGAGACGAGGTTGAACGCGCCCACGCGCACCACGTCCTGCTGCAGTTTGGTGCCGTCGGCGGCGATGACGGTGGCGGGGAATTTCACGACCTTGCCCGTCTCGGTCATCTCCTGCTGCAGGAGATACCACAGCTGCTCGATTTCCTCGATGGTGGGCAGATCGCTGTCGCTGCTGAGCTTGCTGTTCAGGCCCACCAGGAAGTTGCTGCGGTTCTTGAACTGGGCGCTGGTCAGGCTGTTCTCCAGCAGACCCTGGGTGTCGCCGCTGACCTGCTGCAGCACGCCGAACAGTTCCTTCATGCTGCCCAGGCGGCGGTCCAACTGCTCGCTCACGTCCACGATGCGCAGATCGTTCTTGTTGTATTGCTGCTCCAGCTGATCGCTCTTGCGTTCGGCGGCGCGCAGGCGGGCCCGGGCGTCGTTCAGCAGTTTCTGTTGCTGATCGCGGGCGGCGCGGAATTCGGCCTCGCGCCGGCGATGCTCCTGCTTGTCGGTGGTGCGGCCTTCGCGCACCTGCTTGAGAAGCTCGTCCAGACTGGTGGGCTCCTGGGCCAGGGCGGGCAGAGCGGACACGGCCATCAGCAGGCCCACAAGGATGAAAATCAGCTTTTTCATGATCCGCTCACCTCCGGGGCCGGCACTTCAAGCAACAACAGATCCGGCGCCACCAGTTTCCTGGCGATGCGGATACCCTGACGCACCTGGTTGCGGGCGTTGCCGTCGGACAGCTTCACCCACTGCTTGCTGTCGGCGTCCCAGCGCCCGGTGGCGCTGGCGTCGTTGGTCTGGTAATAAAGGCCCACGCGCCCCAGGCGCAGCACGTTCACCTCAAGGGTGGCGCCGTCGATCTGCAGCGCGTCCTTGTACACCTCGATGGTGCGGCCGAAGTCGTTCTCGATCTGGAAGGCTTCGGTCAGGCGCCGGAACTTCTCGGCCAGCGTGACGTCGGCGCGCTCCATGATGCCCCGCAGACGGCTGACGCGATCCATGCGCTCGGCCATCAGGAAGGGCGTGTCCAGCTGGATGAACTGCTCCAGCCCGTCCAGCATGTGGATCATCAGGGGCATGATCTGCCGTTCGATGACCCCCACCTGGTTCAGGCTGTTGTCCAGGGTCTGCAACTCCTGCTCCTGGCCGGCGATCTGCCGCTCCAGGTAGTCGTTGTAGACATCCAGCCCATCGATCTGCTTGAGCAGCTGCTTGTATTCGGTGGCCAGATCGTTGGTTTCGTCAACCACCTGGTCAATGCGTTCCTGGGAGGCCTGAGCCAGTTGCAGGCGGTCGGCCTCGGCGGTCAGCACCTGTTCCAGGTTGCCGGCCGCGCCGGGGGTGGCCCACAGCAGCGCCGCGCCCAGTAGCGCCAGAGCCGACAGGCCTTGCTTGGCGGGGATTCGGATCATTCCCTAACTCCTCATGTAACCGTTTTCTTTAGGTGGTATTTCCAATTTACGCACCATATCGCAACGGGACCGCAGAATCAAGAACAA